>JBIOYN010000124.1:0-15598 GCA_044870155.1 Acidimicrobiia bacterium | reverse complement strand
GTCGGTGGGCGTGGAGGATTACTGCCACTCCGAAGAGAGTTCTGCCGGTCACACTGCTTCCGTCGCCCCCGTGAACGATGCTCGAAGCCCCCCGGCCCTACGATCACCCGGCTTCGGCAGAATTTCTTGTGAGAGAGGAAGCCGGCATGAGTCCCACCAGCAGCCTTCAGGCCCCCTCCACCGATTACAACAACGCTGACGATCGTTTTGTCGCGCCGTCGGAGTCTCCCGATGACGGTGAGCGCATCGAGGGCACGCTCTTCACGGTCCAGGTGAGCCGGACGCAAAATGGCTCCGACGCAGAGGTTGGCAATTGGAGCGTCTGGCTGGGTGACCGACAGGGTGGCGCGCGCCGCCGACTGGCGCGGTTCGACAGCCCGGAGAAGCCGCTCTGCGCCCTGTGCGAACGACCGACCGCCCACGGCGGCGTGGCGGCCGTCGCCTTCAGCAGGGCCGATGGCAGCGTTGAGCTCCATGAGTTGGACGCTGGGGGCGACTCGATACATCACATGACGGAGTGACCCTGACACGACCGTGACCCGCTGTGCGGGGTCTGGCCCGGTGCCGACCTTGACCGTGGGCACGCACGGCGTCATCTTGACGCCGACGGGCGTGCACGATTCGTGGAAGGCTTCCGCTCGTCGAGCATGCGTCGAGCACCGGAGGTGGATGCATGTACACCCGAGTTTTGACCTTCACCGGAGTCAAGGATGTCGACGCCGCCCTCAGCATGGTCCGCGACACGGCCCTGCCGGTGGTGCGATCCCAGCGTGGCTACCAGGGAATGATCGCCAGCGCCGACCGGTCGAGCGGACTGTTCGGGATCCTGTCGCGGTGGGAGACCGAGGCTGACCGCGACGCCAGCGAAAGTGCCCTGGCGAAGACCCGGCAGGAGACCCAGCAGGGGATCGGCGGCGAGCTGACCGTCGAAATGTTCGAGGAGCGTGTTGCCGAGGTCACCCAGCCGCCGACCCCCGGCTCGGCGCTCATGGTGACCCGCTTCTCCGTCGACCCCGCCAAGATCGACGAGACCATCGGGTTTTTCGAGCGTGAGGTCGTCCCACAGATCACCGCCGCCCCCGGGTTTCGGACGCTGCGCAACATGATCAACCCGCAGACCGGCGAAGGGATCGTCGGCACCGTCTGGGACGACCAGCAGGCGATGCAGGCCGCCGCCGAAGCCGCCAAGGCCCGCCGGACCGAAGCCACCGGCCGAGGTGTCACCTTCGGTGACATCAGCTACCGGGAGATCCTCTTCACCGACCTCCCGTAGAAACGGGGCCCTCGTGTCGCATCTGTGGGTCGGCGCCGCCGGCTGCGATGATGCGCTCGAGGGGTTCTTCGATGGGCAGGGATGAACGCCAGGTCCCGCTCCGGCCACGGATTCTCGGGCCCGCGGCGCGGTCAATATCCGATGGCTGCCCCGTCGCTGCGGGGGTCGGCGCCGCCCAGGCGGGTGCCGGCGATGGGGTCGATGGTGATGCCGGTGGCGTGGCCGGCCAGTTCGTTCCATGGGCCCCACCGGTTGATGACATGTCCCCGCCGTTCGAGTTCGACGATCGTGTCGGGGGGATAGCGGGCTTCGAGGTTGAGGAGGTCGCGGGGCTCGCCGAGCGCGAACCGTCCGGACAGCCACCGCGGCATCTCGATCGCCTGTTGGATGTTCAAGCCGAAGTCGACCAGCGCGGTGTAGACCTGAAGGTGGATCTGCGGCTGGCCATCGGCCCCCATGCACCCGAACACCTGCCACAGGCGGTCACCGTCGAAGGCGAGTGAGGCGATCAGGGTGTGCAGCGGCTGCTTGCCGGGCTCGAGCCGGTTGGGATGGTCGGGGTCGAGGGAGAAGTAGGCGCCTCGGTTCTGGAGGACGATCCCGGTGTCTCCGGCGACGACTCCGGATCCGAACACCCCGTAGAGACTGTGGATCAGCGAGACGGCGTTTCCTTCGGCGTCGACGACGGCGACGTGGACGGTGTCGCCGGCGAGTGTTCGGGGCGATGGCACCTGATACCAGGGGATCGCCGTGTCGGGGTCGATGAGCCGGCGCTGTTCGTCGGCGTAGCGCCGGGACAGGAGACGGTGGAGGGGGATGTCGGCGAAGCGGGGATCGGCGAGGTAGGTGTCGCGGTCGTGGTAGGCGAGCTGCTTGGCCTGGACGAGGACGTGCACGTGGTCGGCGCCGAGGAATTCCCAGTCGGCGACCGGATACGGTTCGATGAGGTTGAACATCTCGAGGACGGTGAAGCCCTGCGTCGGCGGGGGCGTCTGGTAGATGGTCAGACCCCGGTAGCCACCGATGATCGGTTCTCCCCAGACGGCGTGTTGGGCCCGGAAGTCACCTTCGGTGAAGAACCCGCGGTGTTCGTGGGCGAATCCGGCCAGGTCGCGGGCCACTCCGCCTTCGTAGAACTCGACGCGCCCGCCGTCGCCGACGGCTTCCAGGATGCGCGCCAACCCGGGGGCGGCCAGCCGGGTATGCGGCTGCGGCGCCCGGCCCTCGGGAATGAGCCATCGGGCGGCATCCCCGTTGAAGGCGCCCTGGTCGGCGGTCAAGGCGATCCAACGGGCCAGCCGCTCGCTCACCGGGAAGCCGTCGCGGCCGTAGCCGATGGCGGCGGCCAAGTCGGCGGCGAGCGGCAGCCTGCCGTATTCGCCGTGGGCTTCGCACCAGCTGGCCACCGCCCCCGGCACGGTCAGCGTGGCCGGGACGATGCCACGGAAGGGGATCTCGGAGAAGCCTTCGACCTGGAGGCGATCACGGGTGGCGCTGGCGGCGGCGTGGCCGGCGCCATTGAGGAACCGAACCCGCTGCTGACGGCGGTCGTAGATGAGCCAGAAGGCGTCTCCACCGACACCGGCCATATGGGGGTAGACCACGGACAGGACGGCACTGGCCGCGATGGCGCCGTCGACCGCCGAGCCGCCCGCCTTCAACACCTCCACGCCCGCCTCCGAGGCCAGGGCATGCGGGGAGGTCACCATGCCTGCGGAGGCAAGAACCGGCGGACGTTCGCTTCGGAAGTCGGTCACGGCTGGCTCGTCCCCAAAGATGAGACGCGGCGGGTCAGTGTAGGGATCGGCGGCGGCTCACGTCCCGGGGGCGGCCCGAGGTCTCGTCCCGGTGGTTCATGTCCACTGTTCCCGACGGTTGGGCTGGCACGGTCGAGCGACCATCAAGTGGTCGAACGGTGCTACGGAACGGCCGCGGCACGGGAGCGATCAACCCTCCTGAAACGACCCGGCCCGGCCCGGTTCAAAGAGGGCGATCGGGTGTGCCGTCTTCCCGTCGATGGCCAGGTCGGCGAGGATCTCGCCGATCGCGGGCAGGAACTTGAAGGCGTGACCGGAGCAGCCGCCGGCGACGACGACGTCTGAATACCGGGGATGCGTCGCCAGGACGAAATGGTGGTCGGGTGTGTTGGTCCACATGCACACGCTGGCCCGGATCGCCGAACCCAGGGGAACACCGATGCGGGACTGGAGGAGCGACGCCGCCTCTTCCACTTCCCCTGGGGATACGGTGCGGTCGACGGTCTCGGCAGTACAGCGCTGCTCGTGCACGAGGCTCAGTTTCACGCCACCATCGGGCCCGTCGATGGCGGGGGCGCCGTAGAGGAACCCCGGGAAGCCAAGTCGCCGTCCGCCGCTTCCCAGGTCCCAGAGCCAGAAGGGATGCCGGTCGGGCAGGAAGGGCGTCAAGCCACCCTCCGGTTGGAACCAGGTTTCCACCAGGCGCTGCGTCGCCAACGGCACGCCGATGTTTCCGAGCAGGGACGGAGCCCATGGTCCGGGACAGATCACGAGGCGTTCCGCGCCGTAGGTGGCCGCCCCCGTGACGACCGTCACCCCTTCAGCCGAGGCGGCCGACCAGTCTGTCACCGGCTCGGCGAAGTGCAGATCGGCCCCTGCCGCGCCGGCGAGACGCAGGTGGGTGCGGACGGCAAGCTCAGGGCGGAGAACACCCGCGGTGGGTTCGAATAACGCCACCGTGTCGTCGTCGGGGACAAGAGGCGGGAAGCGGCGGCGGATCTCGGGTGCCCGAAGGAACTCATGGGGTAGGTCCCATGCGTCGGCCGCCGCCTGGGCGTCGCTGAGCATCGGGCATCCCGGGGGGCCGAGGAACAGCCCCCCGGTGACGAGCAGCAGGGCTTCGCCCGAGTCGCGCTCGAGTTCGCGCCACAGCTCGTAGGCGCGTTGCGCGAGCGGAACGTATGCCGGGTCCTCGATCTGGCGGATCAAGCGGGAGCTGCCGTGGCTGGAGCCCAGATCGTGAGCCGGCTTGAACTGCTCGAGCCCCAGGACCCGCCGGCCGCGCCGCGCCAGGTGGTATGCCGCGGCGCTGCCCATGCCGCCCAAGCCGACAACGATGACGTCGTAAGCCCGACCGCTCGACGACGCAGTCACGCTCCCACGATAGGCGCCGGCGCTGGCTTCGTGGTTGTTGTGATGGCAGGCGATGGTGACCGTCGTGACGTTCGAGCGGGAGGTCCAGTGGAAACGGCGGGCCAACCGCCAGCGACGCCGTCTCGATCGAGAGCATCCAGGTCCGAATCAGTCGTCGCCGACTTGTCTGAGCGTCTCATGGCGCATCCTCGACAGGCTCGTCGCTCGCTTCCCCGAGCCACCGGCGGCCGCACGACCGGCAGGTGACATTGACATATGGGTCGGGGATCACGCAGCCGCCCAGCTTGACGTCCCACTCGCCGGCGTTGACCTTCTCGACGGTTTCCGGCGTCGGGAACCCCCACAGGATCGGAACACCAGCCGACTCCCCGCAGGCCGGACACACCAACCGGGTCATCTCTACGCTCCCAACACTGTCGACGCCATTGTCACATCGGCGGGGTACCGCCGGTCCGTGACAAGGTGTCGCCACTGTTCGTCGGGCGCCGTCGCTACGTGGAGGCGTCCTGGGACGGGTGATTCATCCTCGCCGAATCATTGTTGAGGTCGCCGCCCGCCTTTGACGACATCGGTGACCGCAGCCAGAAAGGACTGCTCGGTCAGCTTCTTCTTGGAGAGCACACGGTCGGCGCCCAGGCGGAGGCATTCGGCGGCGACTTCCGCGTCGATGATCTCGGTGAGGACGACGATGGCGGCGTCAGGGGCAGCGCGCCGAAGCATCCGGGCGACGATGGAGCCGGCGTCGTCGGCGACCGTCAGGTTGGTGACAATCAGTTCCGCACCCTGCGCCGTGAACAGATGGTCGAGTGCCCCACTCAACGACGGGAGTTCCCGGACGACGGACTCGGGGACGCCATCCCTCAGGATGGCGGCCAAGAACTCGGCGAAGAACAGGTCCGGCTCCACGATGAGGACGCGGATCGCATGCTCAGCGCCGTCCGGGCCCAGCCGCCCCGACCCTCGCCTGCGACCCGATGGCGGGTGAAGGCCGATTGCGGTCGACTGTCCATTCTCGGGGTTCCGGGCCACCAGACATCCGCCCCGTGTCCGTGCGCTTCCCTCATCCCGTGCCGTACCCGCCAGCCGGCGGGATGCAAACCGGGGAGACACGGCGGCTCGAGCTCCGCCCGTCACCCTCCGCCACGGTAGAAGCCGCCATCGGCCACCCCTGGTGCCGTCCAGACTGAAGTCGCATTCTGCGAGTCTGAGCTCCGGGTACTCGGCCGGGGACGAGGGCAATTCACCGCCGGTTGGTGTCAAGCGAACTGCGCCAGAAGCTTCACCACCTCGGCCGGTTGCGACAAGAACGGCGAATGGCCGGCGTCGAGTCGGAAAACGTCTCGGGCGCGCCGCGACATCGCCTCCTGCGCGAACAACGGGATGGCCTGGTCTTGTTCGCATACCACATACGTGGACGGTCGGTCGCGCCAGGCAGCGGAGCGCACTGCCTCGGTGAAGGACGAAGCGCTTTGCGGCTGGAGCTGCGAAACGGCCCACGCCGCGTCGCCGGCATCCTCCGCCACCTCCCCGACGCCGGCGCCGTCATGCCACAGGCCGCCGCCAATGTCTGGGCCGTGGGGTGGCCCGGTGGAAACGCTCGACTTCGTCACCACCAAGGAGCAGGTATTCCTGGGCCCGGGGCATGGGCAAGACCCATCTCGCCATCGGGCTCGTCATACGGGCCTACTCGTGGGCAAGTGAGAGGCGGGAACCCGGCGAACCGGGTTCCCGCCGCATTCGGAGGTGATCAGGCAGCGCTGGGAGGTCGACGCCTCAGGGGGAGAGGCACGGAACGCAATTTGCCGAGGACTGGAACGTGACCCGATCTGACAGGGCCGTCTGTGGGGTCGGCTCGGTGCGCTGAGACCTGCTGGTACCCCATACCGAGCGTCGTCGAAAGCTGGGCCTACCAGAGAGCCTGGACGGTAGTTCCGTAGTGCAGCGTGGTGATGTTCTTGGCCTTGGCGCACCACGCCACGAGATCCTCGTGGTCCGCCTTGCGGTCGGGCTCAAGCGCCAGCCTCCAGTGCTCGTTGACGCCGGCCGGCGATTCGTAGATTTCGGAGAGGACGAAGATCGTGTCGCCGGTTGGGGACGAGCTCGGGTCCAAAGGATTCGACAGCTCCGGTCCCTTCGAGATGTGGTAGCGGAGAAGGGCCGTGTCTCCCTCGCGGGAGTGTCCCGTCATCCACTTGCCGTGCTTTTCGAAGACGAGGTCACCCTCTGCGACGTCGTCCGGGCCGACTGTGAACATGATCACGATATGCGTTTTCCCCGTCTCCGCCATGATGTCCCTTTCAGTCATCCGTTTTCGTTACCTGCGTGCCCTCGTCAGCAGGCCCCGCCGCCTCGTCACGTCAGCGTTCGCCTGCCGCCTCAAACATCTCGTCCTCCATCAGGGCACCTCAATCGTCACCTGAGGTGCACGGTGCGCGCCCTAGGCGCCTTCGGTGTGGCACCTGCCGTCCGAGTCGCACCGTGGGCTCCTCGCCCAGAATCGGCCGTTGTGGGCTTCTATCCGTTTCCGTTGTGGGTGTGGGGTTTCGAAAATCGGTGCCCCGGACAGCCCCGGACGCACGCTCATTGCTGCCATGGATGGTGCGTTTCCGTGGCCTGCTGTGCCTGGCTCGCTGGTGCGGCTGCCAACACAGACCCGGGGAGGCCCACGGTCTCGAGAAGACGTCGGTTCCTCGTCTCCCCCCTCTGATCTGGATGGGGGATGAGCGGAACCTAAGCTACGGCGGCGGCACGTCACAAACCTCCGTACCAGTACGGATTCATGTGAACTTTGTCGGTTTCGCCGAAACGTAGACACGGCAGTCGGGTGGGTCAGGACCAGGCCCGGAGGAGAGGGGCAGGCATGGCCCGAGGGGTCCCCCGGCCGAGGTGTTGTGGGCGACCTCCTGCGGACGTTGACGGACAGCTTCCCGGGACCCGGCGACCCAGCCAGAACCGGCTGATGCCCTGGGCGGGAAGACACCGATCGTGATGGGCCTCCTTGACGTGGCGCAGGTCAACGTCGGCGAGTCGGGCGCCGGAGGCCGGACCCTCGACAGCCGGGCCGGTCAGGGGCAGACTCGCGCGGCGCGACCTGTCGGAGCGGCCCATGGCTGAGCGATGAGCGAGTCCTCGTCGGGTCTCGTGACCCTGCTGTTCACCGATCTCGTCGGCTCCACCGAGCTGCTGGCCCGCACCGGTGACGACCAGGCCAAGCGGATCTTCTCCGCTCACCACCAGCTCCTCGGCGTAACGGTCGCCGAGCACGGCGGCCACGAGGTGAAGTGGCTGGGCGACGGACTCATGGTGTCTTTCCCCTCCGCAGCCGATGCGGTGTCCTGCGCCATCGCCATGCAGCAGGCGGCCCGCCGGCCGGTGGCGGGGGAGCGCCTGGCGATCCGGGTCGGCCTCACCGCCGGAGAGGCGTTCCGGGATGTGGCCGATTTCTTCGGTACGCCCGTGGTGTTGGCCAAACGGCTCTGTGACCGAGCCGACGCCGGCCAGATCCTCTGTTCCGACCTCGTGGCCGGGTTGCTCGCCGGCCGGCCCGGCTTCACCTTTGCCGCGGTCGGCGAACTCGAGTTGAAGGGGCTTCCGGCGCCGGTGGCCACCTATGAGGTCCGCTACGAAGAAGGGGTCCGTGGCTTCGCTGCCGAGGGACCGCTGGTCGGCCGCTCCGAGGAGCTGGCCCGTCTCACCGAGCGGCTCGAGCAGACCGCGGGAGGCCAGGGTGGGCTGGTCCTCATGGCCGGCGAACCCGGCATCGGTAAGACCCGCCTCATCGAAGAGGTCGCGGCCCGGGCGGAACGCGACGGGGCCTACGTCCTGTGGGGTCGCTGCTTCGAAGGCGACTGGGCGCCGCCCTACTCCCCCCTGGCCGAGGCCGTCGCCCCCCACGTGGCGGTGGCCTCCCCGGAGGAGCTGCGCGCCGACCTCGGCGCCGGCGCCGCCACGCTGGCGCAACTGATCAGCAAGATCCGCGACGTCGTGCCCGACCTGCCGGAACCAACGCCCGTGCCGCCCGAGGAGGAACGCTTCCGGCTCCTCGACGCCATGGCCCAGTTTCTCGTGGCCCGATCACGCCGGGCCCCTGTCCTCCTCGTGCTCGACGATCTGCAGTGGGCCGACGGCTCCACCGTGGCCATGCTCCGCCACCTCGTGCGTTTCGCCCCCCGGGAACGCATTCTGCTTCTCGGCGCCTATCCGGACGTCGACCTCGACCCCGATCATCCCCTGACCGACCTGCTCGGCGTCATGGCCCGAGAGGCGGGCTACGAGCACCTCACTCTCAGGGGACTCGACCCGGGGGAAGTGACCGAGCTCCTCGCCGCGCTGGGCGGACACGAGGTGGAGGAAAACGTCGGGGCCGCCTGGGTCCGCCAGACGGAGGGGAATCCGTTCTTCATCCGGGAGCTGTTGCGTCATCTCTCCGAAGAGGGCTCCCTCTACCAGCGGCCTGACGGGCGGTGGACGACGAGCAAGCCGCTGGTCGAGCTGGGCGTGCCCCAGCGGGTCCGGGAGGTCGTGGCCCGCCGCCTGGCTCGCCTGTCGAAGGTCGCCAACCAGCTCCTGCAGGCGGCGGCCGCCTTCGACGGACCGTTCCGGTTCGAGGTGGTGGAGGCCATGGCCGGTCTGCCCGAGACCGACGCCCTCGACGCCCTGGACGAGGCCCTGGCCGCCCACCTCATCGTGCCCGCAGGACCGGCCGAGACCTACGTCTTCGTGCGGACGCTCATCCGCCAGACCGTCTACCGGGAGCTCAGCCCGTCCCGCCAGGTGCGTCTCCACCGGCGGGCCGCCGAAGCGCTCGAGGCCGCCGGCGGCGGACACCCGATTCCCCACCTGGCGGGGGAGATCGCCGTCCAGTACCACCACAGCCGCAGCTTCGCCGGCGCCGAGCGGGGCGTCGACCCTGCCCTCCTCGCCGCCGACCAGGCGCAGGCCAGCGGCGGTTACGACGAGGCGGTCACGTTCCTGCGCATGGCCCTCGACCTGTTGCCCGAGGGTGACGTGCGCCACCCACGTCTGCTCGGGCGCCTCGGCATCGTGCTGGCGTGGACGCTCGCATTTGACGAGGCGGCCGCGGTGGCGGCCGAAGCCGGCGACGCCCTCGCCGAAGCCGAAGGCAAGGCCGCCGCCGCCGAATATCTCTCCGACGCCACCTACGTGTGCGCCATCGCCGGAGGCATCACCCAAGCCTGGGACCTGGCCCGAACCGGCCTCACCTATGCCGGCGCCCGGGATGCCGCCTGGGCCCGTCTGGTGTCGATCGATTGCGAGCGTCGGGCGGCCGAAGACCCGAACCATCCGGGGATCCCCGTCGATTCCGCCGAACGGCGTGACGCCGTCCGCCTCCTGAGGAACACCCAGCTCGACCCGTTGGCGCCCGGCCCCATGGCGGCTGTCTTCGACCGGCGGGCGGAGGCGCTGGAAAGCGCCAACCTCATTGTGCTCGCCGCCTGGGCGGGTGAGATCCAGCGCTGCCTGCCGCTCGCCGAAGCAGAGACCAGCGAGGCGATCGCCGCCGGCCGGTTGGCCCGGGCGGCACGCGGCCATTCGCTGGTTTCCGTCTGCCACAGCGTCCTGGGAGCGATCGACGACGCCCGCCGCGCCCTGTCCGAGGCGCTGACGCTCGCCGATCGCATCGGCCAACCCGTCGGAATCGCCTTGCAGGCGCAGGTCCAGCTGGCCCTCACCACCGGTGAGGGATGGGACGAAATCGCCGCCGTGGTCGCTCCCCTGCGGGCCACCAGACCGCCGGTGATCGCCTGGTTCCAGGGCTGGCTCAGCGCCGTGGCGGCCCGTGCCGCCGCTCGCCGTCAGGACACCACGGAAGCGCTGGCCTGTGTCGACGCCCTCCTTCCCTGGCTGGAACGGGCGCCGTCGTGGACGGTCGGCCTTCCCGGCATCGCCGACGCCGCCGCCGAGGCGCTCTGGTTGCTCGAGCGCCTCGATCACCTTCCCGAGATCGAGCGGGCCGTCAGAGACAAGGTCCTGGTGCCGGATTTCCGCTTCTTCGGAACCGACGGTCGCCTGGCGTTGGCCCGCCTGTGCGCCCTCTCCGGACGTCACGATGAGGCGGCTTCATGGTTCGCCCAGGCCCGGGCGATGTCCTCCGAGCAGGGCGCCCGGCCTCGCCTGGCGGTCTGCGACCACGACGAGGCCCGGATGTATATCCAGCGGGCGGACCCGGGTGATGCCGACCGGGCCCGCGCCCTCCTCGACGCCGCCTGTGCGCAGTACGAGGCGATCGGCATGACCGGACGCCTGCACCAGGCCGGCGAGCTGAGAGCCCGCCTGGGCTGACGCCGATGACCACCGACTGGCGGTGGTCTCGACGGCCGCTGTCAACAAAGGAGCCGCCGTATGTCAGGGAACCGCGTAGTCGTCTACCAGGGACCGGCGAAGGTCAGCGTGGAGGCCATCGACTATCCGAAGCTGGAACTCCCCAAGGACGTCGTCAAAGGCTTAGGCGTGAAGAAGCAAGCCCAGCACGGCGCCATCCTGAAGTGCGTCTCGACCAACATCTGTGGCAGCGACCAGCACATGGTCCGGGGCCGCACCACCGCACCAGTGGGCCAGACCCTCGGCCACGAGATCACCGGGGAGGTGGTCGAGGTCGGTCGCGACGTGTTGTTCGTCAAGCCCGGCGACATCTGCTCCGTGCCTTTCAACATCGCCTGCGGCCGCTGCCGCATGTGCTTTGAAGGCAAGACCGGCATCTGCCTCAACGTCAATCCCGCACGCCCCGGCGCAGCCTACGGCTACGTCGACATGGGCGGCTGGATCGGCGGGCAAGCCGAGTACGTGATGGTGCCCTTCGCTGACTTCAACCTGCTGACGTTCCCCGACCGTGACCAGGCCCTGGAGAAGATCAGTGACCTCACCATGCTGTCGGACATCTTCCCGACGGGTTACCACGGCGCATACTCGGCGGGCGTGACCACCGGGTCGACGGTCTACGTCGCCGGGGCCGGCCCCGTCGGATTGGCAGCCGCCCATGCTGCACAGGTGCTCGGCGCGTCGGTGGTCATCGTCGGTGACATGATCCCCGAGCGCCTCCAGCAGGCCCGCAGCTTCGGCTGCGAGACGGTCGACCTGATGGAAAGCGCGCCGCTGTCCGAGATGATCGAGGACGTCACCGGTGAGCCTGTCGTCGATGCGGCGGTGGACGCGGTCGGCTTCGAGGCTCGGGGCCATGGCAAAGACGCCAGCGAGGCGCCCGCGACCGTCCTGAACGACGTCATGACCATTGCCCGCGCCGGGGCTTCTCTGGGCATTCCCGGCCTGTACGTCACCGGCGATCCAGGGGGGGTCGACGACAACGCCAAGATCGGCCAGCTCGGCGTCCGCATCGGACTGGGCTGGGCCAAGTCGCACTCGTTCACCACGGGCCAGTGTCCGGTGAAGCGCTACAACCGTCTCCTCATGAACCTGATCCTTGCTGAAAAGGCCCAGATCGCGAAGGCCGTCAACGCCACGGTCATCCCGCTGGACGCGGCCCCGGAGGGCTACCAGGACTTCGACCGGGGTGCCGCCAAGAAATTCGTCCTCAACCCCCACGGGATGGTCGCGGGCTAGGGGCGGCGAGGACGACGCTTTACGACGACTGAATGTCCAGGACGACACGCGGCGGGTCGTCGACGGTCGTCAGGCGGAACGGACTGCGCTACGGCGGTGATGGCCCCCTGCAAGCTCCGTCCCCGCGGCGGCCACCGGTCTCGGGGGTCGATCACCCCGACCGTTCATAGTGTCCACATGGACGAGCGACCCGACGACGAGCGCCATGCCGTCAGGGGCGGCCGCCGGCTGGCACCGTTGGTGGCCGCCCTCGCTGCCATCGTGATGCTCGTTGCGGTCGTGGCCGTGCACCGGTCGGTGACCGCCGAAGCGCTGGCGGCCGACGGGCCGATGAGCCGCTTCCCCGGCGAGACGGTCGAGGATCCCTTCGACGAGGCGGTGGTCGAAGTCCCCTACCGCCACGGCGAGGAGTACTCCTTCGACTTCACACTGGTCAACCATTCCCCATGGCCGACCCGGGTGGTCGCCTTCCCCCGCTCCCGGTTCGACGCGCTGCTGCGTGTCCGCAACGTGGAGGTCGACCAGACTCCGTTCCACAACGCCACCGGCTTCGTCGCCTTCCATCCCTTCAGCCTCGGGTCGGACGGGTCGGTGGTCGTCCGGGTCCATGCCCGCTTCGCCAACTGCGACCACTACGGATCCGGCAGCGCCTCGGTCCTGACGGCCGTCAGAATCCGCCATCGCACCCTGTGGGCCACCCGCACCCACTTCGTCGCCCTCCCCGTCGGCGTCCAGGTCCCCTCGCCGCCCGCCGGCGACTGCCGGAGCGGTAGCGACCAGCCGTCCGGAGCGAAATGTCGCGCTAACTCATGGGATCGCGGGATCCCATCATCTCGACCGCGCTCCTCATCGAGCTGAACGGGGGGAGATGCCAAGCCCCGGCTACACCGCACAAAGCGTCCGCCGCAGCGGTGGGGGAGGGGACACGCAACAGAAGACCGCGTGGGGCGCAATGTCGGTCACGTCGTCACCGGCGACGTCGGGCCCGCGCGCGTGACAAAGTTCCAGCATGAGCGACGAAGTCTTTTGGGTGTTCGAGATCACGCTGAAGCCCGGGGCGGTCGACGCCTTCACGGCGCTGGCCAAGGAAATGGTTGACGCCAACGCCGCTGGCGAACCCGACACGCTGGGCTACGAGGTCTTCCTCACGGCCGACGGCACCCGCGTCCATTTCTGCGAGCGGTTCGCCGATTCCGCCGCCGTCATGGCCCATGTGGCCCGCTTCGGACAGAACTTCGCCGCCCGCGTGCTGGAGCTGGCGACGGTGACCGGCTTCGAGATCTACGGTGACCCCAGCGCCGAGGTGAAGGCCACCCTGGCCGACTTCAAGCCGACCTACCTGACCCAGGTGGCCGGGTTCACCCGCTGAGGTCTCCGAACGCCGAGGGAGGGGAGTCCGGGACACCACAGCAGGATCGAGACGCGGAGCCGAGGTCAGGGCAAACGATGGGGCAAGGAGAACGTGTCGACGGCGCGCCGATGGAATCCTGTGTCGCACGTCACAGTTGGACCGTCGCTCGGTCGCTTGACCACCGCCCAGCGCCGTCGTAGACCGACGATATTCACCGGAGAAAGTGAGGTCATCCGATGCCCCACTATCTGCTCCAGGCTGCCTACACGCCCGAGGCGTGGGCGGCGATGACGAAGAACCCCCAGGACCGCGCCGCCGGCGTCGCCTCGATTATCGAGAGCCTCGGCGGCCGACTGGAGGCCGCCTACGTCAGCTTTGGCGAGTATGACGCGGTCGTCGTGGCCGAGTTCCCCGACAACGAGACCGCAGCCAGCTTCTCGATGCGGGCCGCCAGCGCCGGCCACCTGAAGGCACTGCGGACCACGCCGCTCCTGACGACGGAGGAGTCGATCGAGGCCATGGGCAGGGCCGGGTCCCTGGACTACCCCGTCCCCGGGTAGCCGAAGACAGAGGGAGGCGCCGGGGGCTTCCAGCTCCCCGGCACCCACCTCCTCCCGCGCGGGGTTTGTCGACCAGCACGGCGCGGCCGACAGCCCTGAACCGCTTCTACTTCGCCCTCGGCGGTCGACCGCGTCGGTTTCTTTGAGCCCGCTCGAGTGTGCTCGCGAACGCCCTTCGAGCGAGATCGAGGGCATGTGGATCTCGGAAGAGGACGTAGTGGTAGTTGCCCAGTTCGAGACAGCCTCGAAGGTGGAAAGCCAGTTCCTCCACGTCGACGTCGCCGGCGATCTCGGCGGAGCGCTGCGCCTCCCGGATCAGCTCCACGAGCCCTCCTTGCCACGTCTGCTCCGCCTGGACGACCCAGTCATGGATCGGACCCGAGCGGGCATCCATCTCCGGCAGGAGCGACGCGAAGAAGCATCCGCCCGGAAAGACCTCGCGCTCGACATAGGAGAAGAACGCCTCGCCGAGCGCTTCCAGCCTCCGGAATCCTTCGGGAGCCTCGAGCGCCGGACGCAGGACCTCCTCGTTGAAGATGGACTCCGCCGCCGCGATCGTCTCCAACTGCAGCTGCTCCTTGGAGTTGAAGTGTGCGTACAGACCGCTCTTGCTGACGCCGAGGGTCTCGGCCAAGCGACCGATGGTCAGACCGTGAATCCCTTCGACTGACGCCAGCTTGGTGGCGACCTCCAGGATGGCGGCATGGGTCCGTTCACCATCGCTGCGCCGGCGTCGGCTGCGGGTCTCTGCCGCGGCAGCTTTCATCTTGACAAGATAGCACGATCGTATTAAGTGTGCTCAGATAGTACGAACGATCGTGCTAGGAAGATGGAGGTGGTCCCGATGGCCGGTATCAACCTCACCCTCGACAGCAACAGCCCGAAGACGTTGGCGTCCTTCTGGATCGGGGCGCTCGGGTATCAGCACAGGCAGATCGATGACCAGTACGTCGTCCTCGCCGGGGCCCCGGACGGGATCCCGGACCTGCTCCTGCAGGGAGTGCCCGAGCCCCGGACGGCCAAGAACCGCATGCACATCGACATCATGGTTCCTGACTTCGAAGCCGAGGCCGTCCGGCTGGAGGGGCTGGGAGCCCGGCGCCTGGAAGCCTCCACCCGCTCGGAACTCGGAGTCAGCTGGATCGTCATGTCCGATCCCGAAGGCAACGAGTTCTGCGTGGGCGACCACTCCTGGCTTCCCCAGGATCAACGCTAAGAGCCCTGCGTGGCGCCGCCGGTCCGGTCAGGCCGGAAGTCGCCAGTTAGTTGAAGGACGGACTCGGGGCTTGGACCCATGATCCAACCTTGCCGGGGCCTGCCCTCTTGATGCCGGGGCCCCTCTTTGGCGTCCTTTCCGCCGGAATCGTTTCCCGTGGGGGCTGGGTATGAAGGCTCCAACTACGACCCAGGAGGCAACGACATGGCGAAGGACAACGACCGTCCGTTTGAGCGGGCCGAGCCCTACATGGGCGAGGAAGAGGGACAGGAGCCCTATTACGGCGAGGACGAGGCATCGGGCAAAGGGAAGTCGACGGGCCAGGGCCGGGACACGGCCATCCGGACGACGGAGGACACGGGCACCGAGGCCGGGATGCGGCCCACCGGCTCCGGCGGCAGCGCTCCGCCCAACCCGTAGCAGCCGGAACGGCCGCCACGACGCCGGGCCGACAACGGCCAGCGATCGGCGTTCCTCACGGGCGACAGG
>JBIOYN010000123.1:0-7357 GCA_044870155.1 Acidimicrobiia bacterium | reverse complement strand
CGCGAGATCAAGCGGGGCCGGGGCGGGTTGCGGGACATCGAGTTCGCCGTCCAGCTCCTCCAGCTCGTCCATGGTCGTCACGATCCCGGCATCCGCTCCCCCAACACCCTGGAGGCGCTCGACCAACTGGCCAGCGCCGGCTACGTGGACCGCGCCCAGGTCCGCACCCTGGACGCCTCTTACCGGTTCCTGCGGACGGTCGAGCACCGCCTCCAGCTGGAGGACGAGGCCCAGACGCATTCGCTGCCTGCCGATCTGGCCGCCCGGAACCGCCTGGCCCGGGTGCTGGGGTACCGGGACGAGGGCCCCCGCAGCGCCCGGGAGCAGTTCGAGGCGGTCCAGCGGCGTCACCAGGCCCAGGTCCGGTCCATCCACGAGAAGCTGTTCTTCCGCCCACTGCTCGAGGCCTTCGCCGGCACCGGGCCGCTGCCTGTGGAGGCGGCCGAGGAGCGCCTGGCCGCCTTCGGGTTCCTCGACATGACCCACACCCGGGCGGCGCTCACCGAGCTCACCACCGGCCTCACCCGCCGGTCCCAGCTCATGGCCCAGCTCTTCCCCCTCCTCCTGGAGTGGCTCTCCGAGACACCCGACCCCGACCTGGGACTGCTGCAGCTGCGGCGCCTGGCCGAGGGCCGGGCCCGCTCGGGGGCGCTGGCCATCACCTTCCGGGAATCGCCCGGGGCGGCAGAACGGGTCTGCCGGCTCCTCGGCTCCTCCCGGGTCGTGGGTGACGCCCTGCGCCGCCATCCCGAGTTCGTCCCCTCCCTGGCCGACGACGCCCTGCTGGCCGAGGAGAAGAGCCGGGACGCCCTGGTGGCCGAAGCCCTGGAAACCCTGGCCTGGCGGGGGGACGAGGAGGCCCGGCGGGAGGGACTGCGGCGTTTCAAGCGCCGGGAGCTGCTGCGCATCGCCGCCCGGGACCTGCTCGGTTACGCCTCGGTGGAGGCGGTGGGCCGGGAGCTGGCGGCACTGGCCGAGGCGTGCGTGGAGGCCACTGTGCGCTGGCTGGAACCGAGCGTGCCCTTCGCCGTCATCGGGATGGGCCGCCTCGGCGGCCGGGAGCTCTCCTACGCCTCCGACATCGACGTGCTCTTCGTCTACGAGGGTTCGGGCCCGGGTGACTTCGACGCCGCCGAGAAGATCGCCACCCGGATGATCAAGGAGATCGGGGCCACCACTGCCGAGGGCCAGACGTTCCGCATCGACGCCAACCTGCGCCCGGAGGGAAAGCAGGGACCGCTGGCCCGGTCCCTGGACGGGTACCGCTCCTACTATGAGCGCTGGGCCCTGACCTGGGAGTTCCAGTCGCTCCTCAAGGCCCGGCCCATCGCCGGCGACCGGGCGCTGGGTGCCGAGTTCAAGGCCATGATCGAGCCTTTCGTGTACCGGGTGCCGTTCGCCCCGGAGGACGTACGGGAAGTGCGGCGCATGAAGGCCCGCGTCGAGCGGGAGCGCATCCCTCCGGGCGAGGATCCCCAGTTCCATCTCAAGCTGGGCCGGGGCTCGCTGTCCGACGTGGAGTTCACGGTGCAGCTGCTCCAGCTCCTCGAGGGCGGGCGGGACCCGGAGGTCCGCTCCGCCTCCACCATCGACGGGCTGTTCCGCCTCGCCTCCCGGGGGCTGCTCGCTCCCGCCGACGCCGAGGCGCTCCGGGCCGCCTACCGCTTCTGCGAACGTGCCCGGAACGAGCGCTACCTGCTCACCGGCGCGCCGGGCGACTCGCTGCCCACCGACGGGACGGAGGCAGCCCGCCTCGGCCGGCTGCTGGGGTACACCTCCTCGCCCGTGACCAACCTGCGGGAGGACTACCGCCGGCTCACCCGCCGGGCCCGGGCCGTGGTGGAGCGGGTCTTCTACGGGCGGGAGTAGGAGCGGGCTGGCGGGCGCCTCGGGAGCGGCACGGAAAGACGCAATGAAGGAGCGTGCGACGCCGGGCGCTGCGGCCCACTTCCGAACTGGCGTTTCTCAGCCCCGCATGCCGGGGCTGAACAGAGCCAGTTCGGGGAGCAGGGCGCTTACGGACGCCAGCGGCTAGCGGAGGCGGATGAGGACCGCGTCGCTGCCGTCGTTGCTCTCCGGCTGCTCGCCCACCGGCTCATCGGCGCAGCCTCCGCCGTCGTTTTCATCAGTGCCGAAGTACCCGTCGTTGTCACCGTCGGCCCACAGGCACATGAGCATCTCCCCGGCCGTCTGGCCCGGCACCGTGAGATCGAACCTGCAGTGCCCTTCGGGCGCCGACGTGGTGCACAGCTGGCGGTCCTCGTGGGCGTAGGGGTAGGTGCCGTAGTCGGAGCGGAAGGCGCCGTTGCGCTCGTCGTCGAAGGGGCCGCCCATGACCTCGCCGGCGAGGCGCCCCCCGATCACCGGCTCCCCGGTGATCTGGTTGGTCAGCGTGCACACGTAAGTCACCGTGCGCTGGTCCAGGGGCCGCTCCTCGATTTCGGTGTCACCGTCGGCCCCGGGGTCGTCGCAGTCGACGAAGGCGGCCGCCGTCCCCGTCCACCCGACGAGCACCACGTCGGTGGTGTCGGGCTCGTTGGCCTCGCCCGGCTCCACGTGGCTGTTGAGACCGCCGCGGCACTTGTCGTCGACCGGCTCGCCGTCTTCGACCCGGCAGTCGGCGCCCGGATGGAGGAACACGTTGAGACTGGACAGGCGCCCCTCCCGGGTATCGGCCGGGAACCCGAACTCCTCGCCGCCCAGCCAGCCCCGGACGATGAGCGCCGCGCTCTGGTGCCGGACGAGGGTGACCGTGCACGTCAGCTCCCCGGCCGGGACCAGGCACTTGGGCGTCTCCGCCGGCGCCTCGGCGCGGCGTCCGTATTTGACGCGGTTGGCGATGGCCTCGAGCCGGAAGTGGACGGGCACGTCGGTGAGCGCGGTGTGGGACAGCCGGGCGGTGAGCTCGACGGGGACGCCGGGGCGGACGTCGGACAGCTCGGGGCTGATCTGGAGGCTGGGGGCGACGTAGAACCCGTCCAGCGGCTCCTTGGCGACGACGCCGTCCCCGGCCAGCATCCCGCCCACCAGGGCGAGGACAGCCACGACTTCGATCAACCTCTTGGCTGGGCCAGACGACACCCACCCACCCCCGCGGCTCTCCACCCCACCAGGGCCGGACATTTCGACCCTGGTGAGGCTACCCGAAAGGCGCCCGATCGCTAACGCCGGGCGAAGCCGATGATGGGCTGGTTGAGCTTCATCCCGCCGGCCGAGCCGTAGAAGCCGGCGTCGCCGAAGGTGAAGATCCCACCGTCCGACGCCACCAGCCAGTAGCCCTTCGACAGCGGCGTGGGCATCATCCCGAGGATGGGCTGGTTCAGCCGGATGGCGCCGGTGGACCCGTGGAAGGCGGCGTCGCCGAAGGTGAAGATCCCACCGTCCGACGCCACCAGCCAGTAGCCCCTGCCCGTGCCCGAGGCCGCGATCCCCACCACCGGCTTGTTGAGCTTCATCGCGCCCGTGGAGCCGTAGAAGGCGGCGTCCCCGAAGGAGAAGATCCCGCCGTCGCTGGCCACCAGCCAGTAGCCCTTGCCGGACGGCGTCGAGGCCATGCCCACGATGGGCCTGTTCAGGACCTTGTCGCCGGTAGAGCCGGCGAACTTGGCGTCGCCGAAGCTGAAGATGCCGCCGTCGCTGGCCGTCAGCCAGTAGCCCTGCCCGACGACGTTGAAGCACCGGCCGCAGACCGTGGACCCACCGTCCTGGTTGATGACGACGACGTCGCGCAGCCCCGGGGCGGCGTCAGCGGCCACGTCGAAGCTGGCGGCGAGCTCGAACTCCGACACCCGGCTGGTGGGGCCCACGTTGACTCCGGCACCGGACACGGCGATCCGGGCCCCGGGGTAGAAGCTGCTGCCGAGGACCCGCAGGACGTCGCTCTGCGACTGGCGCTTCTCCTCGGGCTTGACCTGGGCGATGAAGGGCCGGGACTCGATCTTCAGCTTGATGATGTCCCGCCCGTCGGTCACGGGCTGGGGCAGGACGTCGCCGTTGCCGTCGGAGCTGAGGTCGAGCGGGATCTCGTCGAAGCGGTTGTCGTCACTGTCGCCGCACGAGCCGTCGGCGGTGTCGCCGCCGTTGCCGATCATCTCGTCGACCCGGCTCTCGGGCGTGTCGATCCAGATGCACACCAGGTTGGTGCCCAGCGCCGCCTGGCTGGCGGTGAGGATGGAGCACAGCCCGCCCGTGCCCGTGCGGCAGGTGGCGTCGGGGGTGGCGGGGGTGTTGCCGTCGGAATCGAGCGGCGAGCCTGAGAAGTACTCGGCCCTGATCTCGGTGTCGGTCAGGAAGGGGTTGCCGAACTGGTCCCACACCCGGGAGGCGTAGGAGAAGCGGGATCCGGGGCTGGAGACGACGAGCTCGGGGCCGGCGTCGATGCGGGTGGCCCGGGGAGCGCCGATGTCGAGGAGGACGGCGTCGGTGATGTCGTTGCCTTCGGCTTCGTCCACGGGCTCGCCGCCACCGTCGCAGTCCCCGCCGTCGATTGCGGTCCCGGTCTTGGAGAAGGCGTCGTCGGCCACGTCACCGGGCTCGGCCCAGAAGCAGATGGTGGTGGCGCCCTCACCCGTCAGGGTCTGGACCGAGGCCGAGCACCGGCCACCGGCGTCGGTGGTGCAGAAGTCGTTCATGTCGGCGATGCCGTCGGCGTCGCCGTCGGTGTCGCCCACGCCGCCCAGGCGCTCGGCGTCGACCTTGGCCCCCGGAATCGGGACGGGCGGGTTGTCGAGGCTGGTCAGGGTGCAGGTGTAGGTCTCGTCCCGGATGCCCTTGGAGTCGTTGTACTCCACGTCCTCGCCATTGGCGGGCGAGGCGTCGTCGCAGTCGAGGTGGCCGTCGATGAAGCTCGTCCAGGTGATCTGGACGACGTCGGTGTCGTCGGGCTCGGCGTTGGCGCCCGGGACCGCTGCCGCACCCGAGGGCCGGCAGGTGTTCTCCAGCAGCGCGTCGTCCTCGGTCCGGCAGTCGGCGGGAGACGACAGCAGGGGCAGCATGGCGTCGGTGTTGGCCAGGCGGCCCTCGGACATGTCACCCGTGCCGCCGACGTAGGCCCGGATCAGGCTGGTGCCCTTGTTGGTGGCGTTGAAGGCGACCTGGCAGGAGCTGGCCCCGACGGCGATGGGACAGGACTGGGTGGTCGGCGCCGCCGGCCCGCTCTCCACCGTGAAATTGATGGTCAGGGCACTGGTGGCGGCCTGGGCCAGGCGGGCGGTGAGGGTGACGGGGGTGCCGCCCGGCACCGTGTTGACCTCCTTGTTGACCTGGAGCGTCTCGCCCGCCGCCCGGGCCTGGGGCCCGACCACCAGGAGGGCGCTGAGCGTGCCCAGTGAGGCGAGGACGGACAGCAACCGGCGGCGATGACTAGTCATACCCAATGTCTTCGGCACCTCGGGGGGAGTGCTTCGGGGAACACTTCGCCGCGAACCCGGTCATCCCTCCCTGGTGTCCCCCGCCCCGGACATCACGCTTGGGCGGATTCGACGATATGGCCGCCCGCTCCCGTCTAGCATCAATCCTGGTCAGTCCCCCCGACTGGAGGCCACCGTGATCACCAAGACCCCGGCCAAACGTGGCAAGACCACGAAGGTGACCTTCGAGTTGCCCCCCGATTCGGCCCGGGAGCGGGCCGTCCTGTGCGGCGAGTTCAACGACTGGTCGCAGGACGACACCCCGTTGACCCGGCGGAAGGACGGGCGCTACTCCGCCACGCTGTCGCTGGAATCCGGCCGCAGCTACCGCTTCAAGTACCTGATCGACGGCGAGCGCTGGGAGAACGATCCCGGGGCCGACGAGTACATGGATAACGGCTTCGGCTCGAAGGACTCGGTCCTCTACACCTGACCACCGGGCCCGGGCGGCCGGGTTCTGAGACGCGCGCTAAGGATTTGTCGCACGCCTGCCGAGAGAGCAGGCATGCAAACCGACGCAATCTCCGCCAACGCTCTGGTCAAGCGCTTCGGGGACGTGACCGCGCTGGACGGCATCGACCTGGCCGTACCCGCCGGGACCGTCTTCGGGCTGCTCGGACCCAACGGCGCCGGCAAGACCACGGCCGTGCGCATCCTCACCACCATCCTCCGCCCCGACGCCGGTTCCGCCCGCGTCCTGGGGCACGACGTCACCACCAACCCGGAGGCCGTCCGGGCCGCCATCGGGCTGGCCGGCCAGTTCGCGGCCGTGGACGAGAACCTGACCGGGCGGGAGAACCTGCGCCTGGTGGGCCGCCTCACACACCTGCCCAAGCCGCTGGTGCGGTCCCGGGCCGACGATCTGCTGGAGCGCTTCTCCTTGAGCGACGCCGGCGACCGGCCGGTCAAGACCTACTCGGGGGGTATGCGCCGGCGCCTGGACCTGGCCGCCTCGCTCGTCCACCGCCCGCCCGTCCTCTTCCTCGACGAGCCCACCACCGGCCTCGACCCCCGGAGCCGCAACGACCTGTGGGGCGTCATCACCGACCTGGTGGCCGACGGGACCACGGTGCTGCTCACCACCCAGTACCTGGAAGAGGCCGACCGTCTGGCCGAGAGCATCGCCGTCGTCGACCACGGGCGCATCATCGCCCGGGGCACGTCGGCCGAGCTCAAGGCCGGCCTGGGCGCCACCGTGATCGAGTTCGTGTTCGCCGACGACGCCGTGGCCACCCGGGCCGCCGAGGTGGTCGCCTCCCTGGGCACCACCGACCCGACCCGCACCGGCCCCGCCGTCCACCTTCCCGTCGACTCCGGGCCACGGCGCCTGCTCGAGGCCTTGCGGGCTCTCGACGGCGAGGGGATCGGGCCCGCCGGGGTCACCCTGCGAGAGCCGAGCCTGGACGACGTGTTCCTCACCCTCACCGGCCAGCCGGCCGCTCCTTCCACGTCCGACGACGAGACCGCGATGCGAGGTGCCGCATGACCGCCGCAGTTACATCGGGGACACCCCGAACCCCGGGCGCCCCCCAGTCCCTGACCCAGACCACCGGCCGCTCCCGGCTGGCCTGGGCCGTGTCCGACACCCTGGCCGTCACCCAGCGGAACCTGATCGCCGTCACCCGGATCCCCGAGCTGCTGATGTTCTCGTCGATCCAGCCCATCATGTTCGTGCTGCTGTTCCGCTACGTCTTCGGCGGGGCCATCAACACCGGGCCCATCGACTACGCCACCTTCATGATGCCGGGCATCTTCATCCAGACCGTCGCCTTCGGGGCGGTGGGCACGGGCATCGGGCTGGCCGAGGACCTGGGCAAGGGCCTCATCGAGCGGTTCCGGTCGCTCCCCATGGCCCGCTCCGCCGTCCTGGCCGGGCGCACCACGGCGGATCTCGTCCGCAATGTGTTCGTGGTCGTCCTCATGGCCGTGGTCGGCTTCGCCGTCGGGTT
>JBIOYN010000122.1:0-8727 GCA_044870155.1 Acidimicrobiia bacterium | reverse complement strand
GCGGCGTACCTTCGGAGCATCTTCCAGGCCGAGGGTTACGTCTCGATCCGGGAGCGGGCAGCAGTCATCGGCGTGGACATGATCTCGGAGGGGATCATCCGCGGCGTCCAGCAACTGCTGCTGCGGTTCGGCATCTTCTCCCGGGTCCGGTTCAAGGCTGATCACCGGGCCGATCGGAAGGGCTGCTGGTCGCTGGCCATCCGCACGGCGGGTGACCGCCGGCGTTTCGCCGACGAGATCGGGTTCATCGATCCCCGGAAGGCCGACAAGCTCGAGGCGAGCTTTGATCTGCCCAACGGCCTGGCCGCCAAGGTCACCAAGAACCTCGAGATCGACCGGATCGAGTGCCTGGGCGAGATGGAGGTCTACGACATCCAGACCGAGTCCGGCGAGTACCTCTCAGGCAACCTCCGGGTCCACAACTGTTTCATCCTCGCCGTCGACGACACCATGTCCTCCATCCTCAACTGGTACGTGGAGGAGGGGACGATCTTCAAGGGCGGGTCGGGCTCGGGGATCAACCTGTCCAACATCCGCTCGTCGGTGGAGCCGTTGGCGGGAGGCGGAACGGCCAGCGGGCCGGTCAGCTTCATGCGGGGTGCCGACGCCTCGGCGGGGACCATCAAGTGCCTCCACGCCGACACCGAGCTGGTGACCGACCACGGATCGGTTCCCATCCGCTCGGTGGCGGAGGGCTGGAAGGTGCTGACCCGCCACGGGTTCCGCACCGTCACCGCCGTTCACGACAACGGGGTCCGGTCCCTGGTCCGGGTGCGCACCGCGCTCGGGGACGAGATCCTCTGCACCCCTGAGCACCGCTTCCGGGTGCGGACCACGCTCGGGGAGATGTGGCGTCAGGCCGGCGAGCTGCGTCCCGACGACTACGTCGTCGTCGACCTGGCCCAGACCGATGCCGGCTCCCCCCAGCGTCTGGTGGCGGCCGACCCCGGGAGCGCCACGTATGTGGCGCCGGGAGGCGGGGCAGCGGCCCCCGCCGACGGAGCGATGAGCCGCCAGGCGAAGAGCCATGGGTACAGCGCCGACGTCATGCTCCCCGAGGTGCTGGACGAGGCCTTCGCTGTCTGGCTGGGCTGGGCCCACGGCGAGGGCCGCCTCCGGCCGGTGGCGGGCAGCGGGGCGCTGGCCGTTCACCTCGACGGCGAGGACAAGGCGCTGGTCGAGCGCTACCGGTCGTTCACCACCTCGGTCTTCGGCCGCCGGGCCGTGGCCGGGATGGGCAGCGCCCGGGGTGGGGCGGCGCCCCCCGCCACGCTGTGCGCCCCGGCGGTGGCGAGCTTCCTGCGGGACAACGGGCTGTGGCGGGTGGGGGCGCCGTCGGTGCCCCGCCCGGTGCGCTCGTCGCCGGCGGCGGTGCGGGCCGCCTTCCTGGCCGGCCTGTTCGAGTCCGACGGCCACGTCCAGCACGGGTGCCCGACGCTGTGGACCCGGCGCCGGGAGCTGGCCCTCGACGTCCATCGCCTGCTCCTGTCCATCGGCATCCCGTCCAAGGTGTCGCAGGCCCGTCCACCGGCGTCGGTCAACGTCCCTCCGCCCGGCGAGCGCGGGGACCGGGGTGTCCCCGAAGTCGACGACACGGAGCCTGGGGCCGCCCCCACGAGCGGTCCCGGGTTGTGGAGAGTCCGTGTCGTCGGTGGCGAAGGCGTGCGCCGCTTCGCCAAGCTGGTGGGCTTCGTCTCCGAGGGCAAGGCCCGGCTGCTGGAGACGGCGCTGGAGGTGGCCAAGGAGGAGCCCGAGGCCTTCGAGGCCAGCTGGTTCTTCCCCCACGTGGACGCCGAGCTCGACCGGCTCGGCTTCACCGCCGGCGCCTCGCTGCGGGCCGCCATCGGGTCCTACCGCCACGACGCCCACCCCTACGGCATGAGCCTGCCCCGGGCGGCGGGGATCGCCGCCGCCTTCCCCACCGAGCTGGACGGGGCCCTG
Source organism: Acidimicrobiia bacterium (assembly GCA_044870155.1). Taxonomy (GTDB): domain Bacteria; phylum Actinomycetota; class Acidimicrobiia; order IMCC26256; family BP-133; genus CAWBJP01. The sequence continues at coordinate 6,786 of JBIOYN010000122.1, read as the reverse complement.
GCCCGCTTCGCCCAGGGCGAGGAGCTCTACGTCCCTGTGACGGTGGAGCCGGCGGGCACAGGTCCCACCTTCGACCTCACGGTGGAGGACGTTCACGAGTACCTGGTCCACTCGGTGGTGACCCACAACTCGGGGGGCAAGACCCGCCGGGCGGCCAAGATGGTCATCCTCAACGCCGACCACCCCGACATCGAGACCTTCATCTGGTGCAAGGCGGTGGAGGAGCGCAAGGCCCGGGCCCTGGCCGCCGCCGGCTTCGACATGGACCTCGACGGCACCGACTCGCACTCCATCCAGTACCAGAACGCCAACAACTCGGTGCGGGTGACCGATGAGTTCATGCAGGCCGTGGTGGACGACGACGACTGGGATCTCAACGCCGTCACCACCGGTGAGGCCATGAAGACCATGAAGGCCCGGGCCCTGCTGCGCCAGATCTCCGAGGCGGCCTGGGAGTGCGCCGATCCCGGGATGCAGTTCGACACCACGATCAACCGGTGGCACACAGCCAGTAACACTGGGCGCATCAACGCCTCTAACCCTTGTGCCGAATATGTTCACCTCGACAATTCAGCTTGCAATCTGGCGAGCATGAACCTCATGCGTTTCCTGAATGACGACGGGACCTTCGACGTTGAAGGGTTCAAGGCGGCGGTCGAGGTGATCTTTACCGCTCAGGAAATTCTTGTCGGGAACGCCGACTACCCGACCAAGAAGATCGGCGAGAACGCCCGCGCCTTCCGTCAGCTCGGGATCGGCTACGCGAACCTGGGTGCGCTGTTGATGGCACAAGGGCTTCCCTATGACTCCGATGAAGGACGGGCCTGGGCGGCGGCCATCACTTCCTTGCTCACAGGTCACGCCTATGCAACGAGCGCTCGCACCGCCGGGCGGATGGGACCCTTCGCCGGCTACGCCAAGAACAAAGAGCCGATGCTCAATGTTTTGCGCATGCACCGGGCTGAAGTCGACAAGGTCGACGCCACCCTCGCCCCGGCGGAGGTTCTCGGTGCTGCGCGCACGTCGTGGGACGACGCGGTGGAGATCGGTGAGACTTATGGCGTCCGAAACAGCCAGGCCAGCGTGCTGGCGCCGACCGGATGCCTGGTGGGCGGATCGCTCGTGGCGACGGATCAGGGCCTCGTCCGGCTGCGTTCCCTCGGCGACCCCGAAGGTGAGCGGTGGCAGGACACCGACGTCGAGGTGCTCACGGATCATGGGCCCCGGCGGGCCACCAAGTTCTACGTGAATGGGCTCGAGCCGGTGGTCGACGTCGCCACCAGCCGGGGCTATCGCATCCAGGGCACGACGAAGCACCAGATCAAGGTGATCGACGGCAAGGGTGACTGGGTATGGCGGCGGTTCGCCGACCTTCGCGCTGGTGACCGGGTGCCCTTGGCCCTCGGGCAGATGATCGGCCAGCCACGGCCGGTGTCGCTTCCGCCGCTGGCGGAGAGCTCGCACTGGACCGCTGAACACCACGTCGGGGTGCCCCGGAGCATGACTCCCGAGCTGGCCGAACTGGTGGGCTATTTCATGGGCGACGGCTCGTTGCACGCCAAAGGCCTGCGCTTGTGTGTCAGCAACACCGACCTCGATGTTGTGGACCACCTCGAACTGCGGATCAAGTCGCTGTTCGGTATCGAGACCGCCTCCCGCCCGCAGCAGGGATACACGAGTGTTGAGGCAAACTCGGTGCGCCTCGCCGAATGGTGGGAGGCGTGCGGTTTCGCCAAGCGGTCGCCGGCGGAGGGGCATCGGGGAAAGGGCTACACACCGCACATCCCGGATGCCGTCCTGCACACGAACGACCCGGAGGTCTATCGCGCCTTCCTGCGTGGGCTCCACGAGGCGGACGGGACGGTCACAGCCGGATACCCGTCCTGGACGACGACGTCGCTGGAGTTCTCGCACGACGTACAAGTGCTGCTGCTCGCCCTCGGATTCATCACGACTCGCAAGTTCGACACGAGCGGGCGCGGCTCGAGACTTGCGGTCCTTCGCCTGCTCAACAAGTGGGTCGCGGCGCGCTGGCTTGACGAGATTGGCTTCATCTCGGCTCGTAAGGCGCGCGCAGTCAATGCGGGGGAGTGCCAGCAGTCAGCCCGCTACGACCACATCCCAGTGTCCCGCCAGCTGATCGACCGGGTGGTCCCGGAGAACGGCCGGAACCGCCGGGTGGCGATGATGGAGTACCGGCGCAACGGCAGTATCACCCGCCGGCTCGCTGAGCAGCTGCAGACCGATCGCCCGGACGACGAGCTCGCCCGGCTCCTGGGCTTCTTCTATGACACCGTCGCCTCGGCCGAACTGGGCGACGAGGAGCTGACCTACGACCTCTCGGTGCCCGACAACGTGACTTACGTGGCCAACGGGTTCGTGAGCCACAACACGATCGGCCTCATGATGGATTGCGACACCACCGGTGTGGAACCCGACCTGGCTCTGACCAAGGCGAAGAAACTCGTCGGCGGCGGGACCATGTTCATCGTCAATCACACCGTGCCCCGGGCCCTCCGCCAGCTGGGCTACTCGGACGAGCAGGGAGAGGCCATCGTCGCCTGGATCGACGAACACAAGACGATCCTGGGGGCACCCGGGCTGCGGGTGGAGGACCTGCCCGTGTTTGCGTGTGCCATGGGCGACAACACGATCCATTACATGGGCCACATGCGGATGATGGCGGCCGTCCAACCCTTCCTTTCGGGGTCAATCTCAAAAACGATTAACGCACCTGAAGAGATCACGGTCGAGGAGATCGAGGATCTCCACATCGAGGCCTGGAAGCTCGGGCTCAAGGCCATCGCCATCTACCGGGACAACTGCAAGGTGGCCCAGCCGCTGGCCACGCAGAAGAAGGCGGAGACCCTCGCCGCCGAGGTCGAGCGGGTGGTGGAGACGATCGTGCTCCAGGAGCCCGTCCGGCGGAAGCTGCCCCGGAAGCGGAACTCGAAGACGTTCTCGTTCCGGGTGGCGGACTGCCACAGCTACGCCACGGTGGGGGAGTACGACGACGGGCGGCCGGGCGAGATCTTCCTCAAGGTGGCCAAGCAGGGCTCGACCATGGCCGGGATCATGGACGCCTTCGCCATCTCGGTGTCCCACGGCCTGCAGTACGGCGTGCCGCTCAAGGCGTTCGTGGAGATGTTCATCAACATGCGCTTCGAGCCCGCGGGCATCACCGACGACCCCGAGATCCGCCTGGCCGCCAGCCTGGTGGACTACATCTTCCGGCGGATGGCGGTGGAGTACCTGCCCTACGAGGACCGGGTCGACCTCGGCATCCTCACCGTGGGGGAGCGGATCCAGCCCACGCTGCCGGGGGTGGACGAGGCGTCCATCCCGACCGAGTCCTCGGCCGAGCTCAGTCTGGACCTGACCGACGGCCCGGGTGCGCCCGAGCCGCCGGCGGCCCCCAGCGCCCCGCCGGCCCAGGCCCCCGGGCCCCAGGCCGCCGCCATCCCTGAGGGCACCCGGCGGGTCGACGCCCCCTATTGCTACAACTGCGGCATGGAGATGCAGCGGGCCGGGAGCTGCTACGTGTGCTCCTCCTGCGGCACCACCAGCGGCTGCTCGTAGCCGGGGCGGCAGGCCAGCCGCCGCCCTCTGATTTCGAGGGGCCGCCCGCCGACAGCAGGGGCGGGCGGCCCCTCGATCCGTCCGCGGAAGAGCCTCGTGCGGTCAGCCCCCGAAGGACCGCACGATCAGGCGCCGTTGGCGGGGGAGGAAGCGCTCTGCCTTCGCTTCGTCCTCCGGGAAGAGATGGCGGCCGGTCTCCACGACGGTCACGAAGTGCCCTGGGCCGGCGACGACCTGGCGGATCTCGGACACGGAGCGGATGCCCAGGTACTCCTCCAGCTGGAAGGCCCGCCAGGATCCGGGTCCTTCCGTCCACCCGATCCGGTAGGCGGCCTGCCAGAAACCGCCTCCCAGCTCGACCGTCCCCGCCAGGACGGCCACCGTGCGCTCGGGCCCGATCCAGCTGTGCTCACAGGAGACGTCGGGGCCGTCGCCGGGCAAGGGAGCCCAGGATTCGAAGGCATCCCGGGAATACCAGTTCGCCTCGATCCGGGGGTCGGTGCCGGCGAGAGCGTGTGTGTCGAGGTGCATCAGCAGCGCGTCCGGAAATCCCGAGACCCTGCTGCCCCAATGGTCCGCGAGGATTCCGTTGATGCCGGCGGGCCGGCGCCAGGTGTCACCGTCAGGGGTGACGAGGAGGCAGCCCCTTCCGCCGACCCGGTCGTCGCGCCCGAAGAGGGCCAGGCCGCCGCCGGTGCCGGCGATGCTCTCCACTGCCCAGGCGTCGGGAGGGATGGCCAGCTCCCGCCATCGGGAACCGCCGTCGGACCAGTGCAGGAAGCTGGGGAACCCGGCTTCACCGGTGTTCACGACGAGTAGGGCGGCGAAACCGGAGCCGTGGGCGACGACCCTGCTGAGCACGGAGACCACCCCGTCCCCGACCAGGGAATCCAGCGAGGTCTCGGACCACTCCTCAAGGTTCGACGTGGTCCATGCCACCAGTTCGATGGGTCCCGCGTCGGGGTCATCCTGTCGCCACCCGAGGACGGCGACGTGCGGTCGGACGGCGCTGAGGGCCACGTGGCGCAGGGGCTGGCCGACGGAGGGCGCCACGGCGACCTCGGTCCACGCAGTGGCGTCGGAGGACGCCCACAGCTGCAGCAGGCGGTCGGCGGGGTCGACGACCGCGGCCAGGAAGCGGCGGCCGTCGAAGGTCAGGTCCCGCACGAACCGCTCGTCAAACGTCCGGTCGTTCACGGCTGCTGTTCTCCGTGGTTCGGCGATCGGCTTCGTCAGGTCAACGACGGCAGGTGACGGCCACCTGCTCGATGGTCCGCTTCTGGGCTGCGGTCAGGGCCCCGTCGGAGAGCAGGACGTCGGGTTCCATCTCCTCGAGCAGGCCCCCGGCCATGCAGCGGCCGAGTTCGGAGGGCAGGCCCTGACGGATGAAGCCCAGCGCCACCACGTTCCGGGCGGTGGGGTAGGACATGGCCTGGCGGAAGCGCGGCTCTCCCATCTTGAAGCCCGCTCCCTGGTCACAGGCTTCGAACTCGACCCCGTCGCCCCGCCGGGCGGCGGATGCCGCCCCCGGGGGCATGGTTCCGACCCAGGCGTCGAGGGCGCCGGCCAGCTCGTCGGTCTCGGCGGCCTGGTCCCCGCGCAGGGCGACCCGGGTGCAGACCCGGCCGTCGCGCTCGAAGTTGACGTAGTTGTCGCCGGCCCAGCCGTCCACGGCCCGCAGCGCCTGCCGCACGTCGAGGCGCTGGGCCAGCATGAGGAAGAGGGTCAGGGACCCGAAGGCGTCGTTGCCCTCCAGACGCTTCTCGCCCTTGTGGAGTGCGGGTTCGGCGACGGCCACCGGCGTGTCGCGGGCCAGGTACCGGTAGGGGTCGAGGAGCTGCTCGTCGCTGGCCGGAGGAGTGGCCAGGGCCCGGTCCACGGCGGGATGGCCACCCACGGCGGCGAGCGTCTCCACCAGGCCCCGCCCGAGCTCGTAGGGCGAACCGAAGAGGACGAGAAGGACCTCGGGGATGCCGGTGAGGTCGGCGCCGTCGCTGGCCGCCTCCTGCCCGGCGTCGTGGGCGGCCCGGGCGTCGGGTGCCAGCTGGTCCACCCAGTGCCCCTCGGTGCGGTTGGCGTCGCCCTCGGCGACGGCTCGCAACCGGCTGTGATCGTCGGTCTCGAGGCGGTCGAGGCCGAAGTGCTGGTCCTGGAGAGCATGGGTGAGCTCATGGACCAGGGTGGCCCTGACCTGCTCGGTCAGCTCCGTCCCCCGGACGCTGACCCGCTCCGACCGCGGGTCGTAGAAGGCGAGGGTGCCTTCGCTCTGCAGCTGGGTGATCCGGTCCAGCAGGTCGACGTCGCCCTCGAGGAGGCCGATGGCCCGCAGGAGGCCGACGGCCCGATCCAGCTCCTGCCGGTCCTCGTCGCTGATCTCCGAGACCTCCCCACCGACATTGGCCTCGAACGCCTCCGGGGAGAGGAAGTCGACGTACACGGGCATGGTGAAAGTCAGTTCCCGGTCCTTCTCCACGAAGGCGACCAGATCGGCGACGCGGGGATCCCAGGCGGTGGGATGCTCGGGCCGGGAGGCCGATGCTTCGTGCCCCCGCTCGACCAGGGCCGCGGCGCCGGCCGAGGCCACGAGCATGACCACCACGGCGAGGGCCACGATCAGGGTGGCGCGGCGCCGGCTTGTCACCGTGCCAACGGGGGCGGCGGAGACGGGAGGCGACGGTGCCGCCACGCCGGCCAGGGGCAGCCAGGGCCGGGCGCCGGAACCTGCGGACGCCCCCGATCCGAACCAGACGGGAACCTCGGCGGCCGTCGCCTTCCCCGGCACGCTCAGCACGAACGGCTCGCCCGTGAGCGTCACCCGGGCCCGCGGCGGCACCGAGAGGGGGGCGAAGCCGTCGGTGTGCAGGACGAGGTAGCGGTGGCTGGCGTTGGTCAGGCTCCAGATGCCTCCCTGACAGTTGAAGGTGGCGGCCATCGGTGGGAGCTCGCCCTCGGGATCGTCGAGGACGATGTCACAGAAGCGGTGGGCGCCGATGGTGCCGCCCCGGGACGGGGAGAAGGACTCAACTCGTCCGGCGACCAGCACCGCCAGCGGCTCCACGGTGGTCGTGGGGTTCACAACGATCACTCCAAATCGACGTCGGTATGTCGACAGTCGGCGTGGCGGTGTCGCGGCTTGATCTTCGGGCCAAACCGGGCGTCGACGACGAGATGCGGTCGAGTGGGTGGCAAGGCCGCGCCCGGGGGCAG
>JBIOYN010000121.1:0-7938 GCA_044870155.1 Acidimicrobiia bacterium | reverse complement strand
GGGGGCGGGCTCAGGGACAGGAACGGGGGCGGGGGTCGGGGCGGGGGCAGGGTTGGCGGCCTTGGGCTTGGGGGCGGGCGCCGGGGCCGGGGCCGGCGCCGGGGCGGGGGCGGGAGCAGGAGCGGGGGCGGGCGGGGCCACGGTGGCGGGGGCGGAGGCCAGCTTCATGAATGACTCGGTCACGAAGATCGTCGAGCCGGAGTACACGACGCCGATCCCGATGTAGTTGAAGTCCGGGTCCACCAGGTTGGCGTAGTGCTTGGGTGAGGCCACGAAGGCGTCGTGGAGGGACTGCACCGAGCCGCCCATCCCCACGTTCTCGCCCAGCTTGGCCCAGTCGGCGGTGATCCCGTCGGAGAGCGTCGAGTGCCAGATGCGGCCGCTGGCGGCCATGGTGCCGGCCCAGCCGCGGGCCTTGTCCACCAGGTTGGGGTGGACTTCGAGTCCCGGCAGGCCCTTGCTGGCGCGCAGCTCGTTGATCCGGGCGACGAATGAGGCCTCGTCACTCACCGTGTCGGCAGACGCCGGCGTCGGCAGTGCCAGCACGGCGACGGCCAGTGCGACGGCAGCGAACAGTTTCCTCATACCCAGTCCCTTTGTGTGCGCGTGGCACCCACGAAGGGGCTGGAGCCCCCCATTCGGTAGCCCGGCGACCATGCCCCCCAGCAGGGGTTAGGCCCGTAGCTTTGCGTCCCCGGATTTCCCCGGGTTTGCCGTTTCGTGGGATCGGTCTGTTGGTTGTCCCAGGTATCGACGCTGAGTGGTCGAACCTTGAGCACTGAAGGTGACAAAAGGGGCTAGTCTCCCGGGCCGGGAGGAACCCGAGGGGAGGTCGGCGACGTGTTTTCCGGATCGCCCCGCCTGACGGTCGGGGTGCTGGCGCTGGCGGTGACCCTCCTCGGTGGCTGCTCCCTCTTCGAGGGGAACGACGCCAACGGGGGAGCGGTGGCACCGCCTCCGGCCAGCGTCGCCGCTGGTGAGGGAAAGGTCGTGATCCAGGGCATCGCCTTCAACCCGGCCCGCGTCGAGGTGCCGGTGGGGAAGGAGCTGGTGTGGACCTTCGCCGACAACGGGCTGACCCACTCGGTCACCGCCGACGACGCCTCGTTCGATTCCGGGCGCATGACCAGCGGCGAGTTCCGGAGGACGTTTCCCACTGCGGGTGAGATCGGCTACCACTGCGAGGTGCACGCCCGGATGAAGGGCACCGTCGTCGTGCGCTGAGCGCTCCCGCTCAGCAGTTTGAGAATTTGCTCACAAAGTCGTTACCCTGGGAGGAGCATCCCAGTTGCCGTCCTAGGGGCGTGAACGTTGCCCGAACGACCCCGGCGGATACCCGAGGCCACCGTCGCCCGGCTTCCCCTCTACTACCGAGCCCTCCTGGAGACAGCGGAGCACCGCATCCCCACGATCTCTTCGGAGCGGCTGGCCGAGATGGCGGGCGTGAACGCCGCCAAGGTGCGCAAGGACTTCTCCTACCTGGGGTCCTACGGGACCCGGGGTGTGGGTTACGACGTCGAGTACCTGCTGTTCCAGATCTCCCGCGAACTGGGTCTGACCCAGGACTGGCCGGTGGTCATCGTCGGCATCGGGAATCTGGGTCACGCCCTGGCCAACTACCGGGGATTCTCGGCCCGCGGCTTCCGGATCGTCGCCCTGGTCGATGCCGACCCGGGCAAGCACGGCGAGCGCATCGGCTCGCTCGAGGTGGAGGCCATCGGCCACCTGCCCCGCATCGTGGCCGAGCGGAAGGTGGCTATCGGCATCATCGCCACGCCGGCCTCTGCCGCCCAGGAGGTGGCCGAGGCGCTCGTCTCGGCCGGCGTGACCTCGGTCCTCAACTTCGCCCCGACGGTGATCTCCGTTCCCGAGGGCGTGTCCCTGCGCAAGGTCGACCTCTCCATCGAGCTGCAGATCCTCTCCTTCTACCAACAGCGGCGCGACGCCAACGGGCCCGAGGTGGACAACCTCCTCGAGGGCCTCGCCTGAGCGGGTCAGGGTCGGTGGGCTACCCCGTCAGCCTCTCCCTCTCGGGTCGGCGCACCGTGGTGGTGGGCGCGGGCCGCGTGGCCACCCGGCGGGTCTCGGACCTGGTGGCGGAACGCGCCACGGTGGTGGTGGTGGCGCCCGAACTGAGTGGCGAGATCGAGAACCGGGCCGCCGCCGGCGAGGTGAGCGCCGTGCGGCGGGTCTTCCAGCCCTCCGACCTCGACGGCGCCTGGATCGCCTTCGCCGCCACCGACGATCCGGCGGTGAACCGCCAGGTGATGGCGGCGGCCGCCGAGCGGCGCTGCTTCGCCAGCTCGGCCGACGGAGCCCCGGCCACCATGGCGCCCATGGCGGTGCACCGGCAGGGGGCTCTGGAGGTGGCGGTGGGGACGTCGGGCCGCGCCCCGGGACTGGCCCGCGCCCTGGCGCGGCGGCTGGGTTCCGGAGTGGGTCCGGAGTACGGCGTCCTGTGTGACCTGGCTGCCGAGCTGCGCTCGGAGCGCGGGGGGGCGGGCGGGCGCGGCGCTCCCGACTGGCCTGTCGTGTTCGATTCCGGCATTCTCGATTCCATCCGCACTGGCAACCTGGACGACGCCAGAGAGGGGCTGCGGAAGTTATGTCATTCATCGTCGTAGGGCTGAACCACCGCACGGTTCCGCTGCCGTTGCTGGAGCGGGCCAGCGTGCCGCCGGGTGGGCTCCCCAAGGCGCTCAGGGACCTGGCCGGGCGGGAGCACCTGACCGAGGTGGCGATCCTCTCGACGTGCAACCGGACCGAGGTCTATGCCTCGGCCACCAAGTTCCACCCGTCGGTGGGTGACGTCACCGAGTTCCTGGCCGAGCAGGCCGGTCTCATGCCCGACGACCTGATCGACCATCTCTACAGCTATTACGACGAGGCGGCCGTCACCCACCTCTTCGGGGTGGCCGCCGGGGTGGACTCGGTGATCCTGGGCGAGGGCGAGATCCTGGGCCAGGTGCGAGAGGCCCTGAAGGTCGCCGAGCAGGAGGGCACGGCGGGCGGCACCCTGTCCCGCGTCTTCCGCCACGCCATCGAGGTGGGGAAGCGCTCCCGGGCCGAGACGGGCATCGCCCGCGGGTCGGTGTCGCTGTCGTCCGCCGCCGTGGCCCTGGCCGCCGAGCACCTGGAAGGTGGACTCCACGACCGCCGGGTGCTGGTCCTGGGCGCCGGGGAGATGGGCGCCGGCATGGCCAAGGCGCTGGTGGCCTCGGGGGCCGCTGAAGTCATGGTGGCGGGCCGGAGCTCGGAACGGGCCACCGAGGTGGCGGCCAAGGTGGGTGGCACGGTCCTGCCCCTCGAGCGCCTGCCCGAGGCCCTCGCCGCCGTCGACGTGATCCTCACCTCCACGGGGGCGACCGAGGTGGTCATCGATCTACCCACCTTGGAGCTGGCCATGGACCGGCGCTTCGGTCGCGACCTCGTCATCGTCGACATCGCCGTGCCCCGGGACGTCGATCCGGCCGCCGCCGCCCTCCCCGGCGTGACGCTGTGCGACATGGACGACCTGAAGGCCTTCGCCGAGCGGTCCCTCGACCGCCGGCGCCGCGAGGTGGCCCGGGTGCGGCGGATCATCGCCGCCGAGCTGGAACGCTTCCGGGCCGAGGCCACCGCCCGGGAGGTGGCCCCGCTGGTGGCGGCTCTGCGGTCCCGGGGCGAGGAGGTCCGCCTCGGCGAGCTGGAGCGCTTCCGGGCCAAGCTCGAGGGTCTCGACCCCAAGGCGGCCGAGGCGGTGGAGGCACTGACCCGGGGGATCGTGGCCAAGCTCCTCCACGACCCCACCGTGCGGATGAAGGATGCGGCCGGGAGCGGGCGGGCCGAGGTCTACGCCGACGTCCTCACCGCACTCTTCGACCTGGACGTTGAGTGACCTGGCGGATCGCCACGCGAGGAAGCCGCCTGGCGCTGTGGCAGGCCGAGCGGGTCGCCCGGATGCTCCCCGGTGAGGCCGAGATGGTGGTGGTGACGACCACGGGCGACCGGCGCGCCGACGTCCCCGTGTGGAGCATCGGGGGAACGGGCGTGTTCGTGAAGGAGGTCGAAGCCGCCGTGCTCGAGGGCCGGGCCGACCTCGCCGTCCACTCGGCCAAGGACCTCCCTTCCGAGACCGCCGCCGGGCTGCGCCTGGCCGCCGTGCCCGAACGGGCCGATCCCCGCGACGCTCTGGTGGGCCGGCGCCTCGACGACATTCCCACCGGCGGGCGGATCGGCACCGGTTCGGTGCGCCGCCGGGCTCAGCTGGCGGCGCTGCGTCCCGACCTCACCTTCGGCTCCCTGCGCGGCAACATCGAGACCCGGGTGGCCAAGGCGGCCGACTTCGACGCCGTGGTGGTGGCCCTGGCGGCCATCGAGCGCCTGGGCCTGGACGATCAGGTGGCCGAGATCCTGGACCCTTCGCTGATGCTGCCCCAGGTGGCACAGGGGGCGCTGGCCGTCGAGTGCCGGGAGGACGACGCCGAGACGGGAGCCGCCGTGGCGGCCCTGGACGACCCCGCGGCCCGGGCCGCGGTGGAGGCCGAGCGGGCTTTCCTCCGCCAGCTCGGCGGCGGCTGTGATCTGGCCTGCGGTGCCCTGGCCACGGTCAGCTCCCATGGGCGGGTCGCCATCGACGTGCTCCTCGCTTCGCTCGACGGGCATCTCGTGCTGCGTACCGGTCATGAAGGCGACGACCCCGTGGCCGTGGGTACCGAGGCGGCCCGGATCCTGCTGGAGGACTGCGGCGGGCGCGCCGTCCTGGAAGACATGACCGTCCCGGCGGTCGTAAAATTGAACTGACGCAGCCGGGTGCGCCGCAGAGAGGCGGTGTACCAATCGCACCAGGGGGGAGAGATGGCCGCAGCCCGCCGCCACATCGTGGTGCTGGCAATCGTCGCCATGGGCGGCCTGGGAGTGGGTACCGGGGCCGGCGCCGGTGGGGACCGGATGACGGAACCGGGCCTCCTCGAGGGCGTGGAGGAGCTGCTCCATCCCGACGTGCCCGAAGCGGTGGCGCTGCCCGCTGACCCCGACGCCGCCCTCCTGCGGGGGATCCGCGGGTTTGCCGCCCAGATCAACGTGCCCGTTGATGCCGCCGGCCTGACCTTGGCCCGGGCGCATCTCGACCGGCGCCTGGCCGGCCGCCTGGCCATCGTCCTCGACGATCTCACTCGCTGCCAGGACGCCACCGCCCGGCTGCTGGCGGCTCTGCCCGCGCCACTGGCCGCCTACCTCACGGACGACACCGCCCCGCCGCCGATCCCGGGGACCGCCGCCGTGCGGGCCTGCGCCGCCCGGGTGCAGGCCGACGGCCTCGAGCTGAGCCGCTTCCTGGCCGGGTCATCCGCGGACATGGGCTCCGACGTCGCTCTGTGGCCCGTCCTCCGGCTGGATCTCGACGGCAGCGACGACCTCGTCGTCCACGACTACGCCCTGAGCGTCGACGCCGGCGGCAACGACACCTACCTCAACAACGCCGGCGGCAATCCCCTCGATCTGATGCGGGGCCCCAACGGGTCGGCCGCCCCCAGGCACGAGCCGGCTCGGGGCTGCATCAACCCCACCTACGACCTGGTCGGTGGCCAGTGCGTGCTCGCCAGCTCGCTGCTCGTCGACGTCGCCGGAAACGACACCTACGGCCACATGCAGCCGCCCGACGTGGAGGCGCTGTGCACCGACGAGCCCTCCGTCCGCCGGGTCCTCACCACCGGCGCCGGATTCGCCGGCGCCGGTGTCCTCATCGAGGTTGCCGGCAACGACCACTATCTGGGCAAGACGGTGACCCAGGGTGCCGGCCACATCGGTGGGGTGGGGATCCTGGACGACGAGGCCGGCGACGACATCTACACGGCCATGCGCCTGTCCAAGGGCTTCGGGACCTTGTTCGGGGTTGGCCTGCTCCACGACGCCGGCGGCAACGACCGCTACGACTACTACATGCCTCGCCCCATCGATCCAGGGGCGCCCACGAAGACTCCCGGCTCGGGGGGCGGCTTCAGCGCTCAGGGGCTGTGCGACAACCAGCCCCGCTGGGACGAGGGCACCGGGGTGCTGTTCGGGGTCGGTCTCATGGTGGAGGAGGGTGGGGACGACACCTACGTGGCCGGAGCTCCCCTCGAGCACCAGCTGGGCACCACCGAACCCCTGCGGCACACCGCGTCACTCGGGTTCGGTGACGCCGCCGGCTTCGGATACCTGCACGACCTCGCCGGCCGGGACAGCTATCAGGGTCCGCCCGACCGGGCCGACGACACCACCGTCACGCCCACCCCGGAGGCGTCCGGCCTCTTCATCGACGGGTCGGGGAGCACGGCGGCCAGGCGCCCGACGGCCGGCGGTGGCGCCACCCTGATGGCCGCCTTCGGCGGCCACTACCTGCCCGGGGCGATCGCACTCGATCACGGGACGGCCTTCCAGTTCCTCAACCCCGACCTGTTCTACCGGCTGGAGGCACTGGGCCACACCGTCACCGAGCTGCGGACCGACGGCGGGCCGCCGCGGTTCGACTCGGGCCTCGTCGAGTTCGGCCAGGCCAAGGAAGTGGCGGGGGTCACCTCGCTCGGCACGGGCCGCTACCAGTTCTACTGCGAGATCCATCCCTTCATGCGGGGCGTGCTGACCGTGCACTGACCGTCAACCGGATTCGCCGCCTGGATGCTCGGACCGGTGGGCGAAAGCCAGCATGATCTCGGGGACCTCCACGCCGCACTGGTGCCAGAACCCGGCGTCATCGGCGAACCCCCAGTGCTCGACGATCTTGCCCCCGACCAGCCGGAACATGCTGACGCCCTGGAGCTCGATGACCTTGCCGGTGGGTGGGAGCCCGGCCAGCTCGTTCTGGAACGTGCCCCGGAACGTGTGGCGCTGCACGACCCAGTCACCCTCGGCGACGAGCTGCTCGGTGATGAACTGGACGTCGGGAAAGCTCTTGACAACCTCCTGGTAGAACCCCTTGGCCGTCTCGATGTCCTGTGGTACCCCCTCCGGCCAGGCGTTGGTCTTCCAGTTGGGGGCGAGCACCTCGTCGAGCACGTCGAGGTTGTTGGTGTTGTAGGCCTCCTGGTACCGCCGGACGATCTCCTTGTTGGCTTCGCTCATGGCGATCTCCTTTCCGATGGGTCAGTCGATGGACCGCCGGCCGGCGATGTGGCCGGCGATGTCTGCCACCTCGGTGTCGAACTGCGCGGCGTCGAGCGAGAACCCGTGCATGCGGGTGCTCAGGCCGGTGATCAGCGCGGCGTGGTGGACGGCCTCGGCCAGCTCCGCCTCGCTCGCCCCTTGGACCTGGGCCAGCTCCGTGTGCAGCCGGGCAGCGTACGGGCAGCGGATGGCGGCCGCCACCGCCACCCCGATGAGGGCCTGGTAGCGGCTCGGGATCAGCGAGTCGTCGATGAAGGCGCGCCGCAGCAGGCGCCAGTCGGCATCGAGGAGCTCGTCAGGCACCCGGTCCAGCACGGCCGGGGTCCGACCCAGCACCTCTTTCATCTCCCGTTCCACCATGTCCCGTCCCACGTTCCCACCCTCTTTCCCTCGCTCTCGAGATCGCGTTTACAGGTAGAAGAATCCCCAGTCGCTTTGCAGGCCGAAGAGCACCTTGCCGCAGGATTCGTACCGGCTGAGCGACGCGAAGGCGTGCTGGGAGATGGTGCGGCCGTCGCGGAAGAGCTGCTGGAAGCGGTGCTCCTGCCGGATGCCGGAGGTGCCGACCGTGTCGTGAACAAGGTTCACGACCCTCGAACCGGCCTCGAGGGCGTTGCAGGTCGCCAGTTGAACCTGCACGCCGTCATGGAGCGCTGGCCTCATCCCCGCCTGTGCCGTCTCGTAGACACGGTCGACCGCCTGGTGGAGATAGGCGCGGGCGGCGCCGATGGTGGCTTGCGCCCGGGCCACGTTGGCTTGGGCGACCTCACGGTTCCGCAGGCTCGTGTTGGTGTAACTGGGACTCTTCACGCTCGC
>JBIOYN010000120.1:0-15659 GCA_044870155.1 Acidimicrobiia bacterium | reverse complement strand
AAGATCTACTTCAAGGCCACCAACGGCGGTACCGAGGACCACGAGCTCGAGGTCCTGGACCCAAGCGGCGAGCCGGTGGGTGAGGTCGAAGCCATGCCTCCCGACGCCGAGGGGTCGGCGGCCCTCGAGCTCGCACCGGGCACCTACACCCTGCAGTGCATCCTGGAGACGCCCGACGGCAGGGTCCACCGTGACCTGGGGATGCACATGCAGCTGGAGGTCAAGTAGTCCCGGCGCTTCCCCGGCGCCAGGGCCGTCGCTAGGCGGCGCCGGGGAACCTGGCCACGCCCGGCTGGGGGGCGTGGTTGACGGCGGTGAACTCGCCCCCCACCCACAGGTGGCGGGTACCGATGGCGGCGACGTAGGGGCCGGTGGCCGTGTCCGTCACCGGCGCCCACCAGTCGAGGTGGCCGGAGGCGGCGTCGAAGGCGGCCAGGTGGTGGCGCTCGGGACCCCCGGGGTAGGCCCGGGCGCACGGCGACCCGGCGGGCACGATGAAGTCGTAGTGGCCGGCCAGGTACACCGTGCCGGCGGAAGCCACCACGTCGAGGTTGTCGCCGTCCGTCCGCACCTCCCAGGTGGGCTCGGGGGCGCCGCCGGGCGTGAACGACTTGAGCGTCCCGCCCCGGCCGCCGGTGGCGGCGAAGAGCGTGGTGTGGTCGCCGGGCCAGACGGTGATGCCGAACACGGGCCGGTCCATGGCCGGTTGCCAGCGCGTCGGCTTGGCCGTGGCCAGGTCCAGGCTGAGCAGGCCCTTGCGCCCGCCGAAGTTGGCGAAGGTGCCGGCCACGTACAGGTGCCGTCCGTCACCTGAGAGGGCGAGGTCGTGGACGAGGCCATCCCCCACGGACGTCTCCTCACCCATCGGGCCGAAGAACTCGCCGCCGGCGTTGACGGGAGGCTTCCAACCCAGGAGAGCACCGGTTCGGGCCACCAGGGCGGCCAGCTGGGGCCGCGGTGCCGCCTTGGTGGGGGTCACGGCCTCGGTGAAGTTGCCGCCCACGAAGAGCCGCTCGCCGGCCAGCAGGACCGTGCGCACGCCGGAGTTCAGGCGGGGCGGGCGGAAACCGGCGTCCAGGGCGCCGGTGAGGGGGTCGAGCGCGGCCAGGTTGTGGGCCGGGCCTCCGCCCGCCTGCTCGAACTCGCCTCCGATGTAGAGGCGCCTACCGTCCGGGGCCAGGGCCAGGGCCCGCACCGGCCCGTCCACGTGGGCGTCGAAGTCCAGTGGTTGGCCGCTGCTCACGTCGAGGGCGGCGAGGTACGGCCGGGGCAGGGGCGCGCCACCCGACGATGCCGTCAGGCCCGTGAACTCGCCGGCCAGGTAGAGCACCGAACCCGTCTCCACCATGGCGACCACGCGTCCGGCCCGGTCGCCCGCGGGGGCCGTTCCCCAGGTGGCGGTGGGTGCGCTGAGCACGGAGGTCGCAGCCTCGGCCGGTGCGGCGGCCCCTACGGCCAACAGGATGAGAGCGAGCATTCCGGCGCGCGGCCGGGACGAGTGTGTGGATCCCATTTTCCGTCACCCCCCAGTACGTGACGTATCCCTCTGTCTGTTCCACCGGGGACGTCCCTATTCTACCGGTTTCGGGGGATTTGTGCCGCTCTGCGTGAAGTTTCGACCCCGTCTTGTGGCCGCCACTGGTGGAACCTGTGATGTGGATGTTTACGTCTGATGGTGGTGAGATAGAATTCGCTGACCGGAAGGAGGCGAGCATGAAGATCGAGACCAATCCCCGCGCCTTGCTCGCCGCCCTGGTGGTGGCGGTGGCGCTCATGGGCGCCCCATCGATTCCGCTGGGCGACGACGACAACGGCAGCCGGGTCTGCCTGGGTTCCATGGGCATGGTGGCCTGCGTGCCGCCGGCCTGATCAACCGGCCAGTTCGCGGCGCTCCTCCACCGGCTTGTCGGTCAGGGATACCTCCTGAGGGGAGGTCGCCGCCACCGGCGGGGCAGTCGGGGTGTCGGGCGCACTCTCCGTCTCGGGGGGGGCGGCCCGGGCCTTCTCGAGGCGGGTGAAGCGGGTCATGACCAACCCGCCCACCACCAGCAACCCGCCCACGATGAAGCACCCCACCGCCACCAGGCCGCCGGAGGCGATGATGGGCAGCTGGTAGGAGACGTTGTTCGACTCCCGCACACCCATCCACACCAGCACCGTCACCAGGCAGCCGAAGGCGATGATGGCGATCCCCACCGCCTCCACCCGCCGGTCCTTGGCCAGGCGGAACCGGCGCCGCTTGGGAGCGTCGCCGGGCTTCTTGGAGGCGTCGCCAGTGTCCTTCTGGCGACGGCCTTTCTTCTTCGGGGCGCCGTCGGCGTTCGGGGGACGGTCCTCGCCGCCGCGGCGCTTTCTCATGCCGGCGCCGGGCGGACCATGGTGTAGGCCAGGTAGCGGGCGAGAACGAGGCCGATCAGCGACCCGCCGATGAGCGCCAGCCAGGGTCCGTCGCCGCCATAGGCCTCGGACCGGCCCACGTTCTGGCCCTGGTTCTGGCCTGGCAGCGGGGGCAGCAGGTTGAGGCCAGCGGTGGGGAGACCCCCCGAGCCGAAGCCGCCGGGGCGGCGGGAGGCGCCGGCGGGCGCCGCGGCACGGGCCGGGGCCCGGGAGCCGAGGGTGGACCCCACGGAGTTGACGAATCCCGAGGCTGTGGGGCTGCCGTAGCGGAGCGGCCCCGAAGCGCCGGGAACGGCCCGCGGCGGGCGCACGATGGGGCCGCCCTGGACCTTGAACTCGTTGAGGATCGTGCGGCCCCGGGCCGAGGCGTAGCCGAGGCCGAAGCTGACGGTCCCCTGGCCGTTCTTCACGGTGACCAGCAGCTGGGCGGCCCGGCCGGCGCCGACCGTGCCGTCGGCCGACACCTCCTTCTGCTCGGGGACGACATCGAAGGTCAGGGCGCCGAGCGGGGAGAGCACAGGCGGAAGTGCCTGCAGGGCCGGGGCGGCCAGGGCCAGCGCGTCCGACGGCAGCGCCACGGGCACGCCCTCGACGGACAACCCGCCGATGGTGGCGCTGGTCTCGACCACCGCGCCCCCGGGGCGCCCGTTGGTGCGCACGATGACCGAGTTGGTGAGCGAGGCGATGGTGACCCGACCCGCCAGGACGACGTTCTCGAGGGTGGAGACGCTCTGTGTGATGGTCTGCCCGACGGCGTTGGAGGCGGCGTCGACGGTGGCCAGGGCCGCCGCCGGGCTGAACACCTCGACTCCGGTTCCCTGGTCGGCGCCGGTGTCGGCCGAGGCGTAGCCGCCGGCCTGGCCGGCACCCTGGAAGCAGCGCGCCGCCGCCGTGGGGCCGGTGCCCTGGCCCGGCCCCAGGACCTCCTCGGTCGGGGTCATGGGCGACTTGGGAAACACGCACTCGGCCCAGGTGGGGGCGGGCGGCGCGGCGGCGCCGGCCCCCCCGGCGGCCGCCAGCAGCGGACGCCCGAAGGCACCGGGGTCGGCGAAGGCCCCGAAGGCGGTGGTGAGGTCCTTGGACACCTCCAGCGTGGCCCGGGGGTAGCGGCCGCGGTGGACGTCCACCGGGGCCTTGAGGTCCTGGCGGACCACGTAGGCCTCGCCCGTCAGGCTGATGTTGGTCACGTCCGGAGGCGGCGACCCGTCGTCCGGGAACAGGTTCCCGTAGGGGTTGGGAGCGGCCGGCGGCGGATTCTCGGCCGCGGGGGCGGGACCTGCGGGGACGGTGGCGTCCGGGATGGGAGCCTCCACCGCCGGCGACACCACCTCGGAGGCGGGGGGCGGGTTGGCCGGCGGGTTGGCCGCCGGGGGCGACTCGGAGGCGGGGGTGCCGGTCAGTCCCGGGAGATCACCAGGGGCCCCGGCGGCGAAGACGGTGCCGCCCCCGGCGCCGGCCAGCGTGAGGCCCAGGGCCAGAACCCCCAGGGCGCAGCGGGTGACGGTGGTGCGGCGGCGTGGTGTCATCGGGTGCTTCCCCATGCTACGCGAGGGTGAAGTGCGGGTCGGGCCGGGCGGCCTGGCGGGTCTCGTAGTAGGACGGCTGGCCCGACGGCTCCGTGATCTCCACCACCGCCACCTGGGTGTCGAGGACGTGGCCGCCGTCGGGGCCGGCCGACTGGGAGAAGCGGACCCCGAAGCCGGTGTCGAAGCCGTCGAGGGCACCGCCCCGGAGCACCTCCAGCACCCGGGCCCGGGTCAGGTTGGGTCCTGCCGCCCGCAGGGTCGCCACCACCGCCTTGGCCGCCGCCCAGGAGATCTCGGTGCCGGAGCTGCGCCAGTCCCAGTCGTTCCAGTACTTCTTGTAGGTCCGCTCGAAGACGCCGTGCTCGGGCAGGCCGTCGCGGGCCAGGGCCCAGGGGTGTTGGCACACCATGCCCTTGGCGTAGTCGCCGACCTCCCGGGGCCACATCTCCACGTCACAGGTGACGCCGGCACCCGGCATCGGGGGCTTGTACCCCAGTGCCTGGGACTGGAGCTGGAAGAGCATGCCCCCCTGGGGCTCGCCGGCGAAGAACACGAAGTCCGGGCCGGCGGCCTGCATCCCGAGCACCTGGGGATTGAAGTTGGTTTCACCCAGGTTGTAGCGCTGCTCGGCCACCACGGTGACGCCGAGCTGGGTGAAGACCTCCTTGGCCCCCTGGAGCCACTGGTTCCCGATGTCGTCGTTCTCCACCAGAAAGCCCACCGTCCTGGGCTTGTACCGCCGGGCGTAGTAGTCGGCCAGGACGTGGGACTGGCTGCGGGCGGGCGGCCCGGCGGGGAAGATGGACGGGCACTTGAACTCCTCCGAGGCCAGGCCGTCCATGGCGATGGCGGGGATCTCCTGCTTGCAGATCAGGGGGGCGGCGCTGACCATGGCCTGGCCGTCGCCGGACGAGGCGAAGGCGAAGACCTTGTCCTCGCCCGTCAGCTTCTCGAAGCAGGAGCGGGGCCTGTCACCGGAGGTGAAGCTGGTGTCGCAGTCGACGATCTGGATCTTGCGGCCGTAGATCCCGCCCTGGGCGTTGACCTCGTTGAAGACGGCCTTGGCCGCCTTGAGCAGAGTGATGCCCAGGGCCCCGGCGGGACCCGACTCGACGAAGAAGCCACCCAGCCTGATGGAGTCGGCGGTCACGCCCACGTCGGTGGCGCCGCCGTTGTCGCCACCCGTCGTGGGGACGGCAGGGGTGGGAATCGTGGGGAGGGGCGAGGTGGGGGTGGGGGAGCCCGTGACCGGGCCCCGCCCGGCGCCCACCGAGGGACGCGCCGCCGTCGGCGTCGGTGTGGCCCGGGGCGTCCCGAAGGCGTTGGTCGAGCCCCGGGGCGTGGTGCGCGCCGGGGGAAGGGTGGCTGGCAGGTCGGGAATGGACCCGCCGAACGCCCCCGGACCGCCGCTGGTGGTGGTGGTGCCCGCCGCCTGACCCCCGTCAAGGGTCGTGCCGCCCTGCACGTTCCGGGGCTGGATGCCGGCGCACCCGGCGAGGAGGACGCCGGCCATGAGCACCGCGGCGGCGGTGCTGTGACGGCGCCCCCGTCCTGCCCGCATGTCCCCCTCCTTCCCGTGCGTCAGCCTTTGCCCACTTTCGCGGCGTTCGGGAAAAACCTACCCGTGATGGCGGATTCGTCAGCGTCGACCCGGAACCCTGCTAAACCCGGGGCATGCGCGTGGCCGTCTTTCTCGGTCTGGTCGCCCTGGGCGCGGTCGCCTGCGGCGGTGACGATGCTCCGGCACCGGGTGGTGACGGAGCCACCGTCGGCACGGTGGTGCTCTCGCTGGCCTATGAGCCGGACCCGCCGGTGACGGGCGGGGCCGTCACCTGGACGCTCACCGTCCGCAACGACGGCGAGGAGCCGGCGACCCTCACGTTCCCGTCGGGCAAGCGGGGCGACGTGGTGCTCGAGGACGAGCGCCGCCAGGAGGTGTACCGCTGGTCGGGCGACCGGCTCTTCACCGAGGCGGTGTCCAAGGTGGAGCTGGCGCCGGGGCAGGCGCTCCCCTTCACTCTGGAGGAGGCCGCCCTGTCCGTGCCGCCGGGGGAGTACGACGTGGTCGCGACGCTGGCGGCCGAGCCCGAGGTGGGGCCCGACCGCCAGCGGCTGCGGATCATGTGACCGGCGGGAGCGCCGGGGGGTTTAGACGAGCTCGCCGAGGAGAGCGCCGGCCGTGGGCAGGGCGGGCGGCGGCACCAGCGTGAGCAGCGTGCCCAGGGTGGGGAGGATCTCGCCGGGGACGGTCGTCAGGGCGTTGGCGATGGGGGGGATGGACGCCTCAGGGGTGGTGGCGTAGACCGAGCCGCCGGCCGAGACGCTGCCCGCGGGGAGCTTCAGCACGTCGGACAGCAGCGGGAGGCTGGTGTCGGGCAGGAGGCCGAGCACGCTGCCGATCCCGAGGGCCTGGGTCGGGGAGAGGCCGTCGATGAGGTCACCGATGGCCCCGAGGCTGCCGAGCGGGAGCGACGGGAGCAGGGAACCGGCGATGCTCTCGCCGGTGGGGGACAGCGGGACGAGCTGGTTGAGCAGGCCGGTGACGGTCCCGAGGAGACCGCCCAGGAGCCCGTCGTCGGTGAGGATGCCGGCCAGGATCGGGAGGTCGGTGCCGGGCAGGGTGCCGAGCAGCTGGCCGAGGACGTCGGCCTCGGCGGGGTTGAGGGTGCCGAGGACGCCGGCGAGCTGGAGGGCGTCGGCGGCGGGGATGTCGGTGAGCACGGCGCCCAGCCCACCCAGGTTGCCCGAGCCGGCGGCGGTGAGCAGCCGGGTGATGGCGCCGATGTCACCGGCGGGCACCAGGGTCATCAGGTTGCCCAGGCTCCCGGCCGCTCCGGCGGGCACCGTGTTCAGCAGCTCGATGACGGAGGCGACCTGGCCGGCGGTGAGGGAGCTCAACAACCCGTTGATGAGGGGCAGGGCATCGGCGGGGAGACCCTGCAGCAGCGAGGTGATGTTGGACACGCCGGCGGGCGGAACGGCGGAGAGCAGTCCGCCCAGCACCGGGACGTCGAGGCCGGGGAGGCTGATGCCGCCCGAGCCGCTGGTGGTGACCTGGGCCGGGCCCTGGGCCGACACGGAGCCGGAGGCCGACGGGGTGGCGGCGGTGGCGTCGGGGGCGGAGGCGTCGACCTCCACGTCGCCGGCGGGGGTGTGGACCTTCACCTTGCCGGCGGGCGAGCCGGCGGCGGTGTGGGCGGCCTCGGCTTCGGCGGCCACGTTGAAGTTGGGGTCATCGCCGGCACCGAGGTCGATCGGGAAGTTGCCGGTCACGGCAAAGGCCCCGATGATCCCGGCGACCAGCGTCGTGGTCACGGCTCCAGCAACCAGCTTCCAAGGCAACACGCGGGTTCTCTCCTCTGGCCAGCACGCGACGCCCCGGCGGCGTTCACGGATGTTGTTGAGAAGATCGGGCGACGGCGACACCGGGGAAATAGCCCGGGCGGGCCAAACCGGGGGCGCCGGTGGACTAGTCCCCGGGTGCAGATCCACCCAATCGAGCACGACTCTCATCCATGGCCTGCCAGGACATGGCTCCACGAATGGGGCGGGGAGTGGCCCGCCCGGGGGGCGGGGTGATCAGACGGGCCGGACGCCTCAGGCGGGCCCGGCGACTTCCGGATTGAGGGCGTTGTCCGGGATGTGCCCGGCCAGCACGGCCAGGGCGGAGCGGACGGCCAGGCGCGACATCCCCAGTCGGGTGTCGACCGTGGCCGTCCCGATGTGGGGCAGGAGGACGGTGTGGGGGGCGGCCAGGAGCCGGGGATGCACCCTGGGCTCCGCCTCGTACACGTCGATGCCGGCGGCGCCGATCTGGCCCTCCTCGAGCGCCTCGGCCAGCGCCTCCTCGTCCACCACCGGGCCCCGGGCGGTGTTCACCAGGACGGCCGTCGGCTTCATGACCGCCAGCTCGGGGCGGCCGATGAGATGGCGGGTCCCGGGCGTGAGGGGGACGTGGAGGGTGACCACGTCGGACCGGGCCAGCAGCTCAGGGAGGTCGGCGATCCACCCCGGCTCGCCCGTGGGGGTCCGGGTGTGGTGCAGGATCTCCATGGCGAAGCCCCGGGCCCGCTCGGCCACCGCCCGGCCGATCCCGCCGTAGCCCACGATCCCCAGCGTGGCCCCGTAGACGTCACGGCCCAGGTACTGGTCGATGGCCCAGCCGTGCCAGCGCCCGGCCCGCAGGTCGGCCTCCGCCTCCGAGAGCCGCCGGGAGGCGGCCAGGATGAGGGCGAAGGCGAGGTCGGCTGTGGCCCGCTCCACCATGCCGGGCGTGTTGCACACCACCACTCCCGCCTCGGTGGCGGCGGCCACGTCGATGTTGTCGTAGCCCACAGCCACGTTGGCCACCACCCGCAGGCGGCCGGCGCCGGCGGCGAGCACGGCGGCGTCGATGCGGTCGGTGACCATGGAGACGATCCCGTCGAGGTCCCCCGCCATGGCGGCCAGCTCCTCGGACGTCGCCCCCTTGTCGCTCGAGCGCTGGACGATCTCCATGTCGGGGACGGCCGCCACCGGGTCGAGAGACCCCTGGGGCAGGAGGCAGGTGACGAGCAGGCGGGGCACGGCGACCGACCCTACCGTCCGGCCCGGGAGGCGGCCTCGGCCGCCGCCTCCGCCAGCTTGGGGATGACCTCGTCGAAATGCCGCCAGCTGTCGTCGGTCGTCCCGTAGCTCCCGGCGGCGTAGCGGGCGTAGACGCCCTCGAGGATCACGGCCGCTTTCCACAGGGCGAGGGCGACGTAGAAGTCGATCTCGGACAGGTCCCGGCCCGAACCGGCGGCGTAGCGGGCGGCGACCTCCTTGCGGCCGGGAAACCCGGGGGCGGCGGTCGGCGCCCAGAACAGGGCTGAGAAGTCGTCACCGGGTTCCGTCCAGTA
This sequence comes from Acidimicrobiia bacterium, assembly GCA_044870155.1. GTDB lineage: Bacteria > Actinomycetota > Acidimicrobiia > IMCC26256 > BP-133 > CAWBJP01. Next base: position 6,856 of record JBIOYN010000120.1, on the reverse strand, counting down.
CATGAGCAGCATCCCCACGTCGGCCAGGGGGTCGCCCAGCGTGCACAGCTCCCAGTCGAGGACGGCCCGGACCCTGCCGTCCCCGGGGGCGACGATGGTGTTGTCGAGCCGGTAGTCGCCGTGGACGATCGACGTCCGCGACGGCGGCGGGATGTCCCGGGCCAGACGATCGGCGACCTCTTCCACCAGGGGCAGATCGCGGCCTTTCGACTTCTCCCACTGGCCCCGCCACCGGCGCAGCAGGCGCTCCACGTAGCCGTCGTGCCGGCCCAGGTCGCCCAGGCCGACGGCCTCGGGTTCGACGGCGTGGAGGGCGACGAGGGTGTCGACTAGGGACTCGGCCGCCGCCCACCGCACCGGCTCCGGGACGGTGCCCGCCTCCTCCGGGTTGCGCATGACGAGGCCGTCGACGAAGCGCATCACGTAGAAGGGGGCCCCGTTGACGCTGTCGTCGGGGGAGAGGCCGACCACCGGGGGGACGGGGACGGGCGAGGGGGCCAGGGCGGCGATGACCCGGTGCTCCCGGCCCATGTCGTGCGCCGACGCGAGCAGGGTGCCGAGCGGCGGCCGGCGGAGCACCCAGGTCCCACCGGCGGCGTCCGTGACCCGGTAGGTGAGGTTGGACCGCCCGCCCGGGATGAGGGCGAACGACAGCGGCGGTCGGAGGTCGGGCTCGCGGGCTGCCAGCCAGGCCGTCACCGCCTCGGCGTCGATGCCGTCGACCACCCCGTCCAGCCCTCCCTGTGCGGTGTGCCCCGTTGCGGGCGGCAGGTTATCTCCCGGACGGGAGGGTCACTGCGGGCCGGGGGAAGGGCGGGGAGGGGGATCTAGGCGTCCGGCGGGTCTTCCTTGCCGCGCAGCTCCTCCTCGCGCCGGCGGAGGTTCTCCTCCCAGGCCCGGAGGCGGTCCTCCCGGTCCTCCCGGACGGGGAAGTCGTGGCGGTCCTCCGGTCCCTGCACCCGGCGGGGCGGCGGCCGGGAGCTGGTGTCACCCGGGCGCCAGCCGGCGTACAGGGGCCGGCCCAGGGCCAGCCAGGCCAGGGAACCGATGTCGGGGAGGAAGATCACGATGACCAGCCACATCCCCTTGGGGAGGTTCCGGATGAGGGCGTCGTCGGAGGCGATGACATCGAAGACGCAGTAGGCCCACAGCGCGAGCAGGAGCAACGGGACGAAGCCCATCCCCAGGAGTCTGGCCATCCGCCCACGCTCCCATAGCTCTCAGGCGGGCCGCAACGGGTTTCGAACCTACACTCCACGTCGATGTCCGTTCTGGACCAGATTCTGGCGACCAAACGGGACGAGATCCTGGCCCTGCGGCCGCGCGCCGGCGCCCTCGAGGCGGAGGCCCGCCGCGCTCCCGTCCCCCGCGACTTCCTCGGCGCCCTCCGCCGGCCCGACGGCCATCTGGCGGTGATCGCCGAGATCAAGCGGCGCTCGCCGTCCAAGGGGGCGCTGGCCCCTGACCTCGACCCGGCCGCCACCGCACGCCACTACGCCGCCGGCGGGGCGGCGGCCCTGTCGGTGCTGACCGACGGCCCCTATTTCGACGGGTCGCTCGGCGACCTCGCCGCCGCCCGGGCGGCGGTGGGCCTGCCCGTCCTGCGCAAGGACTTCACCCTTGACGCGCTCCAGCTGGTCGAGGCCCGGGCCGGAGGTGCTGACGCCGTCCTGCTCATCACCGCGGCCCTGCCCGACGACGTCCTCCTCGCCGACCTGGCCACCGCGGCCGCCGAACTGGGTCTGGCCGCCCTGGTGGAGGTCGACGACGAAGCCGGTCTGGAGCGGGCGCTGGCCGCCGGCGCCGCCCTCGTGGGGGTCACCAACCGGGACCTGCGCACGTTCGGCGAGGATCTGTCCACGGCCGAACGCCTGGCCGCCCGGATCCCCGCCGGCGTCGTGTCGGTGGCCGAGAGCGCCATCCGCACCCCCGCCGATGCCACCCGGATGGCCGAAGCCGGGTTCGACGCCGTGCTGGTGGGCGAAGCCCTGGTGAGAGCCCCCGATCCCCGAGCCGCCGTGACCGCCCTCGCGGCGGTGCCCATCCCCAGCCCCAGGAGGTAGCCACATGCGGTACCTGCTGAACCCCGAGCAGATTCCCACCGCCTGGTTCAACGTCGCCCCCCATCTGCCCGAGCCCCTGTCGCCGCCCATGCATCCGGGGACCGGCGAGCCGGTCGGTCCCGACGATCTGGCCCCGCTCTTCCCCATGGCCCTCATCGGCCAGGAGATGTCGGCGGACCCCTGGATCGACATTCCCGGCGAGGTCCTCGACATCCTCAAGCTGTGGCGGCCGACGCCACTGGTCCGGGCCCGGCGCCTGGAGGAAGCCCTCGACACCCCCGCCCGCATCTACTACAAGGACGAGTCCGTCTCCCCGGCCGGCTCCCACAAGCCCAACACGGCCGTGGCCCAGGCCTACTACAACAAGGCCGAGGGCATCACCCGGATCTCGACGGAGACGGGGGCGGGCCAGTGGGGCAGCGCCCTCTCCTACGCCTGCCAGTTCTTCGGCCTCGAGTGCTTCGTGTACATGGTGGCCGCCTCCTTCCACCAGAAGCCCTACCGGCGGGTGATGATGGAGACATGGGGCGGCCAGGTGGTGCCGTCGCCCTCGAACCGCACCAACGCCGGGCGCACCGTCCTCGAGCGTGACCCGGACACCTCGGGGTCGCTCGGCATCGCCATCAGTGAGGCGGTGGAGGACGCCGCCACCCACGAGAACACCCACTACTCGCTGGGGTCGGTCCTCAACCACGTGCTGCTCCACCAGACCGTCATCGGCCTGGAGGCCAAGCAGCAGCTGGAGCAGGCCGGCGAGCGCCTGCCCGACGTGGTCATCGGATCCTGCGGCGGCGGCTCCAACCTCTCCGGCCTGGCCCTGCCCTTCGTCCCCGACCACGCCAGCGGGGTGCGGCTGGTGGCGGTGGAGCCGTCGGCCTGTCCCACGCTCACCGAGGGCAAGTTCGAGTACGACTTCGGCGACGAGGCGGGGATGACCCCCAAGATCCTCATGTACACGCTCGGCCACGACTTCATCCCCCCGCCCATCCACGCCGGAGGGCTCCGCTACCACGGCGACGCCCCCATCGTCTGCAACCTGGTCAAGAACGGCTGGATGGAGGCGGTGGCCTACCCCCAGGGGAAGGTCTTCGAGGCCGCTGTGCAGTTCGCCCGGGCCCAGGGGCCGGTGCCGGCACCCGAGACCGCCCACGCCATCCGGGGGGCCATCGACGAGGCCCTGGCGGCGAAGGAGGCAGGCGAGGAACGCGTCATCCTGTTCAACTACTCCGGCCACGGCCTGCTCGACCTCGGGGCCTACGATGACTTCCTCCAGGGCCGGCTGGTCGACGTTTGACCGAGGACAGAACCGGCTCATGTTCGTGAAGATCTGCGGGGTGACGAGCGAGGACGACGCTCTCCTGGCCGTGGCGCTGGGGGCGGACGCCGTGGGCTTCGTCTTCGCTCCCAGCCCCCGGCGGGTGCACCCCGAGGTCGCCCGCGACATCGTGCGGCGCCTCCCCACCGAGGTGGTCACGGTGGGGGTGTTCCGCGACGAGCGTCCCGAGCATGTGGTGGAGGTGGTGAGCCGCTGTGGGCTGCGGGGGGCCCAGCTCCACGGTGGCGAGCCCGCCTCCGACGTGCGGTTCGTGCGCCAGCACGTCCAGTTCCTGATCCGGGCCCTCCCCGCCGGTGACGCCCGCCTGGGGGAGCAGCTGGCAGGGCGCGACGCCCCCGACGTCATCCTCCTCGATTCCCCGGAGCCGGGATCGGGGACGGTTTTCGACTGGTCCCTGGCCGAGGGCGCGCCCGACGGGGTGCGGCTCATGCTGGCCGGGGGGCTCAACCCCGACAACGTGGAGCAGGCCATCCGCAAGGTCCGGCCCTGGGGGGTCGACTCGGCCAGCGGTGTGGAAGCCACCCCGGGCCGGAAGGACCCGGTCAAGCTGCGCCGCTTCGTGGAGACGGCCAAGCGGGTGGGCGAGGAGATCGAGTCGGACTGGGAGCCCACCCGGGCCGCCCCCTACGACTGGCAGGACGACCAATGAGCGCCCCGCCGCCCATGCGGGGCGAGGCCGTGGTGCTGGGACCGCCGGGCCCCGAACCCGCGGCCCGGGGGCGCTTCGGAGAGTTCGGGGGGCGTTTCGTCCCCGAGACCCTGGTTCCCGCCCTGGAAGCCCTCGAGGCGGCCTTCCGGGCGGCGTGGGCGAGCCCGGCCTTCCGGGACGAGCTGGCCGCCCTGCTCACCAGCTACGCCGGGCGACCCACACCCATCACCGAATGCCGCCGCCTGTCCGAGCAACTGGGGGTGCGGGTCATCCTCAAGCGCGAGGACCTGACCCACACCGGCTCCCACAAGATCAACAATGTGCTCGGCCAGGCCCTGCTCACCCGGGACATGGGCAAGACCAGGGTCATCGCCGAGACCGGGGCCGGCCAGCACGGCGTGGCCACCGCCACCGCCGCCGCCCTCTTCGGGTTGGAGTGCAAGGTGTTCATGGGGGCGGTGGACGTCGAACGCCAGGCGCTCAACGTGTTCCGCATGCGCCTGCTGGGAGCCGAGGTCGTCCCCGTCACCTCGGGCAGCGCCACCCTCAAGGACGCCATCAACGAAGCCCTGCGGGACTGGGTGGCCACGGTGGAGGACACCCACTACTGCATCGGATCGGTGGTGGGGCCCCATCCCTACCCGTGGATGGTGCGGGAGTTCCAGCGGGTGCTGGGCGACGAGGCCCGGGAGCAGTGCCGGGCGCTCCTCGGCGGGGCCGACCCCGACGTGGTGGTGGCCTGCGTGGGGGGCGGCTCCAACGCCATGGGGACCTTCGCCGGGTTCCTCGACACCTCGGCCCGGCTGGTGGGGGTGGAAGCGGGCGGCGACGGTCTCGAGAGCGGCCGCCACGGCGCCTCCATCGCCCGGGGCGTCCCCGGCGTCCTCCACGGCGCCCGCTCCTACTACCTCCAGGACGAGCACGGCCAGATCCGGGAGGCCCACTCCATCTCCGCCGGCCTCGACTATCCCGGCACCGGCCCCGAGCACGCCGCGCTGGCCGCCGCCGGCCGGGCCACCTACGCCCACGCCACCGACGCCCTGGCCCTGGAGGGCTTCAAGCTGCTGTCCGCCACCGAGGGGATCGTGCCCGCACTGGAGCCCGCCCACGCCATCGGCTGGCTGGCGCAGGAGGCCGGGCACGACATCCCCGCCGGCTCCACCGTGCTCGTCACCCTCTCGGGCCGGGGCGACAAGGACGCCGCCCAGGTGGCCGAACATCTCGGCGAGCCGGTCGAGTGAACCTGGAGAAGCACCTGCGGACCCGCCGCCAGGCGGGTGCCAAGCTACTGGTGCCCTACGTCACCGGCGGGTTGGGGTCGGCCTGGCTCGACGTGGTCCGGGCCGTGGCCGACGCCGGCGCCGACGCCATCGAGATCGGCATCCCCTTCTCCGACCCGGTGATGGACGGCCGGGTCATCCAGGAGGCGTCGCGCCGGGCGCTCGAGATCGGCGCCACCCCGGCGGGCATCATCGCCGACGTGGCCAACGTGGACGTGGGCATCCCCCTGGCCGTGATGACCTACTACAACCCGGTGGCGCACATGGGCCTGGAACGCTTCGCCGCCTCGCTGCGCGACTCGGGCATCGACGGGGCCATCGTGCCCGACCTCCCCCTCGACGAGCTCGGCGAGTGGGCCGCGGCGGCCGACGACTGCGGGGTGGAGACGGTGCTGCTGGCCGCGCCCACCACCCCCGACGAACGCCTGCGCCGGATCTGCATCCGCTCCCGGGGCTTCGTCTACGGGGTGTCGCTGCTGGGCGTGACCGGCGAGCGCACCACCCTCTCCGAGCGGGCCCTGGAGATGGGCCGGCGCCTGAAGGCGGTGACCGACCTGCCCGTGCTGCTCGGCGTGGGCGTCTCCACGCCGGAGCAGGCGGTGGGGGCGGCGTCGGTGTCCGACGGGGTCATCGTGGGCAGCGCCCTGGTCCGCCGGCTGCTGGAGGGGGGCGGGCCCGACCAGGCCGGGAAGTTCACCGCCGAGATCCGCCAGGCCCTCGACGCCGGCGACTAGTTGGCGGCGGAGACACGATGAGCAAGGCCACGAGGACGGACCAGCAGTCGCCGGCGCGGCATGCTGCCGACCGCCACGATCTGATCCGCGTGCACGGCGCGCGCGTGAACAACCTCAAGGACGTCAGCGTCGAGCTTCCGAAGCGCCGGCTGACGGTGTTCACCGGCGTCTCCGGCTCGGGCAAGAGCTCGTTGGTGTTCGGCACGATCGCCGCCGAATCGCAGCGGATGATCAACGAGACCTACAGCGCCTTCGTGCAGGGCTTCATGCCGACGCTGGCGCGGCCCGAGGTCGACGTGCTCGACGGCCTGACCACCGCCATCTCCGTCGACCAGCAGCGGATGGGTGGCGACCCCCGCTCCACCGTCGGCACCGCCACCGACACCAACGCCCTGCTGCGGATCCTGTTCAGCCGGCTGGGGGAGCCGCAGATCGGGCCTCCGATCGCCTTCTCGTTCAACGTCCCGACCCGGAAGGCGAGCGGGGCGATGACCGTCGAGAAGGGCAAGGGGGAGCGGATCGTGGTGCGCAACGTCGTCTACCACGGCGGCATGTGTGCGCGTTGCGAGGGCCGGGGCTCGGTCACCGACTTCGACCTGTCGCAGCTGTACGACGAATCCAAGTCGCTCAACGAGGGTGCGCTCACGATCCCCGGCTACAGCATGGACGGCTGGTACGGCCGCATCTTCCGAGGCTGCGGCTTCTTCGACCCGGACAAGCCGATCCGCAAGTTCACCAAGAACGAGCTGGGTGACCTGCTCCACAAGGAGCCGACCAAGATCAAGGTCGACGGC
>JBIOYN010000119.1:0-15026 GCA_044870155.1 Acidimicrobiia bacterium | reverse complement strand
GGTCCGGGCCCGGTAACCCCGTTCGACGGTGACCCCGGGCCCGCGCCGCGCCCGGCCTCCGATCACGATCATCCGCCTCAGATGATCCCCTGGGTCCGCCACTCCGCCAGCTCGGCCGGGGAGTGGCCGAGGCGCCCGGCGTAGATCTCGTCGTTGTCCTCGCCGAGGTCCCGGCCCAGGCTCCGGACCGCCCCCGGGGTGGAGGCGAGCCGGGGGACGACGCCGGGCACGACCACGGGACCGAGACGGGGGTGGTCGGCCGTCACCACCGTGTCCCGGTGGCGGTACTGGGGGTCCGCCATGATGTCGACCATCGAGTACACGGGGGCGATGGCGGCGTGGAAGGCCTCGAAGGCGGCCTCCACCTCGGCGCTGGTGTGCTTGGACATCCAGGCGCCGATGGCGTCGTCGAGGACGTCCTGGTGCTCCAGGCGCCCGGCACTGGTGGCGAACCAGTCCTCGTCGGCGAGGTCCTCCCGGCCCACCAGGCGCATGACGCGCTCGGCGATCGACTGGGAGCTGGCCGACAGTCCGAACCAGCGGCCGTCGCCGGCCTGGAAGGTGTTGCGGGGCGCCGTGAACGGGGCCCGGTTGCCCGTCCGGCCCTGGACGATGCCCAGCTGGTCGTAGAGCGTGGCCTGGGCGCCGAGGATGAAGAACAGCGGCTCGTAGATCGACAGGTCGACGACCTGGCCGGCGCCGGTGGCGTCCCGGTGGCGCAGGGCGGCCAGGGTGGCGAAGGCGCCCACGCATCCGGCGATGCCGTCGGCGAGGGCGAAGGGCGGCAGCGTGGGCGGCCCGTCGGGGTAGCCGTTGAGATGGGCGAAGCCGCTCATGGCTTCGGCCAGGGTGCCGAACCCGGGCCGTCGCGAGTAGGGCCCGTCCTGGCCGAAGCCGCTGACCCGCACCATGACCAGACGGGGGTTGTCGGCGGACAGCGTCTCCCAGCCCAGGTTCCAGCGCTCCATGGTCCCGGGGCGGAAGTTCTCGATGAGCACGTCGGCGCCCGCCACCAGCTCCCGGAACACCCCCTGGCCCTCGGGCCGGGACAGGTTCAGGGTGACGCACGCCTTGTTCCGGTTGATGAACAGCCAGAGCAGCGAGATCCCGTCCTTCTGCCACCCCAGCTGGCGCAGCGAGTCGCCGCCGGGATGCTCGACCTTGACCACGTCGGCCCCGAAGTCGCCCAGCAACGTGGCGATCATGGGACCGGCGAAGAGCGTGGCGGCATCCACCACCTTCAGATCCTCAAGCGGCGACACGCCCCTGTCTTAGCAGGGCTCCCAGGCGTTCCACGGTGTCGGCGCCCCACTCGTGGACGTCCTCCCACCAGGCGTCGTGCCACTGCCAGCCCTCAGCCTCGGCCGCTCTGCGCCTGGCCCGGTCCCGCCGGCGGTCGGCCGGGGCCGAGTGGTGGCGCCGGCCGTGCGTCTCGTAGGTGACCATGGCGTCGGGCCAGGCGAAGTCGAGCCGGAACGCCCCGGCGGCGATCGGCCACTGGCGGACGGGCTCGGGCAGGCCGTGTCTGCGGATGAGGGCGGCGAAGTCGTCCTCCAGGACACTTTCCGTTGGGGCCGCGATCCGGTCCAGCATCTCCGTGAGGAGGGCCACGGCGCCCCGGCTCCGGGGTTCCGCCCGGCTCATCATCGACCGGACGGCCTCCGGCCGGACCAGGCGCCGGTGCAGCGCGTCGTTCAATGCCCGTTCGACGAGTGCCGGATGCTGGGTGGCAAGGTCGAGCAGCGTCCGGGCCGGCGTGGTGATGGGAAGGTGCCAGCGGATGGTGACGTCCCGCCGGTCGAGCTTGTCATTGCGGCGGACGGTGACGCCTTGGAGCTTCTGGCGCCGGTCGGACGTCATCGTGATCTCAACCAGCTCCTCCTCGAACCCGCGCAGGCCGTACACCGCGGCCGCACAACGACAGGAGGCGTAGCCGTCCACGGCCAGGCAGGCGGCCATGACGTGGAGATGGAAGTACGGACGCACCGAAGAAGGGCGGTAGACGCCTCGCTGCTGAGCCACCCAGAGACCGGATTCCAACCGCAGGACGACCTGTCGGCTCGTGAGTCCGGCGTCCAGCGCCTGTGGACGAGTGGCCAGACTGTGCTGCCGGGCCATGACGATGCTGAGCTTGGCGTCGGCGTTCATGGCGGACATTCAACCGGCCGGGTGTGACCGTTACGGGGAATTTGTACGTCCCACGTACAAAATGCCCAGAGATGCTGGACGAGCGGTTGCGGCGGGGGTTGGTGGGGGTGGTGGGGCCGGCGCATGTGCTGGAGGACCCCGACCTCACGGCGACGTACGAGGTGGACTGGACGGGCCGCTTCCGGGGACGGGCGGCGGCGGTGGTGCGACCGGGGAGCACCGAGGAGGTGGCCGGCGTCCTGGCGCTGCTGCACGAGGAGGGCCGGCCGGTGGTGCTCCAGGGTGGGAACACCGGACTGGTGGGCGGCGGGATTCCGCACCACGGCGAGGTGGTGCTGAGCCTCACCCGGCTGCGGGAGACGGGTCCGGTGGATCCGCTGACCGCCCAGGTCACGGTGGGGTCGGGGACGACCCTGGCCGGCGTGCATCAGGTGGCCGCCGGCGCCGGACTCGCCTTCGGCGTCGACCTGGCCGCCAGGGACTCCGCCACCGCCGGCGGGATGGTGGCCACCAACGCCGGGGGACTGCGGGTCATCCGCTACGGCGACATGCGCACCAACGTGGTCGGCATCGAGGCCGTGCTCGCCGGCGGTTCGGTGCTGTCGCACCTGTCCGGCCTGACCAAGGACAACACCGGCTACCACCTGCCCGCCCTCTTCGCCGGCAGCGAGGGGACCCTGGGGGCGGTGACCCGGGTGCGGCTGCGCCTGGTGCCCCGCCTCGACGCCCGGGCCACCGGCCTGGTGGCCTTCGCCGGCGTGGAGCCGGCGCTCGCCGCCCTGGCCGAGCTGCGGGGTCGCCTGTCGGGCTGTCTGGAGGCGGCCGAGATGTTTTTCGCCGGCGGCGTGGCCCTGGTGTGCGACCACCTGGGGATCCCGCCGCCCTTCCCCACATCCCTCCCCGTCTACCTGCTGGTGGAGGTGGCGGCCAGCCACGATCCCACCGAGGAGCTGGCCGCCGCCGTCCTCGAGGGTGTGGGGGAGCGGGCCTTGGACGGGGCGGTGGAGTCGGAACCTGCCGGCCGGGCCCGGCTGTGGCGCTACCGGGAGGCCCACACCGAGGCGGTGAACGCCGCCGGCGTGCCCATCAAGCTCGACATCTCGCTGCCCGGCCCGGCGCTGGCGGAGTTCATCCCGCTGGTGCACGAGGCTGTGGCCGGCGCCGCCGCCGAGGCCCGCTGCGTGCTCTTCGGCCACGCTGGCGATGGCAACCTCCACGTCAACGTGCTCGGCGCCCCGGCCGCCGACGGCCGGCGGGTGGAGGAGGCCGTGTTGCAGCTGGTCGCCCGGCTGGGTGGCAGCATCTCCGCCGAGCACGGCATCGGGGTGGCCAAGCGCCCGTGGCTGCACCTGAACCGAACTCCGGCTGAGATCGCCGCCTTCCGGGCGCTGAAGTTTGCTCTGGATCCGAAGGGAATACTCAACCCCGATGTCCTCCTCCCCTGACCCGGAAACCCCGGGGCCCGGGGCGTCCCCGGAAACGTGGGGCGTCAGCCCCGGGTATCACGACGTCACCGGCGAGTGGCACGACACCCCGCCGGAGACGGCCGCCGCCCTGGTCGCCGCCATGCGTCCCGACGAGCCGCTCCCCGGCGACCCCGTGTGGGTGGTCGAGCCCGGCGAGGCGCGGCCGCTCGACGGCGGTCCCTGGGAGCTGGTCACCGAAGACGGCGCCCGCCTCCCCGCCGGCGGACGGCTCCCGCCCGACCTGCCGCTGGGCTACCACCGGTTGGAGCACGTCGAAGGCGAGGGGCGCCGCCTGGTGGTGGTGACGCCGGGGCGCTGTCACCTGCCCGCCGGCCTGCGCACCTGGGGGTGGGCGGCCCAGCTCTACGCCCTGCGCTCCGCCCGCAGCTGGGGCATGGGCGACCTGGCCGACCTGCGCCGGCTGGGGGAGTGGTCGACGGAGCTGGGAGCGGGGATGATCCTCCTCAACCCCCTGCACGCCACTCTGCCCACCCACCCCCAGCCCAGCCCCTACTACCCGTCGAGCCGCTGCTTCTGGAACCCGCTGTTCCTGCGGGTGGAGGACGTGCCCGGGGCCGCGGGAGCCGGGACCGACCTCGAGCGCCTCGCCGGCGAGGGCCGGGCGCTCAACGCCGACCGGATCATCGACCGGGACCGGGTGTGGCGGCTGAAGAAGGAGGCGCTGGCGACGGTCTTCGAGCGGTTCGAGCGCTCGGGGGGCGACCCCGGCTTCGAGCACTTCGTGGCCGCCGGCGGCGAGCCCCTGGCCGGGTTCGCCCTCCATTGCGCCCTGGAGGAGACGCTCCCGGGGATCTGGCCGGAGTGGCCCGACGAGTACCGCCGGCCCGACACGCCGGCGGTGGCCCGCTTCGGCACCGAGCACGGCGGCCGGGTGCGCTTCCACCAGTGGCTGCAGTGGTGCACGGCCCGCCAGCTGGAGGCAGCCGGCCAGACCATCGACCTCGTGGCCGACCTGGCCATCGGTGCCGACCCGGCAGGAGCCGACGCCTGGCTGTGGCAGGACGCCCTGGCCCTCGACGTGCGGGTCGGCTCCCCGCCCGACGACTTCAACCGCAAGGGCCAGAACTGGGCCCTGCCGCCGTTCATCCCCCACCGGCTCCGGGCGGAGGGCTACGAGCCGTTCATCCGCATGCTCCAGGCCGGCTTCCGGGGCGCCGGCGGGCTGCGCTTCGACCACATCATGGGTCTGTTCCGCCTCTTCTGGATCCCGGTGGGGATGACTCCGGCCGCCGGCGCCTACGTCCGCTACCCGGCCGACGACCTGCTCGGCATCCTCGCCCTGGAGAGCCACCGGGCGGGGGCGTGGGTGGTGGGTGAGGACCTGGGCACGGTGGAGGACCACGTCCGGACCGAGCTGGCCCGCCGGGACGTGCTCTCGTACCGGCTCCTGTACTTCGAGCCCCACCAGCCGCCGGCGTTCCCGGAGCAGGCACTGGCCGCCATCTCGACCCATGACCTCCCCACGGTGGCCGGCCTGTGGACGGGGTCCGACCTGGAGGAGCAGCGCAAGATCGGCCTCGAACCCAACGAGGAGGCCCAGGAGGCCATCCGGGCCAAGCTGGCCGCCTGGGCGGGCCTGGCCGACGACGCCGCGCCCGACGAAGCGGTGGTGGCCGCCTACCGGCTCCTGGCCCAGGCTCCGTCACGGGTGCTGGCGGCCACGCTGGAGGATGCCCTGGTGGTCGAGGAGAGGCCGAACGTCCCCGGGACGGTGGACGAGCGGCCCAACTGGTCCCTGGCCCTGCCCGTCCTCCAGGAGGACCTGGAGCGCTCGGAGACCGCCGCCGCCATCTCCGCCGCCCTCAATGCTCGAAATGCTCGGGAGGGGCGCCCGGTTCGTGGTGCTTGAGGCGGGCGTGGTGGTCGGTCCCGTCATGGTCGCAGGGGTCGGCGTGGACGATGGCCGACACCAGCCGGGGCACGTCGTGCAGCAGCCCGTGGCGGGCGGCCTCGGCGATGTCGTGGGCGGCGGTCACGGACAGGTCCTGGTCGACCACCACCTCGGCCTCGGCGTGGAGCCGGTGCCCGATCCAGCGCACCCGGACGCTGCCCACCCCCACGACGCCGGGTACACCGGCCAGCACTGACCGGGCCTGGTCGGCCAGCGCCGGATCGACGGCGTCCATGAGGCGGGCGCCCACGTCGGCGGCCGCCTGGCGGAGGACGAACAGGATCATGACGGCGATGACCATGCCGGCCACGGCGTCGGCCCGCTTGAAGCCGGCGGCCACGCCGATCACACCGGCGAGCACCCCGAGCGAGGAGAACCCGTCACTCCGGGCGTGGAGGCCGTCGGCCACCAGGGCGGCCGACCCGATACGCCGCCCCACCCGGATGCGGTAGCGGGCCACGGCCTCGTTGCCGGCGAAGCCGACCACGGAGGCGGCGGCCACCGCCCACAGGTGGCGCACCTCGCCGGGATCCACCAGGCCGTGGAACGCCTCGTAGGCGGCGACGGCGGCCGAGGCCGCGATCACGAGCACCACCACGAGCCCGGCCAGGTCCTCGGAGCGGCCGTAGCCGTAGGGGTAGCGGGCGGTGGCGGGCCGGCGTCCGAGCGAGAAGGCCAGCCACAGGGGAAGGGCGGTCAGAGCGTCGGCCCCGTTGTGGATGGTGTCGTTGAGGAGGGCCACCGAGCCGCTCCACAGGGCCACCACCAGCTGGGCGAGGGCCGTCGCCCCCAACCCGACGAGCGACAGCGTGAGGGCCCGGACCCCCTCGTCGCTCGTCTCCAGGGCGGAGTCGACCGACGCCGCCGCCTCGTGGCGGTGGCCGAGGAGCCGGCGGAGGAAGCCGACGTCGTGGCTGTCCCCTCCCCCGTGGTCGTGCCCGTGGTCGTCCCCGTGCCCGTGGTCGGCGGGATGGACCTGGTCAGCCACGGCGGTGACGGCTGAGGACGGCGGCGGCGAGCATCCCGAAGGCGATGTGGTCGGCCACCTGGGGGGCGGTGGGCAGGGCGGCCACCAGGGGCCGGCGGCGCCCCACCACCCCGAGGTCGAGGGCGGCGATGGCGCTGCCGGCCAGGGCCCCGAAGGCGACCGGGTGCCGGCGGGGCAGGAGGCGGGCGATCACCGCCGCCCAGAACACCGACAGGGCCCCGTGCACCAGGGCGCCGGCAGCCAGGAGCGCGCCGGGCGGGGTGCGGGCGGGGAGTACCACGTTGCCGGCGGCCCGGGCTGCGGCCATCGGGGAACCGCCCGTCACCAGGGCATGCACCGTCGAGGGGGCTCCCGAGAGGCTCCCGGCCACCAGCCCGGCCAGCCCTACCGGGTGCATATGCCCGAAAGTACCCGGTTTGGGGCTTCCAGGAACCGGGAAGGAGCGCTCTGTCTCCAACAGCGGGGAAGCGGGCTCTTGGACGTACTCCTACTCCTCAGGGTCCCGGCCACGCCGGTAGCCCCTGCCACCGCCCGTCGTGCGGTTGCCTCCCTCGCGCCCCATCTCGACGGGCGTGTCATCGAAGACGCCGAGTTGCTGGTCAGCGAGCTCGTCACCAACAGCCTCCGCCACGGCGGCCTGACGCCCACCCAGGGCATCGAGATCTGCCTGCGGGCATCGCCCCAGACGGTGATGGTGGAGGTGGCCGACCGCGGGCGCGGCTTCGGCGGGCGGCGGCCCAAGCCGGAACAGAAGCCGGTCGGCGGGCCGAAGGCCCTCGGGGTGATCAAGGACGGCCCCAACTGGGGCCTGTTCCTGGTGGACCAGATCGCCTGGCGGTGGGGGATCTCGGAGCATGGCGACGTCCGGGTGTGGTTCGAGCTGCGTCCCGGGACGCACAAGCCCCGCCTGGCGTGGCGACGCCCGGCCGCGGTTTGAGACGGAGGACAACGGGTAGCCAATCGCCAGGAATTTCGGAGCGGAGAGGGCGGAGAGGTGAAGGGGATGCGTACCCGGTTCTCGATGGTCATGCTGGTGCTTGGGCTCCTGTTGCTGTGGCCGGTCCCGCTGGGCGGCGCGCTGCTCCTCGTCACCGCCTCCGTCGGGCTCGCCATCGCCTTCGAATCCGATATGGCGCCCGCCCGCGGCGAATTGGCCATGGAGCTCGCCGATCCTGACCACCACGCCCTCTGACGGGTACCAGTTCCGGTTACTTCGCCACTGACAGCGACAGCCCGAAGTCGGCGGCGGGGTCGGTCCAGAACCGCAACGGCGCCACGCCGGCGGCGGAGAGCTCGGCCTCGATCCCGAGCGGGCGGAACTTGGCCGAGATCTCGGTGCGCATCTCCTCACCGGCGGCGAAGGCCACCGTCAGGTCGAGCGCCCGGACGGTCACCACCTGGTCGACCGAGGAGCGCAGCAGCATCTCGATCCACTCGGTGTCGGGATCGAACCGGGCGACATGGTCGAAGCGCTCGGGGACGAAGTCGGCGCCGAGCTCCCGGTTGATGCGTGACAGCAGGTTGCGGTTGAAGGCGGCGGTGACGCCGGCAGCATCGTCGTAGGCGGCCTCCAGCCGGGCCACATCCTTGACCAGGTCGACGCCGAGGAGGAAGGCGTCGCCCGGTTGGAGGACGGCGCCGATTCCCCCCAGGAACCCGGCCCGGGCCTCTGGCCCCAGGTTTCCGATGGTGGAGCCCAGGAAGACCACCAGCCGCCGGCCGCCGCCGGGCAGCCGGCTCATGTCCCCTTCGAAGTCGCCGACCAGCGGCTCCACCTCGACACCGGGGTACTCGGCGGCCACGGCCCCGGCGGCGGCCTCCAGCGTGGCGGCGTCCACGTCGAAGGGCACGAAGCGACGCAGGGTCCCCCCCGCCCGGAGGGCGTCGAGCAGCAGCCGGGTCTTCTCCGAGGTCCCCGACCCGAGCTCGATGAGGATCTCGGCGCCGGTCAGCTCCGCCACCTCGTCCGCACGGGCCTCGAGGATGGCCCGCTCCCGCCGGGTCGGGTAGTACTCCGGGAGGCGGGTGATGGCGTCGAAGAGGGCTGAGCCCTCCTCGTCGTAGAACCACTTGGACGGAAGCTCCTTGGGGACCGAGGTCAGCCCGGCGGCCACGTCCGCCCGCAGGGCGGCGAACAGGTCGGCGGCGTCAGCCATCGCGGGCGCACCGGAACCCGGCGAAGATCTGGCGCCGGATGGGGAAGTCCCAGTTGCGAAACGTGGTGCGGGCCACCAGCGGATGGGTGGCCCAGGAGCCGCCTCGCAGCACCTTGTAGTCGGAGCCGTAGAACACTTCGGAGTACTCCTTGTAGGGAAAGGAGGCGAACCCGGGGTAGGGCTGGAAGTCCGACGACGTCCATTCCCACACATCGCCCAGCATCTGCTCGGCACCGAAGGTGCTGGCCCCGCCGGGGTAGGCGCCCACGGGCGCGGGGCCGAAGTGGCGCTGCCCGAGGTTGGCCCGGGTCCTGTCGGCGCCCTGCGCCGCCTTCTCCCACTCCGCCTCGGTGGGGAGGCGCTTGCCCGCCCAGGCGGCGTAGGCCTCAGCCTCGTGGAAGCACACGTGCTGGACGGGTTCCGCCCCCGGCAGCGGGATCCGTTCCCCGTAGCGCAGCAGTGAGAACGATCCCCCGCCCTCCGCCTGCCAGAACTCGGGGGCGGTGAGATCGGCCTCCTGGCGCCACTTCCAGCCCGCCTCCGACCACCAGCGCGGCTCCACGTAGCCGCGGGCGGTGACGAACTTGGCGTAGCCGGCGTTGGTGACCGGGACGGTGTCGATCCAGAACGGCGCCACCTCCACGCCATGGGCGGGCCGCTCGTTGTCGTAGGCCCAGGCGTCCGAGTCGGTCCCCATCACGAACGGCCCGCCGGGAACGAAGACCTCGGCGCGCGGGAGGGACCGTCCGGCAGGGGCGGGAGTGCCGGTGTGCGGATAGGGGCGGCCCATGAGCTGGAGGGTGGCGAGCATGGTCTCGTCGTGCTGGTGCTCGTGCTGGGCCACCATCCGGTAGACGAAGCCCTCGGCCAGCAGCGGCGTGGCCGGATCGAACTCCACCCGTTCGAGGACGTCGAGGACCCGGCCCCGGACAACGGCAATGTGGGACCGGGCCTCGGCCGGTCCCAGCAGGGCGAGGCGGGAGCGATCCCGTCTCGCATGGCGGAAGGCGTCGTAGATGTCGTCGTGGAGCGGGTTCAGGGGTTGGGTGCGGGCCACCGCCCGCAGCAGCCACAGCTCCTCGTAGTGGCCGACGTGGGCCAGGTCCCACACCAGTGGGGACATGAGCGGCGAGTGCTGGGTGACCTGGTCCTCCTCCGACAGCGGGTCGAGGAGATCCAGGGACCGCCGGCGCGCCCCATCCAGGTCACCGGCCAGGACGTCCTTCAGGTCGTGCACGCGAACTCGTCTTCCTGGGGGTAGTGGGCGTTCCGGTTCCAGGCCGCCAGCACGTCGTCGGCGGGGCACCGGGCCCGGTCCACCCACCGGTGCCGGTAGGCCCGGACCACGCCCAGCAGGTCGGCATCGGGCCCGCCGGCCAGGACCTCCTCGGCCAGGGCGAAGCAGCGCCGGGCCGCCCGGGCCAGCACCGGGTTGGACAGGCCGTAGCGGGCGGCGGTGCGCCACCAGCCGTCGGCGGGACCCACCGCCGCCATGACCGCCTCGGTGAGGTCGGGCTCGAGCAGGGAGGCGGCCACGGCCACCGGGACCTTCCAGTACGGCCCGGGCAGACCGTCGATCATCCGCAGCTCGAGCCAGCGCCGGGGTCGTACCGGCGGGAACAGCGTGGTGAGGTGGTATTCCAGGTCGGAGGCATCCGGCCGGGTGCCCCGGTACCCCGAGGCCATCCACTCGGCGAAGGTCAGGGGCTCGGTGACCGGGACGAAGTCCCGGCTGGGCAGCAGCATCACCCGGGCGCCGAGGGCATAGTCGGCCCAGGCGGCGTCGGGGTCGGCGCCGCCCACCGGCCGGGTGCGGCTCGGGTCGATGGCCCACCACGTCGTGAGCCGGGTGGAGCGCCACCCCGTCGACGTGCCCGACAGCACCGGCGAGTTGGCGAAGGTGGCGGCCAGCACGGCGCCCACGGCGTGGGCCACCCGCCAGGTGACGGCAGGCTCGGGGCCGGCATCGACGTTGACCTGGATGGCGGCGGTGGAGCACATCATCTGGCGCCCGGCCCGGCCCTGGACGTCGAAGTACGCCTCCATGGCCCGGTAGCGGGGGCTGTCGACCACCCGCCGGGGTGGGCGGGACGGGTCCAGTCCGATGCCGGCCACGGCCAGTCCGCAGCCGGCCAGGGCGGGGCGCAGCACGTCGAGGTCGGCGGCCACGGCGGCGCAGGCGGCGGCCGGGCCCAGGCGGGGTGGACCGGACAGCTCCAGCTGGCCACCGGGCTCGAACGTGACCCGGCTCCCGCCCGGCATCGTCCCCGCCGCCTCCACGGCGGCGGTGAGGGCATCGAAGGGCACGGGGCTCTGGGGCGCAGCCATGTCGTGGACCAGCCACTCGACCTCCACGCCCACGCGCCGCGGCCCGTCACCGGAGCCCAGGCGGTGCTCCCGGAAGTGGCGCTCGGCGTCCTCGGGGGTCAAGGACACGGCCTCGCCGGGGCGTGGTGAGTCCGTCGCGATGGGCCGCAGTTTCATCGTCCCGCCTTCCGCCCGCAAGCCATGACCCGTTTACCCCCCTCCAGTCCGTCTAACTCCTTACGGAGATGTCCCCCGCCGGGGATGTTCGTTTCAAAAAGCTGGCAGGGTCTGTTCAAGGTTCAGGAGCGGCTCGAACAGGTCCCCGTCGCGGGCCACCCGGTCGAGGGCGGTCCCGGCGTCGATGACGCCCGGGGCCCCGTCGCCACCGGAGTCGATGGCCTCGACCTCCTCCCAGCGGAGCGGAGCGGACACCGTCGGGCGCGGACGGGCCCGCAGCGAGTAGAGCGACACCGTGGTCTTGTGCTCGTCGTTCTGGCTCCAGTCGATCAGGACCTTGTTCTTCCGCAGGTCCTTGGCCATGTTCGACACCACCGCCTTGGGGTGGGCCCGCTCCAGCACCTGGGCCAGGGCCAGGGCGAAGCTCTTGGTGGCGTCATAGGTCGTCGGCGTGTTGAGCGGGACGTAGAGCTGGAGGCCCTTGCTCCCCGACGTCTTGACGACGTTGGCCAGGCGGAGGTGGTCGAGCGCCTCCCGCAGCCACAGGGCGACCTGGGCGCATTCGGCCAACCCCGCCCCCTCGCCGGGGTCGAGGTCGAAGACCACGGAATCGGGACAGCTGATCTCCGGTGCCCGGTGCAGCGCCGTGTGCAGCTCGAGCGAGGCCAGGTTGGCCACCCACACCAGCGTGGCCAGGTTGTTCACCAGGCAGAAGTTGATGTCGCGCTGGTTCTGCCCGCTCCAGATAGCGGCTGTCTCCACCCACGGGGGCCGGTGGGACGGGCACTGCTTCTCGTAGAAGTAGCCGGCGTCGACGCCGTCGGGGTAGCGCTTGAGCGTGAGCGGCCGGTCCCGCAGGTGGGGGAGGAGCACGGGCGCGATCCGGGTGTAGTAGTCGAGCACCTGCCCTTTCGTGAACCCGACCTCGGGATAGAGGACCTTCTCGAGGTTGGAGAGCTTGAGAGTGTGGCCGCCGACGTCGACGACCGTCACTACCCGCTCTTCTCCTCTTCCTTGGCGGCCCGGGCGGCGGCCAGCGACGCCTCCAGGGCGGCCATGAGGTCGACGACCTGGGCCGGCTCCTCGCTGGCTGCCTGGGCCACGATCTCCTGGCCTTCGGCCTTGGCCTCGATGAGCGCCAGCACCCGCTCCCGGTACTCGTCGTGGTACTTGGCGGGCTCGAAATCCGTGGAGAGGGATTCGATGAGCTGGCGGGCCATCTTCAGCTCCCGCTCCGATACCTCCACGTCGTCGCTCGGCACGCCGTCGAGCTCGCTCTCGTCCACCACCTCGTCGGCGAAGAGCATCGTCTCCAGGCACAGGATGTCGCCCTTGGGCCGGATGGCGGCCAGATACTGCTTGGTCCGCAGCACCATCCGGGCGATGGCCACCTTGTTGGACTCCTCATGGCCTGGAGGAGCAGGGCGTAGGCCTTGGCCGCTCCCTTCTCGGGGACCAGGTAGTAGGGCCGCTCGTAGTGGACGGGGTCGATCTGGTCGAGCTCGACGAAGTCCTCGATGTCAATGGCCCGGGTGGCCTTGGGGTCGAGGCCGTCGAGCTCCTCGGGGGTGATGATCACGTAGCGGTCGGGGGAGATCTCGTAGCCCTTCACGATCCGCTCGTAGGGGACCTCGTCGCCGGTCTCGGCCGACACCCGCTTCTGGCGGATGCGGGCGCCCGTGCCCTCCTCCAGCTGGTTGAAGCGCACGTCCTTGGGCGAGATGGCGGAATACAGCTTCACGGGCACGTTGACCAGCCCGAAGCTGATCGACCCACTCCAGATGGCTCTCGGCATGTCCCTATTCTGGCGGCGTCACGTCTCGCGCGCGACCTCCCGGGGCTCACGGTCGTCGCGCAGCCCCTTGTAGGAGGGGTGGCGGAGGATGCCGGCGGCCGTCCACTCCGTGAACTCCACCTCGGCCACCAGCTCGGGGCGGACGAAGCGGACCGCTTTGACGGGCGGCCGGGGGGTGAAGGGTGAGTCGGGCTGCTCGCGCGCCTCGAGGAGGCCGGTCAGGCGGGTCAGCTCGGCGTCGGTGAAGCCCGTCCCCACCCGGCCGGCGTAGATCAGCCGGCCGTCGTCGTAGTGGCCGACGAGCAACGCTCCCAGCCGGGTCCGGGCGCCCTCCCCGGGGAGCCAGCCGCCGATCACGAACTCCTGCGAGCAGTGGTTCTTCACCTTGAGCCAGCTGCGGGTGTGGACCCCGGGTTCGTAGGTGGAGTCGAGCCGCTTGGCCACCACGCCCTCGAGGCCCCCGGCCCGGGTCGCCTCCAGCAGCGGGCCCCCCTCGCCCCGGTGGGAGGGAGGGGTCTGCCAGTTGGGGCCGTTCAGGCCGAGGTCCTCGAGCAGGCGGCGGCGCTCCTCGTAGGGCAGGCCCATGGTCGAGTGCCCCTCCAGCCACAGCAGGTCGAAGATGGCGTAGGCCACGGGGACGTCCTGGCGCAGGCGGCGGATGGCCGACTCCGACTCCACGTGCATGCGCCGCTGCAGGCGCTCGAAGCTGGGCCGCCCGCTGGCGTCGAGGGCCACGATCTCGCCGTCGAGGACGGCCTGGGTGGTGCCCATCCGCCGTCCGAGCTCCCGCAGCTCGGGGTAGCGGTTCGACACCTCCCGCCCGCTGCGGGCCTCGAGGCGGACCCGGCCCCCGGACACATAGGCCAGGGCCCGGACCCCGTCCCACTTCACCTCGAAGCCGTAGTTGGACTCGTCCTTTGGCAACCGGCCGGCCAGGGTGGCGAGCATGGGCCGCAACCCTTCGGGCATGGGCTCCCGGGTCGGATCCTCGGGGGGATCCATCCGGTGGATCATCCACTGGTTGTCCTTGGTCTGGAACAGGACGTAGCGGCCCCGGGCCCGCTCGCCGTGGAGGACGATCATGACCTCGCGGTCCGACCACTTCTCGGGCTCGTAGGTGCCCTGGTCCCAGATGGTCATGGAGCCGGCGCCGTAGTGGCCGGCGGGGATCTCCCCCGAGAAGTCGAGATACATCATGGGGTGGTCCTCGGTGTGGACGGCGAGGTGGTTCTGGCGGGGGTCGGGCGGCAGCCCGCGGGGGACGGCCCAGCTGGCCAGGACGCCGTCGTGCTCCAGGCGCAGGTCCCAGTGGAGGCTGGTGGCGTGGTGCTCCTGGATGACGAAGCGGAGCCCGTCGGCGGCCGGGACCGCTTCCGCCCCCGAAGGCTCGGGGGTGGCCTCGAAGTCCCGCATCTCGCGGTAGCGCTGGAGCTTTTCCTCCGCCACGCCCACCAGTGTGCCCGCCCCGGCAGCGGGGTAACTGACTCCACGACACGTTCCAGGGAGCCATGAGGAGGAGACATGCCGAGCGCCGTCGACGTTCTGGAGCAGGACCACCGCCGGGTGGAGATGCTGTTCAGCGAGTTCGAGCAGTCAGGCGATCAGAACATCGCCAGACAGATTTGCCAGGAGCTGGAGGTCCACACCGCCCTGGAGGAGGAGATCGTCTATCCGGTTCTGCGTCAGCAGGTCGACGACGAGCTGGCCCAGGAGGCCCAGCGGGAGCACGACGAGGCCAAGGAGCTGATCAAGAAGATCGAGGGTGGGCTCAGTGGAGCGGCGCTCCAGCAGACCGTGGCCAAGCTCAAGGAGTCGGTCGAGCATCACGTCGAGGAGGAGGAGAACGAGGTCTTTCCCAAGATGCGGCAGACCGTGGGCGGCGAGCTCATACGGATGGGTGACGAGATCATGCAGCGCAAGGCCCAGCTGATGAGCTCGGCAAACGGTGGGTCGGTCCTGCTGGACCTGACCAAGGAGGAGCTTTACCAGAAGGCACAGGAGGCCGACATCCCGGGACGGTCCTCGATGACCAAGGAGGAGCTGGCTCAGGCCCTGTCGGGGCGCACGTAGACCGTCC
>JBIOYN010000118.1:0-2613 GCA_044870155.1 Acidimicrobiia bacterium | reverse complement strand
CCGGCGGCCGTCCGCACCGGAGGTCACCGTGATGCCGACCAGGAACGCCCGGAACGCCTACGGCTGAGTTCCGGGACCCGGCGGCGCCACGTATCTGGAGCATGCCGGAAAGCCCGCCCGCAGTAGTGTCCCCGCCATCCGGTGAGCAAAGGAGACACGGCGATGGGGCACGAGGTGCGGGGTGTGGTGGCGACGGCCAAGAAGGCCCCGGTCACGGTGGAGACCATCACCGTGCCCGACCCGGGCCCGGGCGAGGCCCTGGTCCGGGTCAAGGCCTGCGGGGTGTGCCACACCGACCTGCACTACCGCGAGGGCGGCATCAACGACGACTTCCCCTTCCTCCTCGGCCACGAGGCGGCGGGGACGGTGGAGGCGGTGGGGGAGGGTGTCACCGGCGTGGCGCCGGGCGACTACGTGGTCATCGCCTGGCGGGCGCCGTGCGGCAACTGCCGCTCGTGCCGGCGGGGCCGGCCCTGGTACTGCTTCGCCTCCCACAACGCCACCCAGAAGATGACCCTGGGCGGCACCGAGCTGTCCCCCGCCCTCGGCATCGGCGCCTTCGCCGAGCTCACCCTGGTGCACGCCGGGCAATGCGTGCCCATCGACCCCCGGGCCCGGGCCGAGGCAGCCGGGCTCATCGGCTGCGGGATCATGGCCGGCTTCGGGGCCGCCGTGAACACCGGCGGGGTCAAGCGGGGCGACACGGTGGCCGTCATCGGCTGCGGCGGGGTGGGGAACTCCGCCATCGCCGCCGCCGCCCTGGCCGGGGCCCGCACCATCATCGGTGTCGACATCGACCCGAAGAAGCTGGAGTGGGCCAAGGGCTTCGGCGCCACCCACACCGTCAACTCCAAGGAGACCGACGCCGTCGAGGCCATCAAGGAGCTGACGGACGGGAACGGCGCCGACGTGGTGGTGGAGGCGGTGGGCCATCCCGAGACCTACCGCCAGGCGTTCTACGCCCGGGACCTGGCCGGCACCCTCGTCCAGGTCGGGGTGCCCAACCCCACCATGACCATCGAGCTGCCCATGATCGAGCTGTTCGGACGGGGCGGGGCCCTCAAGTCCTCGTGGTACGGCGACTGCCTCCCCACCCGCGACTTTCCCGTCCTCATCGACCTGTACCTGCAGGGGAAGCTCGACCTCGACGGTTTCGTGTCCGAGACCATCGCCCTCGACCAGGTGGAGGAGGCCTTCGCCAAGATGGAACGGGGCGAGGTCCTCCGCTCCGTGGTCGTGATCTAGCCGATGGCCGGGGACCTGCGCATCGACCATGTGGTGACGGCCGGGATCTTCTCCCTCGACGGGGAGGACTTCGAGGTCGAGAACAACATCTGGCTGGTGGGCGACGACGATTCGGTGCTGGTCATCGACGCCGCCCACGACGCCGGGCCCATCGTGGAGGCGGTGGGGGACCGGCGGGTGGTGCTCATCGCCTGCACGCACGGGCACAACGACCACATCAACGCCGCCCTCGACCTCCACGGGTTCACCGGTGCTCCCATCGCCCTCCACCCCGAGGACACCGTGCTCTGGAACCAGCTCTACGTGGCCCGGGGCGCCGACCGGAAGCTGGCCGGCGGCGACACCCTGGAGGTGGCGGGGGCCAAGCTCGACGTGCTCCACACGCCGGGCCACTCCCCCGGGGGCGTGTGCTTCCACCTCCCCGATCTCGGCGTCGTCTTCTCGGGCGACACCCTGTTCCAGGGCGGCCCGGGGGCCACCGGGCGGTCGTTCTCGGACTTCCCCACCCTGGTGGACTCGATCAGCGCCCGGCTTCTCAACCTGCCGCCGGAGACCACCGTGCACACCGGACACGGGCCGTCGACCACCATCGCCGACGAGGCTCCCCACCTCCAGGAATGGATCGACCGGGGCCACTGAACAGTTCCGTCCCCCGACGTCCGGTTTCACCCTCTGACCTGGAGGGTTCTCGACTATCCGTAAAGGGGATGGCACGCTTCGTGGGGAAATCAGTGATCGAGGCGCTTGCCTCGCTCTCCCCCCCATGCCCAGACGCAAGCCTTCCCCCTCTTTGAGCGCACGCCCGGCGGGGTTCGTACGCGCCCTGGCGCTGGTGGCACTGGTGGCCGCGGCCGCCCTCCCGGTCGCCTCCCGGCCGGACGCCAAGGCAGCCGGAGGCCGGCCGGCCGGGCCGCTGGTTCCTGCCGCCGGCTTCTATGTTGGCGCCTACACCAAGTCGGTCGACGGCTACGGCGAGGACAAGCAACGGGCGGCCATCGAGGAGCTGGAGTCCCACCTCGGCCGGCGCCTGCACATCGACCACCACTTCTACGAGTGGACCAAGGAGTTCCCCAGCCAGAGCGAGCCCTGGGACGTCGAGAACGGCCGCATCCCCATGATCTCCTGGAACGGCTCCGGCGTGCAGTCGAGCACCATCGCCGCCGGGACCCACGACGGGATGATCCGCACCCGGGCCGAGGCGGTCAGACGGCTCGGGGCCCCGGTGTTCATCCGCTGGTTCTGGGAGATGGACGGCAACAAGAAGGCCCAGTGGGCCGAGGGGCCGGCGAACTACATCGCCGCCTGGCGCCGGATCGTCGACCAGTTCCGGGCTCAGGGCGCCACCAACGCCGTGTGGGTGTGGTGCCC
>JBIOYN010000117.1:0-12758 GCA_044870155.1 Acidimicrobiia bacterium | reverse complement strand
GCCACGGCGGCCACCGCCACCGCCCACCCGGCCAGGAAGCGGCCGGCGGCGATGGTGGCGAAGCCGATGGGGGACAGCCAGGTGAAGTGCAGGGTCCCGGCGCGGACCTCGGCGCCCATGACGGCGTCGCCCACCACCAGGCAGCCCACGGGCAGGATCACCCCGAACAGCCCCGGACCCGTCACCGAGGCCAGCCCCTCGGCCGCCGGCTCGTCGAGCACGTGGACGAGCAGTCCGAAGAGGAGGGCCCCGGCCGCCGGCAGCAGCAGGCCCAGCCGGCGTCGCCGGGGGAAGCACGCCGCCAGCGCGTACCCGGCCACGATGGCCACGCCCTTCAACCCGCCGGGCGCCCGGTGCGTGACGGAGGAGCTCACCGGACGAGCTCCCGGAAGAGGGATTCGAGGGACTCGTCGAGGGGGCGGACCTCACGGAGGCGGGCGCCGGCGGCGGAGGCCAGGCGGGGGAGGGCGACGGCCAGCTCGCCCGCCCGCTTGGTGGCCACCGTGACCCGGTCCCCGTCGACCTCCACGCCGCCCACTGCCTCCAGACCGACCAGGGCGGCGGCCAGCTCCCGGGAGTCGTCGGAGCGCACCAGCACGCGGCGGGGGCGGTCGGCCATGGCGTCGCGGATGGCCCGGCGGTCGCCGGCGGCGGCCAGGCGGCCCCGCACCAGGACGACCACCCGCTCGGCCAGGCGCTCCACCTCGTGAAGGACGTGGGAGCTGACCACCACGGTGCGGCCCTCGTCCCCCAGGCGCCGGAAGAGGGCGATGAGGTTGGCCCGCTGCAGGGGGTCGGCGCCGTTGAGGGGCTCGTCGAGGACCAGCACCTCGGGATCGGTGACGAGGGCGGCGGCCACCTTGGCCCGCTGGCGCATGCCCTTGGAGAACGTCTCCAGCTGACGGTCGGCCACGTCCAGGAGGCCCACCACGCCGAGCCAGTGGTCGGCCACCCCGGGGTCGGACCGGCCGTGGAGGGCCGCCCGGTACCGGGCCAGGCGCCGGGGGGTGAGGGACCCGGGAACGGCCTCGTCCTCGGGGACGAGGGCCAGGCGGGCCTGGACCGCCCGGTCCCGGCGGGGGTCGCCGCCCGCCACCCGCACCCGGCCCGTCGACACCGGCAGGAGGCCGGTCACGGCCCGCATGAGGGTGGTCTTCCCCGCCCCGTTGGGGCCGAGCAGCCCCGTCACCCCGGGGCCGAAGGAGCACGACAGCTCGGACAGCGCCACCTTGGGCCCGAAGAACATGGACAGGTTCTCCACCACCACCGAGGCCCTATCCACGAAAGCAGGGTCCACGAAGGCGGGGTCGGCCCCCACGGGGAGCCCCTGGGGTGGCGGCCAGGCTTCGTCGCTCATGTCTCCACCGACCGGTAGCGGACGAAGAGGACAGCCAGGCAGGTGGCCACCACCGCCATGTAGGCGCCCACCACCATGGCCCCCCCGCCGGTCATGCCGGACAGCTCCGAGCCCCGGTCGAGATGGCCGAGGAACACCAGGTCCCGGACCTGCAGGGGGAGGTTGAGCAGATTGAGCAGCTCCGCCTTCTTGATGTCGGCCGCCTCGGTCAGGATCTCCGAGACGGTCGAGCTGACCAGGGTGAGGCCGAGGATCGTCGCCCCCGCCACCACCCGGCGCGACGACAGGGCGGAGACGGCCAGGCTGAGAGCGGCGTAGTACAGGGCCAGCACGGCGATGGCCGCTGGGACCTGCCAGACGATCTCGGCGTTCTCCCGCACGTAGCCCAGGGCGCCGTCGGAGACCAGGGCCTGGCCCACGAACAGGAGCACCTGGGGCAGGAAGGAGAAGGCGAACACCAGGCTGGCGATGGCGCCCAGCTTGGCCAGCACGTAGTCGGTGCCGGTGAGGGGCCGGGCGAAAAGGATGGGCAGCACCCGCTGCCGGCGCTCGGGGCAGATGATGTCGGGAGCGCACACGGCCACGAACAGCAGCAGTGACGACGACACGCCGACGTATTCCCGGTAGGTGAAGAAACTGAAGCCGTCCAGGGGCGAGTTGCGGGTGGCGAAGCCGATGCCCACGTTGACGGCGGCGGGCACGCTCACCACCGCCAGGAGCGCGAGGGGCAGGAACTTCTGGCGCCACGACCGGCGCAGGCCCACGGCCCGGCGCACCGACGCCCGGTACAGGGCCAGCGCCGCCGACCGGCGACCGCCCCGGGGCCCGTCGTAGGGCCGGTAGCCCCGGTCGTAGACGGCTCCGGTGCGGGTGGCGGCGGTCATCTCACGTCCGCCGGCGCCGGGGCGGGGGCCCGGGGGGTGAGGAAGGCCTCGTCGAGGGAGCCGGCCCGGGACGACAGGCGGTGCAGCGGCAAGCCGAGGGCGGCCACCGTGTCCCGGATGGTGTCGAGGTCGTCGTCGGCCCGCACCGTCACCTCCACCAGGCCCTCGACCACGGCGACGGGCACACCCCGGTCCCCGAGGGCGCCGGCCAGGGCGACGGCCCCCTCACCCACGTCGACGGTGACCGTGCCCGTGCGCTCCAGGAGCGAGTCGGTGGTGCCGGCCACCACCAGGTGCCCGGCGTCGAGCATGACCACGTGGTCGCACACCTGGGCCACGTCGTCGAGGAGGTGGGTGGCGAGCAGGACGGAGATCCCGAAGCTCCCCAGGCGGGCCACCAGCGCCAGCATCTCCTCCCGCCCGGTGGGGTCGAGGCCGGCGGTGGGCTCGTCGAGGAGGGCCAGCTCGGGGTCGGCCACCAGCGCCTGGGCGAGCTTGACCCGCTGGCGCATGCCGGTGGAGAACCCGCCCACGGACCGGAAACGGGCCTCGTCCAGCCCCACCAGGTCGAGCACCTCGGAGGCCCGCTGCCGGGCCGCCCGGGGCGGCAGGCCGGAGATCTCCCCCAGCGTCGACACCACGTCGGCGGCGGTCTGGTCGAGGGGGAGGCACTCGTGCTCGGGCATGTAGCCGAGCCGGCTGCGGGCCCCCACGGGGTCGGTGGCCACGTTGTGGCCGCACACCTCCACCGAGCCCTCGGTGGGGTGGGTGAGGCCGAGCAGCAGCCGGAACAGGGTGGTCTTGCCGGCGCCGTTGGCGCCCACCAGGCCGACCAGCCCCCGGGGCACCTCCAGGGTCAGACCGTCGACGGCCACCACGCCGCCGCGGTAGCGCTTGGTCAGGCCCGAGGTGCGCAGCAGGGGGGCGTCCACCACCCGGACAGTGTGGCAGCCCACTTGGGGCCAACTCTGGGCAAATGGGTCGAGATGGGCTAAGCAGAGGGTTGCTGTGCTGGGGACTCGCCCGTAATGGGCCGGCTGGGGGTTGCCCTCGCCCTGTGGGTGGCGTTCGGCGTCGCGCCCGTCGTCCAGGCCGCGCCGGGGCCGCCCCCCAGCCCCGTGGACCAGCTCCGGATCGCTCCCGAGGGCCCCCGCACGGGCTACGCCCGCAGCCTGTTCCGGCACTGGGTGGACGACGACGGAGACGGCTGCGACACCCGGGAGGAGGTCCTGGTGGCCGAGTCGACGGTGCCCGCCCGCACCGACCCCGCCACCTGCGCCGTGCTCGCCGGGCAGTGGACCTCGGTCTATGACGGGGTCATGACCGATGATCCCCGCGCCCTGGAGATCGACCACGTGGTGGCCCTGGGCGAGGCCTGGGACTCGGGCGCCTCGGCGTGGGACGCCAACCGGCGCCGGGCCTTCGCCAACGACCTCGACGAACCCGCCGCCCTGGTCGCCGTCACGTCGGCGACCAACCAGGCCAAGGGGGACAGCGACCCGGCGCAGTGGCGGCCGCCCCGCCCCGAGGCCGGGTGCGGCTTCGCCCGCCACTGGGTCACGGTCAAACTGCGCTGGGACCTCTCCGCCGACGAGGCCGAGGCCGCCGCCCTGCGTGACATGCTGGCCGCCTGCTGACGCCCGACGCCTCCGCACCCGGTCCGCCGCCGGCCGGCATCCGCTACGGCACCCCCGCCGGCCGCTGGGTCGTCGCCGCCGCCGTGCTCGGCTCGGGGATGGCCTTCCTCGACGGGACCGTGGTCAACATCGCTCTCCCCGCCATCCGGGCCGACCTGGGCATGGGCACCACCGGCCTGCAGTGGACGGTCGACTCCTACCTGGTGGCCCTCTCCGCCCTCGTCCTCCTGGGGGGCAGCCTGGGCGACCTGATCGGCCGCCGGCGGGTCTTCGTGGGTGGCCTCTACGGCTTCGTGGCCGCCTCCCTCCTGTGCGGGCTGGCCCCCAACACCGGCGCCCTCATCGCCGCCCGGGCGTTCCAGGGGGCCGCCGCCGCCTTCCTCGTCCCCGGCAGCCTCGCCCTCATCTCCGCCAGCTTCCATCCCGACGACCGGTCCCGGGCGGTGGGGGCGTGGTCGGGGCTGGCGGGCGTGGCCAGCGCCCTCGGGCCCTTCCTGGGTGGCTGGCTGGTGGACGCCGTCTCCTGGCGACTGGTCTTCCTGCTGAACCTGCCCCTGGCCGCGGCCGCCGCCTGGATCACCTTGCACCACGTCCCCGAGTCCCGGGCCGCCGACGCCGGCCGTCCCGACCTGGCCGGGGCGGGGGCGGTCACGGTGGGGATCGCCGGCCTGACCTACGCCCTCATCGAAGGGCCGGCCCAGGGCGGGATGGTGCCCGTGCTGGCCGGGGTCGCCGGGTTGCTCGGCCTGGTCGCCTTCGTGGCCATCGAGCGCACGACGGCCAACCCCATGTTGCCCCTCGAGATCTTCCGTTCGGCCCAGTTCACCGGCGCCAACCTCACCACCTTCGCCGTGTACTTCGGCCTGGGCGGCGCCATCTTTCTCCTCATCCTCCACCTCCAGCTCTCACTGGGGTATCCGGCGCTCCAGGCCGGGGCGTCGATGCTGCCCTTCACCGTGATCATGCTCACGCTGTCGGCCCGGGTGGGCTACCTGTCCCGGCGCACCGGCCCCCGGTTGCCCATGACCGTGGGGCCGCTGGTCGCCGCCACCGGGCTTTTGCTGCTGGGCCGCATCGGGCCGGGCACCGGCTACTTCGACACCGTCCTCCCCGGGGTGGCCGTCTTCGGGCTGGGCATGACCATCACGGTGGCTCCGCTCACCTCGGCGGTGCTGGCGGCCGTGGACGACCGCCACGTGGGGGTGGCGTCCGGGGTCAACAACGCCGTGGCCCGCCTCGCCGGCCTGGTGGCGGTGGCCGCCCTGCCCGCCCTGACCGGCATCGATCCCGGCCGTCCGGCCACCATCGGCACCCAGTTCGACGTGGCCATGCGCCTGTGCGCCGCCGCCGCCGCCGGTGGCGGGCTGATCGCCTGGCTCACCATCCGCACCGCCGTCGCCGTCAAACCCGTGCCCCAGCCGGCGCTGTCCCACCCGTGTAACGAGCCGTGCCTGGCCGAAGCCGACGCTGCCTGAACCCGTCAACCCTCCATCCCGCGTGAGCGAAACCCGTCTGGGAGCCGGCTTTCGCTAACGCGGGACGGGGGGCGGGAGGGGGTGGCGGGGCGGGAAGCGGTGCTGAAGCCGGCCGTCGAGGGCGGGGAGGGCGCCGGCCGGCGTCTCGCAGTGGCAGGCCAGGTGGGCTTCGGCGGCCGGTGACAGGCGGCGGTAGGCGGCGGCGGCCACGTCGTAGGCACAGTCGCCCACCCAGGCGTCGGGCCACAGCTCGGCGGGGAGGGCGGGTTCCCGCAGCACGATGCGCCGCCAGCCGTGGAGGAGCAGGGTCCGGGTCAGGAAGGCCGTCTCTCCGTCGACGTCGCCGGCGGCGCCGTGGGCCAGGGGCCCGAAGCGGGCCAGGAAGGCGTCGTAGGCGGGGACGAGGACGTCGAGGTCGGACGTGCGCCGGGCCAGGGCCCGGTCGTCGAGCCCCACGCCGTTGGCCTGCCCCCGGAAGAACGCCACCCGGTCTACCGCGCCCAGGTCGTTGAGGAGGTCCCCCACGGCGCCGGAGTGGTCGACGGGGCAGATCTGGACCCCGGGGGACAGGGCGGCGAAGCCCAGCCAGCCCAGGCGCTGGCGCAGCTCCGTGCGCATCGGGGGGGACAGCTCGCCGGTCTCGGCCACGATGGTCCAGCGGCCGTCCCATGCCTCCCGGGTGCGGTGGTAGATGCGGTCCTCCACGCTGGCGAACTCCCGGTCGGCGGTGGGGGTCACCGAGTAGAAGCTGCGCCGGCCGGCCCGGCTCGTGGTCAGGAGCCCTTCTCCGGCCAGCCGGTTGAGCGAGGTGCGGACCAGGCGCTCGCTGATCCCCAGGGGCTCGACCAGGCGCACCAGGCTCCCGGTCCAGATCTCACCGCCGTGGGGCCGGACGCCGTCCCCGAAGATGGTGACGAGCAGGGAGCGGGCGCTGGCGTCGGGCGAGCGGCGGAACCCGGCCACGATCCGCCGGCAGCGGTCCTGGAGCGGAGCGGCGGCGGTCGTCCGGGCCATCAGGCGTCGAAGTCCAGGGTCACCCGCTCGGCGGCGGGGTGGGACTGGCAGGCGAGCACGAACCCGGCGGCCAGCTCGGATTCCTCCAGGGCGTAGTTGTGGTCCATGGCCACCTCGCCCTCGGTCACCTTGGCCCGGCACGTGCCGCACATCCCGTTCTTGCAGGCGTAGGGGGCGTCGCCGCGCACGGCCAGGGCGGCGTCGAGGATGGGTTCGGCCGAGGGGGCCAGGGCGAAGGTCGAGGCGCGCCCGTCGAGGAGGATGGTCACCTCCGAGGAGCCCTCCGCCTCTCCCCGAACCCCGGGCCCGTCGGCGTCAGCGCCCGGTTCCGGCACCGGCCGTGGTGGCGCCGGGCCCACGTGGAAGAGCTCCCGGTGGATGTGGGCGGGCTTGACGCCACGCTCGACCAGGGTGTCCCGGGCCGTCTCGATCATCTCCAGCGGGCCGCACAGGAACCACTCGTCGACCGACTCGGGCGGCACCACCGTGTCGAGGAGGACCTTGAGCTTGGCGGCGTCGATGCGCCCGTTGAGCAGCTCGGCCTCCTGGCGCTCCCGGGACAGGACGTGGAGCACGCAGAACCGCTCCAGGTAGCGGTCCTT
Source organism: Acidimicrobiia bacterium (assembly GCA_044870155.1). Taxonomy (GTDB): domain Bacteria; phylum Actinomycetota; class Acidimicrobiia; order IMCC26256; family BP-133; genus CAWBJP01. The sequence continues at coordinate 5,789 of JBIOYN010000117.1, read as the reverse complement.
CAGGTCGGCCAGCTCCTCCAGGAACATGATCGACCGGCTGGTGCGGTTGCCGTAGACGAGCGTGGCCCGGCTCTGGGGCTCGACCTCCAGGGCGGTGGCCAGGATGGACAGCACGGGGGTGATGCCGCTGCCGGCGGCCAGGGCGCAGTAGTGCTTGGACTGGGCCGGATCCAGCGGGACGGTGAACCGCCCCGACGGCGTCATCACCTCGATGGTGTCACCCGGCCGCAGCCGCTCCAGGGCAAAGGTCGAGAACACGCCGCCGGGGAGCCGCTTGACCGCCACCCGCAGGGGGCCGGTGGTGGCGGGGGCGCAGATCGAGTAGTTCCGCCGGACGTCGTCGCCGGCCAGCTCGCAGCGCAGCGTGAGGTGCTGGCCCGGGGTGAAGCGGTACTGGTCGGCCAGCTCGCCGGGGACGTCGAAGGTGATGGCCACCGAATCGTCGGTGAGGCGCTCCACGGCCGCCACCGGCAACGGATGGAAGGTGGCCCGCTGGCTCCGGCCCGCCATCAGATCGGCTTGAAGTGGTCGAAGGGCTCGAGGCAGCGGTTGCAGGCCCGGATGGCCTTGCAGGCGGTGGAGCCGAAGCGGCTGACCAGGCGGGTGTCGGCCGAGCCGCAGCGGGGACAGCGGATGAGCTCCACGCCGGTGTGTCCGGGCGGGGCAGTCTGCCCGGGCGGGCCGATCCCGGCTTCCGCCAGCTTGCGCCGGCCCGCCTCGCTCATCCAGTCCGTCGTCCACGCCGGGGCCAGCACCGTCCGCACCCGGGCGCCGGCGAAGCCGTGCTCGGCCAGGACCCGTTCCACGTCGGCGCGGATGACGTCCATGGCCGGACAGCCCGAGTAGGTGGGGGTGATGGTGACCTCCACCGTCCCGTCGTCGCCCACGGTCACGTCCCGCAGCACGCCCAGGTCCTCGATGGTGAGGACCGGGATCTCGGGGTCGACGACCTCGGACAGAGCGGCGCGGATCCGGGTGGGGTCGGGGTCTGGCATGGGCTCGGCGCTCACCACCGGGCTCCCGGATGCGAGCGGTGGAGGTGCTGCATCTCGGCCAGGAGGTAGCCGAGGTGCTCGGTGTGGTGCCCCTGGCGGCCGCCGCCGGGCTGCCAGTCGCCCTCGGGTCGGGACAGGGTGGCCTCGACCAGGACGGCGTCGACGTGGGCGTCCCACTCCGGGCGCAGGGCGGCGGGGTCGACCGCCGTGGCGCCGGCGACCAGCCGTTCCGTCAGCTCGTCGGCCTCGAACAGCTCGTGGATGTAGGGCCACAGCCCGTCGACGGCGGCCTGCATGCGGCGGTGGCTCTCCTCGGTGCCGTCACCCAGGCGCAGCGTCCAGGTGGAGGCGTGGTCCCGGTGGTAGTCGACCTCCTTCGCCGCCTTGGCCGCCACCGCCGCCAGCGTCTCGTCCCGGGTCGAGTCGGCCAGGCGCCGGTACAGCGCCAGCTGGTAGGTGGAGAAGAGCAGCTGGCGGGCGAGGGTGACGGCAAAGTCGCCATTGGGCTGCTCCACCAGCTGGCAGTTGGTGAACTCGACTTCGGACCGCAGGTAGGCGAGATCGTCCTCGCTGCGCCCGGAGCCGTCGACCTCTCCGGCGTAGGCCAGGAGGGAGCGGGCCTGGCCCAGCAGGTCGAGGGCGATGTTGGACAGGGCGATGTCCTCCTCCAGGGCCGGCGCCCGGCTCGACCACTCGACCAGGCGCTGGGCCAGCACCAGGGCGTCGTCGCCCAGGCGCAGGGCGTAGGTGCTGACGTCGGCCGGGGAGACCCCGAACCACCCTGTGCTCACCGGTTTGGGCTCACAGGTGGCCGGCTCCTTCCGGCACCTCGTAGAAGGTGGGATGGCGGTACACCTTGTCGCCCGCGGGGCCGAAGAAGGGGTCCTTCTCGTCGGGGCTGGAGGCGGTGATGGCGGCCGCCGGCACCACCCAGATGCTCACGCCCTCCTGGCGGCGGGTGTAGACGTCCCGGGCGTTGCGCAGGGCGGTCTCGGCGTCGGCCGCATGGAGGCTGCCGACGTGGTTGTGGGACAGGCCCCGCTTGGCCCGCACGAACACCTCCCACAGCGGCCAGGGACTCTCGGTCATGCGGCCACCTCCTTGGTGCCGGCGTGCTTGGCGGCGTAGGCCAGGGCCGCCTCCCGCACCCACGCCCCGTCCTCGTGGGCCCGGACCCGGTGCTCGATGCGCTGGCGGTTGCAGGGCCCGTCACCGCGCACCACCCGCTTGAACTCGTCCCAGTCGATGGGCCCGAAGTCGTAATGGCCCCGCCCCTCGTTCCAGGCGAGCTCGGGGTCGGGCAGCGTCAGGCCCAACACCTCGGCCTGGGGCACACACATGTCCACGAAGCGCTGCCGCAGCTCGTCGTTGGGGTGGCGCTTGATCCCCCAGGCGGTGGACTGGGCCGAGTGGGCCGACTCGACGTCGGGAGGGCCGAACATCATGAGCGACGGCCACCACCACCGGTTGACGGCGTCCTGGGCCATGTCGTGCTGGGCCGCCGTGCCGTGGGAGAGGGTGTGGAGGACCTCGAACCCCTGGCGCTGGTGGAAGCTCTCCTCCTTGCAGATGCGGACCATGGCCCGGGCGTAGGGGCCGTAGGAACACCGGCACAGGGGCACCTGGTTGGTGATGGCGGCGCCGTCCACCAGCCAGCCGATGGCGCCCACGTCGGCCCAGGACAGCGTGGGGTAGTTGAAGATGGTGGAGTACTTCTGCTTTCCGGTGTGGAGCATGTCGAGCAGCTCGTCCCGGTCGACGCCCAGCGTCTCGGCCGCCGAGTACAGGTACAGGCCGTGGCCGGCCTCGTCCTGGACCTTGGCCAGGAGGATGGCCTTGCGCTTGAGGCTGGGGGCCCGGGTCAGCCAGTTGCCCTCCGGCTGCATGCCGATGATCTCGGAATGGGCGTGCTGGGCGATCTGGCGCACCAGGGTCTTGCGGTAGCCCTCGGGCATCCAGTCACGAGGCTCGATGCGCCCGTCGGCGGCGATCACCCCGTCGAAGTGGGCCTGCAGCTCCGTCTCGTTCACGTCGGTCGCTCCCCGTCCTTGTCCACAGTCTGAAATGGCATTACGCCCGGGACCGCCCCGGGGTGATACTGGCCTCGTGGTCGAGGTCACACCCCAACTTGCCGTCCGGCCCCTCACCATCGAGGACGGCATGGACATCGCCATGTGGCGGTATCCGGGCCCCTGGGCCGTCTACGACGCCCTCGAGGCCCCCCGGCCCGACGAGGGCTACTGGGCCATCTGCGACGAGAACGACCGGCTGGTCGGGTTCTGCTGCCTGGGCGACTGCGCCCGGCCCGTCGGGCTGGAGGCCGAACCCGGCGCCCTCGACGTGGCCATCGGCGTGCGCCCGGAGCTGACCGGGCAGGGCCTGGGCTCCGAGGTGGGCGCCGTGGCGGTGAACTACGCCCGCCAGGTGAGCGACGGCCGGCGCCTGCGGTGCGCGGTGCGGGACTGGAACACCGCCGGCCTGGATGCCGCCCGGCGCTCCGGCTTCGTGGAGGCCGCCGAGCACACCGTCCAGGGCCAGCGCTACGTGCTGCTGGAGATCACCGGCCCCTCCGGCGCATAAACTGATACACGTCCTAGCCATAGGCACCGCGAACTGTATCAGAAGGTCGCATTTCCGGCCAGGCGGTCGAGGATCTCCCCGGCGGGCCGGTCGGTGGCCTTCCGCCACCCCTGGCCCGCCCACAGGCTGAGCCCCCCGGCGTCGCCCCGGGCGGCGGCCGCGGCCCGCAGCGGGCGGGTGGCGTTGTTGATCTCCGGATAGGCGGCGGGGGCATCGGGGTGGGCGAGCAGGAAGCGGTTCACCAGCCCCCGGGCCCGCCGGCCGGAGAAGGCCCGGGTCACGGCCGTGGTGGTGGAGGTGGGGTCGGCCAGGGCGGCCCGGTACACGGGGTGGGTGCCACTCTCGGGGCAGCGCAGGAAGGCGGTGCCGGCCACGGCGGCCAGGGCGCCGGCGGCGCGCACGGCGGCCAGCGCTCCGGGCCCGGCCACGGCGCCGGCGGCCACCAGGGGGAGGTCGGTGACCTGGGGCACCTCGGCCAGCAGGCCGAGGAGGGTCCAGTCCTGTCCGGGCCGGTCGTCGTTGGTGAAGCTGCCCCGGTGGGCGCCGGCCTCGGTCCCCTGCACGCACAGGCAGCCGGCGCCGGCGGCGGCGGCCAGCGCCGCCTCCTCGGGCGTGGTCACCGTGGCCATGGTGAGCGCGCCCGCGGTTCGGAAGGCGGCCAGAACGTCGGCCGGGGGGCAGCCGAAGGTGAAGCTCACCAGGGGAGGCGCGTCGTCCAGGAGGAGGGCGAGCTTGGCCTCCCAGCCGTCGTCGTCCCATGCCGGCTCCCCCAGCGTGACGCCGAGGGCGTCGGCCTCGGCCTGGAGCGAGGCCACGTAGGTCCCGACGGCGGCGGGGTCGGCCGGCGGCTGGGGCAGGAACACGTTCACCCCGAAGGCGCCGGCCGTCTCCGCCCGCACCGCCTTGATCTCCCCGGATACGGCCTCGGCCGTCTTGTAGCCGGCGGCCAGGAAGCCCAGGCCGCCGGCGTCGGCCGCCGCCACCACCAGCTCGGGGGTGGACGGCCCGCCCGCCATGGGCGCCACCATGACCGGGCGGCGGCACAGATCCCGCAGGTCGAGGGGCCTCATGGTCTGTTACGTTGCCCGGGCCGGCCCCTCCCGGGCCAAACGGGAGCGCTCGCTGACATTTGGGAGCGGCTCCCGGGGGGTAGAGGCGGCGACGGGACGAACCACTTTCAAGGGGGTCAGGAATGCGCCGGGTTCTTGTCGCGTTGGCTTGCGCCGCACTGCTGGGCGGCGTCGCTCTGTCCACGGTCGCCTCTGCCCACGAGGGCGGAAGCGATCTGCACTACCTCGCCGAGGCCACCAGCTTCGAGCACTCGGAGATCGGCGACGACGGCCACCAGATCGTCATCAACTTCGACCTCTTCGAGCATCACCACGACGAGGGGGACACCCAGCAGTCGCAGTACTCGGCTCAGCACCATGACGGCGAGGAGAGCGTGGGCCACGGTGTGGCGACCTGCATCACCGCCAACGTCGACGAGGGCATCCTGTGCACCGGCAACATCATGGTGGACGACGGCCAGATCAGCTCCCAGGGCATCATCCACGTCCCCTCCCACCACGCCGCCAACGACGAGGGCGACGGCGAAAGCCACTCGGTCATGCTGCCCATCACGGGCGGGTCGGGCGAGTTCGTGGGCGCCGCCGGCGAGCTCGAGATCTCCCACGAGGAGTCCTCCGAGGAGAGCGCCGACGCCGAGACCAGCGGAGCCGGCACCATGAGCGCGCTGCATGCCATGCGGGCCTTGGGGATGACCCCCGCCCACCACGGCGGCGGCGGGGACGGCCACGGCGGGCACCACATGCTCCACCTGATCTTCCACCTGCAGTAACAGGCCGGTGGCGGGGGCTGCGGCGGCGGCGGAGCCCCCTGGCCGCGCTCAGCGGCTGAGCACGGCGCCGGCCAGGATGGCGACCCCGCTGGCCAGCAGGAGAAAGGGGCCGGCCTCGGCCGTACTGGAGGCGAAGCTTCCGCCCAGCTCCTTGAGGGCGTTGCCGCTCGTCTCGATATCCACAACGTTGAGGACGTAGTAGAGGAGGCCGGCGCCGGCCACCGTCACCAGGAGCCCGAGGAGCAACAGCAGCTTGCGGGCCATGTTCAGCAGGGCCAGGAGGGCGACGAGAGCGCCCACGCCCACCACGCCGGGCCAGGCGGCGGTGTCGGTGCCCGACACCGTCTTGCCGACGCCGGTGATGCCGACCTGGA
>JBIOYN010000116.1:0-5622 GCA_044870155.1 Acidimicrobiia bacterium | reverse complement strand
CGAGGAGCTGACCCGCATCCGGGGCCGGGGCATCTCCATGGTGTTCCAGGACCCGCTCTCCGCCCTCACTCCCGTCTACACGGTGGGCCAGCAGATCGCCGAGGCGGTGCGGATCCACCAGGACGTGAACCGGGACGAGGCCCAGCGCAAGGCGGTGGAGCTGCTCGACCTGGTGGGGATCCCCAACCCCGAGGGGAGGTCCAGGGCCTACCCCCACGAGTTCTCGGGGGGGATGCGCCAGCGGGTCATGATCGCCATGGCCGTCGCCAACGACCCCGACGTCATCATCGCCGACGAGCCCACCACCGCCCTCGACATCACCATCCAGGCCCAGATCCTGGAGGTGCTCAAGACGGCGCAGTCGGCCACCGGGGCGGCCATCATCATGATCACCCACGACCTCGGGGTGATCGCCGGCCTGGCCGACCGGGTGATGGTCATGTACGCCGGCCGTCCGGTGGAGACGGGGGCGGTCGACGATCTCTTCTACCGGCCCCGCATGCCCTACACCCTCGGCCTGCTCGGATCCCTGCCCCGCCTCGACATCGCCGAGCGCCAGCCCCTCACCCCCGTCGAGGGGAGCCCGCCGTCGCTGGTGGCCCTGCCCCGGGGGTGTCCGTTCCTGCCCCGCTGCCCGATGCGGGTGGCCATCTGCGACGAGGTCGAGCCGGCCCTCCAACCCGTCCTCGCCCCCGGCCACGGGCCCGGCCATGCCGCCGCCTGCCACCGCCAGGGCGAGATCGAGTCCCAGAAGCTGACCGCCACCGACCTCTTCCCCGCCCCCCTGGCCGGCCCCGCCCCGGTGGAGCGCCTTCCCCGCCAGCAACGGGCGCCCGTGGTCGAGGTTGAGGGCCTGGTGCGGCGCTTCCCCCTGCTGAAGGGCGCCGTCTTCCGGCGGGTGGTCGGAGAGATCCACGCTGTGGACGGGATCAGCTTCGACATCCGGGAGGGCGAGACGCTCGGGCTGGTGGGCGAGTCGGGGTGTGGCAAGACCACCACCATCAACGAGATCCTCAACCTGGTGAAGCCCATGGAAGGCAGGATCGTGGTCCTGGGCCAGGAGACGACGACGATCGACCGGCGGCGGAGGCGCCAGCTGCGACGGGACCTGTCGGTCGTCTTCCAGGACCCCATGGCGTCGCTCGACCCCCGCATGCCCGTGGGCGACATCCTGGGCGAGGGCCTGCGCACCTACGGCGTCCCTCCCGAGCAGCGGGCGGCCCGGGTGCGGGAGCTGCTCAAGCTGGTGGGCCTGGCCTCCGCTCACGCCAGCCGCTACCCCAATGAGTTCTCGGGCGGGCAGCGCCAGCGCATCGGCATCGCCCGGGCCTTGGCGCTGGAGCCCAAGATCGTCGTCCTCGACGAGCCCGTGTCCGCCCTCGACGTCTCCATCCGGGCCGGGGTCATCAACCTGTTGGAGGAGCTCAAATCCAAGCTCGGCCTGGCCTACCTGTTCGTGGCCCACGATCTCTCGGTGGTGCGCCACATCGCCGATCGCGTGGCCGTCATGTACCTGGGCCGCATCGCCGAGATCGGCTCCACCCGGGCGGTGTTCGACACGCCGTCGCACCCGTACACCCAGGCACTGCTGTCCGCCATCCCCATCCCCGACCCGGCCCGGGAGCGGGCCCGGCGCCGCATCCTGCTCGAAGGTGACCTGCCCAGTCCGGCCGACCCACCGTCCGGCTGCCGCTTCCGCACCCGCTGCCCGCTCTTCGCCGGCCTCGACGAGGAGCGTCGCCAGGCGTGCCGGGAGATCGACCCCGATCCCTATCCCCAAGGGGGCGATCATGCCGCCGCTTGCCACTACGCCGAAGCCAAACCGGTCTTTTGACCGCATTTGCGGCTTTTGCTTTTGACTGCTGACCGGCCGGCGCCGGGAATACACTCTTGTGATCTCAGGGCCACGCAGCGTCGCCAACCCCCAGGAGGAACCCGTGAAGCCCACTCGTCGGATGCTCGGCCTGCTGCTCGCCCTCGCCCTGGTGGCCGGCGCCTGCGGCGGGGGTGGCGACAAAGGCGAACAGAAGGGCACGGAGGACACCGGCAAGGAGAACTCGGCGGAGACGAACAACGTCAACGCCGTGGACCTCGCCGACCTCCCCGACGGTGGCACGCTCACCTGGGCCCTGGCCGAGTTCCCGCCCAACTTCAACTACCACAACCTGGACGGGACGCTGTCTGACAATGCCGACGTCATCGGCGCCCTCATGCCGGGCACCTTCGAGTACAACTCCAAGGCCGAGCCCCGCCTCGACGAGGAGTACGTGACCAAGGGCGAGCTCACGTCCGAGAGCCCGAAGCAGGTCGTCACCTACGAGATCAACCCCAAGGCCAAGTGGGACGACGGCACCCCCATCACCTGGAAGGACTTCGAGGCCCAGTGGAAGGCCCTGAACGGCAGCAACGAGGCGTTCAAGGTCAGCTCCACCCAGGGCTACGACAAGATGGAGAGCGTGGTGCGGGGCAAGGACGACCTCGAGGTCGTCGTCACCTTCAAGGAGCCCTTCGCCGACTGGCGGGGTGAGTTCAACCCGCTGTACCCCGCCGCCACCAATAGCGATCCGGCCGTCTTCAACGACGGCTGGAAGGAGAAGTTCATCACCACCGCCGGACCGTTCAAGGTCGAGAGCATCGACAAGACGGCCCAGACGATCACGCTGGTGCGCAACGAGAAGTGGTGGGGCCGCAAGGCCAAACTCGACCGGATCATCTTCCGGGTCATCGACGCCGACGCCCAGATCGGCGCCCTGGCCAACGGCGAGATCGACTTCATCGACGTCGGCCCCGACGTGAACAAGCTGCGCCAGGCCGAGCAGACGGCCGGGATCGACATCCGCAAGGCGGCCGGCCCCAACTTCCGGCACATCACCATCAACGGTCAGACCGAGGTCCTGAAGGACGTCAAGGTGCGCAAGGCCCTGGGCCTGGCCATCAACCGGGAGACGATCGGGAAGGCCATGCTCACCCCCCTCGGGTTCGAGGCCACGCCCCTCAACAACCACATCTTCATGACCAACCAGAAGGGCTACCAGTCCAACGCCGGCGATCTGGAGAAGGCCGACCCCGAGGCGGCCAAGAAGCTGCTCGACGAGGCCGGCTGGGCCCTGTCGGGTGACGTGCGCATGAAGGACGGCAAGCCGCTCAAGATCCGCTTCGTCATCCCCGCCAACGTGGCCACCTCAGCCCAGGAGTCCCAGCTCGTCCAGCAGATGCTGAAGGCGGTGGGCGTCCAGGTCGACATCGAGACGGTGCCGCTCGGCGACTTCTTCGAGAAGTACGTCAACCCCGGCAACTTCGAGTTCACGGTGTTCTCGTGGATCGGGACGGTGTTCCCCATCAGCTCGTCGAAGTCGATCTACGCCAACCCCAAGCCCGGGCCCGACGGCGAGCTGATCATCCAGCAGAACTACGCCCGGGTCGGATCCCCCGAGCTCGACGCCCTCTTCGACGAGGCCACCCGCATCTTCGACGCCGACGAGGCGGCCAAGGTCGGCAACCGCATCGACAAGATGATCTGGGACGAGGTCCACTCGCTCACGCTCTACCAGCGGCCCGAGATCGTCGCCACCAAGAAGAACCTGGCCAACTTCGGCGCCTTCGGGTTCGCCACCACCACCTACGAGGACATCGGGTTCACGAAGAGCTGAGCGGCAATTTGAGTGGCGCTCCACTCATGACGGCATTCCTGGACTCCCGCACACTCGTGTGCGGGAGTCCACACGTGGAGGAGGAAGTCATGTTCCGGGTCACGGCCGTCAAGTTCATCCTCATGGTCCAGGACATGAACCGGGCCATCGAGTTCTATTCGAAGACGTTCGGTCTCTCCATCGGGTTCCAGTCGCCGGACTGGAGCGAGCTGACGGCGGGTGACGCGGTGGTCGCCCTCCACGCCGGCGGATCCGGTCAGCGGGTCGACACCGGACTCGGCTTCCAGGTCGACGACATCGAAGCCGCCGTGGCCGCCGTCTCCGCCGGTGGCGGCTCGGTCGTGCGGGCTCCCCATGCTCCCGGCGACGAGGGCATCCTCCTCGCCGACCTCGTGGACACCGAGGGCAACGGCTTCATGATCTCCCAGCCGCTCGGCTAGGGCTCCCGTTCGTCGCCCTCCTCGGACCCCCGGCCGTGCAGTTCGGCGGCCAGCGGGTCGTCGGCGCTGCGGACGATGAGACGGATGGGCCGGTCGCGCCGCAGGTAGTCCCAGCCCCAGGAGGCGAGGACCACCGCCCGGTTGCGGAACCCGATGAGGTACCAGAGGTGCACGACCAGCCAGGTGACCCAGCCCGCGAACCCGGTGATCCGCAACGGGCCGAGCTGGACGACAGCGGCGTTGCGGCCGATGGTGGCCATCGTGCCCTTGTCCTTGTAATGGAAGGCGCCGGGTTGGTCAGCGCCCCCGACGCCGGCCCGGGCCCGGATGGCGCGGGCCACGTGGCGGCCCTCCTGCATCGCCGGCGGCGCCAGCATGGGGAGCTCGGCCCCCCCGGCGCCACCGGGCACGGCGGCGGCGTCGCCGAGCACGAACACCTCCGGGTGGCCCTCGAGGCGGAGATAAGCGTCGGCCTGCAGCCGCCGGGTCCGGCTGCGGGGCGTCCCCGACGCCTCGACGAGGGGATCGGACGGTTGCACCCCGGCCGACCACACCACGGTGCGGGCCAGGACGGTCTCGCCGTCCGAGAGGCGGACGGCCTCATCGGTGGCTTCCTTCACCAGGGTGCCCGTGCGCACCTCGGCGCCCCGCCGGGTGAGGACCCGCTCGGCGTAGGCCCCCAGGCGGGCATGGAAGGCGGGCAGGAGCTGGCCGGCGCCCTCGACCAGGACGATCCGGCCCGACCCCGGCTCGAGCTCGGGATAGTCCCGGCCCAGGACCAGGGCGAGCAGCTCGCCCAGCGCCCCGGCGTATTCCACGCCCGTGGGTCCACCGCCCACGATCACGAACGTCAGCCACGGACCCCGCTCCAGCGGCGGCAGCTGGGCCGCCCGCTCCAGGCACGACAGGACGTGGTTGCGGAGCCGCAGGGCCTCGTCCAGGTTCTTCATGCCGATGGTGGAGCGGGCCAGGTCCGGGTTGCCGAAGTAGGCGTTGATGCTCCCGGTGGCCAGCACCAGGGTGTCGTAGGGGAGCTCCTCGTCGTCCTGGGTCCGCACCACGCGGGCGTCGAGATCGACCCCGGTCACCGTCCCGAGGCGGAAGCGGACGTTGGGCGAGTGGCGGAAGGCGCTGCGCAGCGGGTAGGCGATGTCGGACGGGTTCAGCAGGGCGGTGGCCACCTGGTAGAGCAGGGGCGTGAACAGGTGGTGGTTGCGCCGGTCGAGGAGGACCACGTCGACGGGTGACCCGTCCAGGGCCCGGGCGCACGCCAGGCCGCCGAAGCCACCGCCTACGATCACCACCCGGTGCCGCTCCTCCATGCCGGCGACGGTAGCGGGCTATCCCCCCAGGGGCGGCAACCCGTGACAGGTGCCGGTGCCGGAGTCGGTGAACGTCTTCCCCGGCTCGGGGGGGTCACCCGCCGCCGGCGACGCCTCGGACGGGACGACGGCCAACTGGACGGCGACGAGGGCCAGGGCGACGCGACGCGCCGCGCCCTCTCCCCCCGTCGCCCGGTGAACCTCACCCCC
>JBIOYN010000115.1:0-6352 GCA_044870155.1 Acidimicrobiia bacterium | reverse complement strand
GAGCGGGGTGACGGAGATGCGTCCCGGGTCCTACGTCTACGGGGACGCCCAGCAGCTCAAGCTGGGCAGCACCGGCACGGGCGACTGCGCTCTGGCCGTGGTCGCCACCGTGGTGGCCACGCCGGCGCCCGACCGGGCCATCCTCGACGCCGGCTCCAAGGCGCTGTCGGCCGACGTCCTGGTCGACGGCCTGGTCGGTTACGGGTTGGTCGTGGGGCGGAGCGGCCTGACCCTGGAGCGGATGGGCGAGGAGCACGGGATGCTGGTCGGCGAGGGCCCGACGGGGCTGCGGGTGGGCGACCGCCTGGCCGTCGTCCCCACCCACTGCTGCACGACCGTGAACCTGCACGACGCCACCCTGGTGGTCCGGAGCGACGGCGCCGAATGGGACCCGGTGGCCGCCCGGGGCTGGCGGGCGCCCCATGAGCGCTGATCTCGGACTGGCCGGCTACGAAGAGGCCGTCGAGATCGGCCGCGGGGGATTCGGATCGGTCTACCGGGCCTGGGATGATTTCGGGCGGGAACTGCAGGCGGTGGGCACCCTGTCGGGCCACCCCAACACCGTCACCGTCCATGACGCCGGGATCACCGGCGACGGCCTGCCCTACATCGTGATGGGCTTCGAAGCCCAGGGTTCGATCGCCGACTACCTGACCGCCCGGGGACCGCTCGAACTCGATATCGACGAACTGCGCGCCGGCTAATGCTCAGGTGAACTGTTCGGGTCGCACCTCGTCCACCGGGATGATCACGTCCGCCGGCAACCCGAGGCGCTTGGCCGCAGCCAGGATGGTGTCGGCATTGGGCGCCTCGTAGAGGCAGTACATCTTCTTCTTGTCGGCGCAGGTGAACGAGTACAGCCACTTGTTCCCCTCGGCCTCGATGACGGGCATGGCCGCCTCGGCGACCTCTTTCGTCAGCTCCATCTGCTCGGCGAAATTGCGTTCGATCATGTAGACCGGCATCGCCGCCCCCTTCCCCCACGGTGACCGGAGTCTAGGCCCGGAGGCGATCGACCCTTTCGGCCAGGCCGGCGAGGGCGTGGCGCGAGCAGAGATCGGCGGCTTCGGCCAGCAGGGCGTCACCCGCCGTCGGGCCGGTCGGTCGCAGATGGATGGCGTAGTCGTGGAGGCAGTGGGCGGTCCACAACGGCGAGGGGAGGCGCCGTGCCAGGTCGAGGCCGGCGCGGTGCCACCGCTCGGCGTCGGCGGACTGCCCGGCGACGGTGGCCAGCATCCCGAGGAGGCGGTCTGTGGGGCCGAGACACACGGCGCTGCCGAAGACGGCGAGCAGCCTGGCTTCGCAGGGCCGGAGAAGGTCGATCAGCAAGGGGGCCCGCTCGGCATCGCCGAGGGCGACACACACCTCGGCCAGGAAGGCCAGGCTCAGCTCGCGGCTGGCATCGAGGGGCACGGTGGTGAAGTTCCCGCCGGCGAAGGTCTCGAACTGGGACCGGGCCTCGGCCATCATGCCCAGTTCGGCGGAGAGGACGGCGAGGCCCGGTTGCCAGACGTCCTCCCCGCCCGGGCGGAGCCTGGCCAGCACCCGGAGGGCGGGCGCGACCTCATCGAGGCGGCCCTGTTCCCGGCGGATGAGGAACATCGCCACCGCCGTGAGCCCTTCGCGGATCCAGCCCCGGGCCTCGCCGGCTTCCTCGGCGGTCTCCAGCAACCGCTCGGCGGCCCCGAGATCGCCGGCGAGGTTGGCCCTGAGGGACAGGAAGGGGATGACGATCTGCTGCCACAGCGGGCCTCGGAGCTCGGCCAGCCGGGTGTAGTCGGCGAAGAGCCGGTCCACGGCCACGAAGTCGCCGAGCTGCACGGTCGCCCACATGAGCTGCCAGGTGGCGTGGATCAGCACGTCGTCCTCTCCCGCCTCCTCCGCCCGCGAGACCACTTCGGCGCACTGCGCGGCGGTGATGGGCGCGTCGCTGACGTTCACGTAGGGCAGGCTCGTTCTGGACAGCACGTTGACGCTGAGGACGGGGTCACCGAAGCGCTCGGCCATGGCCCACGCCGCCTGCGCCCATTCGAGGTTGTCGGCCTCCTGGCCGCGGAACCGGAACGCCCGGCTGATCGCCGCCGCGATCTCGGCCCGGAGCGGTGATTCCTCCGCCGGCAGCAGCTGCTCGGCCCGTTGCAGCACGGCCAGGGCCTCGCCGGACCGCCCCAACCAGTGGATCGTCTCCTCGAATTTGACCGCCGCCCGGGCCAGGGGCTCGGGAGCCCCCTGGGCGGTCGCCTCTTCCACCGCGTCGCTGAAGGTGGCGAAGGCGTCGCTCAGGTTCCCCGCTGCCCGCTGTACGTCGCCGCGGGCGAGCCGGAGCTCGTGGCGGGTCAGCCAGTCCGCCTCGCCGGCGTCGTCGAGCAGCTCCAGCGCCCGCCCGTAGTGGTGGGCGGCCTCGTCGTAGGAGAGGAGGCGGGCGGCTCGTTCGGCGGCCAGCACCGAGTAGCGGTAGGCCTTCACTGCTCCCGCCACGGGAATGGCCTCCGAGAAGTGGTGGGCCAGGGCGCCGGCCTGGTCCTCCAGCTCGGAGCCGTGGATCCCCTCCAGGGCTTCGCCGACCCGAAGGTGGATCCGTGCCCGGCGGGATTGACTGAGCTGATCCCGGAGGGCGGAGCGCACCAGGCCGTGACTGAACCGGTACCGGTCGGCCGCCGTCTCGCCCACGAGTCCGGCCCGTCCCGCCGTCTCCAGAGCCTCCAGGGTGTCGAGCTCGTCGCAGGCCGCCGCCCGGGCCACCACCCGCAGGTCGAAGTCGAGACCCACCACCGAGGCGGTTTTGAGCACGTCGGCGACATCGGGCGCGAGCCGCGCCACTCGGCGGGCCACCGTTTCCGCCACCGTCCGGGGGAGCGCTCCCGGCCGTACGCCGCCAGCGACTTCCTCCGGCGGGAGCGCGGCGAGGAGGGTGTCGACGAAGAGGGGATTCCCCCCCGTCTCGGTGTGGAGCTGATCGACCAGCGAACGGGACCGCTCGTCGAGCGCCTGACCCGTCGACAGCTCCAGAAGCATCCCGATGGCGCCGGCGCTCAGGCCCTCGAGCTCGACCCGCTGGCTGGGTGCGCCCTTCCGGTCGAGCTCGTCCACCAGAGCGGCCAGGGCCTCGTTGTCGTCCGGTGAGGTGTTGCGGGCCGTGCAGAGCAGCACCGTCCGGGACGGCTCGGCCGAGCGGATGACGTGGCCGAGCAGGGCGAGGGTGGGGCGCGTCGCCCAGTGGACGTCGTCGAGGAGGACCACAAGCGGCCGTCCGGCTCCGGCGGCCGCCAGCCAGCTGCGCACCGCCTCGAAGAGCCGGTACAACTCCACCTCGGCGCTCGTGGTCGGTGCCGCCTCCAGCCCCGGGAGGCGTTCGCCGATCTCGGGCGCCAGCCGGATCAGCTCGCCCGGCGTCGTTCCCAGCCGGTCACCCAGCTCGTGATCGGCGATGCGGGCCACATGCCAGCGCAGAGCCTCCAGGATCGGTTGGTAGGGGATGGCGACGTCCTCACTGCAGCGACCGAAGAGCACGATCCCGCCGGTCTCGTGCACCCGGCGGGCTGCCTCCATGGCCAGGCGGGTCTTGCCGATCCCGGGCTCGCCGAGGAGCCACACCACGGTCAACCGCTCCCGTCCGGCGTCGGCTATCACCTCGGCGACGCGGTCGAGTTCGGCGGCGCGGCTCACGAAGGGCTTGGCCGTCTCCGCGGCGAGCTCGGGAGGCAGGGGCAGCGGCGGCTCGTCCGGCGCCGGTTCCCACACCACCTCGCAGGCGGCCACCGGTTCGGGGAGTCCTTTCAGCTCGAGGAAGCCGATGGGACGGAACTCGTGGCCGCCCCGGCCCCGGGCCATGAGCCGCACCATCTCCGAGCACAGGATCTGCCCGCCCTCCGCCGCCGCCTCCAGCCGGGCGGCTTCGATGACGGGCGTGCCGAAGATGTCGCCCTCCTCCCAGGAGACGTCACCGACCGAGAGCCCGATCCGCAGGCAGATCGGAGCCAGGGCGTCGTGCCGCCGGCTGTAGGAGGCCGCCACCTGCTGCATCTCGACGGCCGCCGTGAGCCCGTTGGATGCGGCTGGGAAGGCGGCCATGAAGCCGTCGCCCTGGCTCTTGAGCACCTGGCCGCCGTGAGCCTCGATGCGGCCGATCAGCAACCGGTCGTGAATGCGCCTCAGTTCGTCGGCCGGTTCCTCGCCCAACCGGGTCCGCAGCGCCGTCGACCCGACCATGTCGGTGAAGACGATCGTCGCCGTGCTCGGGCCATCTCCCACCCAAAGGAGTATGCCCCGGGTATCGGAAGACGGGCCATGGGCTGAGATCCGGTGGGCTTCTCGCGAGAGCCGCGCTTGTCGGCTCGGGTCAGGTCGACGTGGTCGGGTGAACGTCGAGGAGTTGCGTGACGGCACTTGCGGCCGGCGAATGATCGGAGCCCGCTGGTGGAATACCCTCGGTGGCGCCAACGAGACCGAGGAGGCGGACGGTGGACGAGAACGCTCTGGTTCGGGATGCATGCTTCATCGGGGGCCGTTGGGTGGGCGCGGAGTCGGGCGCCACCTTCCCCGTCCACGACCCCGCCACCGGGGAGCTGCTGGCGACGGTCCCGGACATGGGCGCCACCGAGACGAGACAGGCGATCGAATCCGCTCAGGAGGCGCTGGCCGGCTGGCGGGCCCTGCTGGGCAAGGAACGCGCCGCCGTCCTGCGCCGCTGGTACGACTTCATCCTCCAGCACAAGGACGACCTGGCGGCCCTGATGACGGCGGAGCAGGGCAAGCCCCTGGCCGAATCCAAGGGCGAGATCATGTACGGCGCTGCCCTCGTCGAGTGGTTCGCGGAGGAGGCGAAGCGGGTGTACGGGGACACCATCCCGAGCCCCTTTCCCAAGGCCCGCATCGTCGTGCTCAAGGAGCCCATCGGGGTCTGCGCCGCCATCACGGCCTGGAATTTTCCGCTGGCCCTCGTGACCCGGAAGGCGGCGCCGGCCATGGCCGCCGGTTGCACCGTGGTGGTCAAGCCGGCGGAGCAGACGCCGCTGTGCGCTTTGGCGCTGGCCGTGCTCGCCGAGCAGGCCGGCGTGCCCGCCGGTGTGTTCAATGTCGTGACGGGGGAGCCGGAGGCCATCGGCCGGGAGCTGACCTCCAATCCGATCGTGCGCAAGGTCAGCTTCACGGGTTCGGTCGAGGTGGGTCGCCTGCTCATGCGCGACTCGGCCGAGACCGTCAAGCGCCTGACCCTGGAGCTGGGAGGCAACGCCCCCTTCATCGTGTTCGAGGACGCCGATCTCGACGCCGCCGTCCAGGGTGCCCTGCTGTCCAAGTTCCGCAACACCGGCCAGACGTGTGTGTGCGCCGACCGGTTCTACGTCCAGAGCTCGATCTACGACGAGTTCGCCGAGCGCTTCGCCACCGCCGTGGCCAAGCTCCAGGTGGGGGATGGCCGGGCTGAGGGGGTGGAGCAGGGTCCCCTGATCGACGAGCAGGCCCTGACCAAGGTCTCGGCCCACGTCGAGGACGCTCAGGCCCGGGGCGGCAAGGTCCTCGTCGGCGGGCGGCCCCATGCGCTGGGCCGGACGTTCTACGAGCCCACCATCATCACCGAGGCCAACCAGGACATGCTCGTGGCCAAGGAGGAGACGTTCGGGCCCGTCGCCCCCCTCTTCCGGTTCGAGACGGAGGAGGAGGTCGTGGCCCAGGCCAACGACACCGAGTACGGCCTGGCCAGCTACGTCTACACCAAGGACGCGTCCCGGGTGTGGCGGGTGAGCGAAGCCCTCGAGTACGGCATGGTCGGGGTCAACACCGGCTTCATCACCACCGAGGTGGCTCCGTGGGGGGGCGTCAAGCAGTCCGGCGTCGGACGGGAGGCGTCGCACTACGGCATCGAGGAATACCTCGAGCTCAAGTACCTGTGTCTTGGCGTGTGAAGTCGGCGTCTTAGTCGCAACGAGACTACAGAGAAGTCTCGTTGCGACTAGGTTGTCGCCCAAATGCCTGCCAGCCCCCAGCGAGTCACGGTCCACCGGTCGAGAGAATCGACTCCCCCCGAGCTGTCTCTGACCGAGTGGGCTGTGCTCGGGGTCATCGCCACGGCTCCCGCCCACGGTTTCGCCGTCGCCCGCGAGCTCGAGGCTCCCTCACCCGTGGGTCGGGTGTGGACCGTCCCCCGGCCCCTCGTCTACCGGGCGATGGGCCGGCTCGAGGACCAGGCGCTCATCCATCCCCGTGCCACCGAACCCGGTGAAGCCGGACCGCCGCGGACCGTGTACCGCATCGAGCGGAGAGGGCGGGCGGCGCTCGACCGCTGGCTCCACACGCCCGTCGCTCATCTGCGGGACGTCCGGAACGAGCTGATGCTCAAGCTGGTGCTCTGCGC
>JBIOYN010000114.1:0-3206 GCA_044870155.1 Acidimicrobiia bacterium | reverse complement strand
GCGCAGCACCTTCCGGGGCCGGGACGTGTACGTCCGCACTTATCCCCCACCCCCGCCCGACCGCCTCCCGCCCTCCACCAGCCTGCCCCAGTCCGAGACGGAGCGGTTCCTGCTCGCCGCCTGCCGGGAGGCGGGCGTGGAGTTCGCCTGGGAGGCGCTGGTCACCGGCGTCGAGTCTGATCCCGACGGGGTCACGGTCACCACCGCCGGCGGTGCCACCTGGCGGAGCCCCTACGTCATCGCCGCTGACGGCGCCCGCTCCGGGGTGCGCACCGCCCTCGGGATCGCCATGGACGGCCCCCGCCACGAGGCGCCCTTCGTGATCGTGGACGTGCACGAGGTCTCGGAGCGGCCCATGGCCCCGGAGCGGGTCTTCCATTACGAGCATCCGGGCGTCGAGGGCCGCAACGTGCTGCTGGTGCCCTTCGCCGGCGGCTGGCGGGTCGACCTGCAGTGCCGGGAGGAGGACGACCCCGACGAGTTCGGCAGCTACGCCGGCGTGCAGCGCTGGCTGGGACGGGTGGTCGACCCCCGCTACGCCGAGCGCATCGCCTGGGTCTCGACCTACCGCTTCCTCCAGGTGCTGGCCGGCACCTTCACCGACGCCGAGCACCGGGTGCTGCTGGTGGGCGAGGCCGCCCACCTCTTCGCCCCCTTCGGGGCCCGGGGGATGAACTCCGGCTTCGTGGACGCCGCCAGTGCCGCCGAGGCCATCGCCACCGCCCTCGCCACCACCGACCGGGCCGTGGCCCGGGAGGCCGTCGAGTGCTTCGCCGCCGACCGGCGCCACGCCGCCGAGTTCAACCGGGCCGCCGCCGGCGCCGCCCTGGCCCACATGGAGGCCAAGGACCCCCGCCTGCGCCTCAAGCGCCGCCTGGCGGCGGCGGTGGCATCCGTGGTCAAGCCGGCCGGACGCTGGCTCGACGCCGCCCCGTACGGTCCCCGGTCGGGCCGCGCCGGCCAGGCCGGACGCTACTGATCGAGCGCCCACCGTCGTCCATTTCTTGTGACGTTCCTGCTCACACGGCGCGCAGGAATGTCACAAAGAACGGCTCAGTCGTCCGACCGGGCCCGGCGCCAGGAGCCGGCGGCTCCGGCTGTCGCCTCCCACCCCACCGGCAGGTCACCCAGGGCGCCGACGGCCGGATGGCACCGCAGCAGATGGGCCAGGTGCACGGGAGTGAAGTCGTCACCACCGGGTCCGAGGAACTGCCACTCGCCGTCCTCGTCGTGGGCCACGAGCATGAGCGGGGCGCCGTCAAAGGCGACGCCGGCGGTGGCCAGCACCACCGTCTCGGGCGGATCCGGGAACGGCCACCCCGCCGGCGGTGGCTCCGGCGGGCAGCGGTCCCACAGGCGGGGCTGATAGAGCTCGCCGTGAACGGCGAGCTGCACGACGGGGACAGGCTGGCCCCGGTAGAACTCGAGCAGGGCCGGGAACAGCCGGCGATGCCAGGTGGCGAGCACCGGCCGGCGCTCGACGGGCACGTCGCCGAGGATGTCGTCGTCGCCCTGGTCGGGGGACAGCACCCGGCCGTCGATCACCTCGGCGGCCACCTTCTCCAGGCGCAGCCCGGCGTCGGGCAGGCCGAAGAGCGTCACCTCCGGGTGACCGTGGGAGTGCCACAGACCAACGGTGTAGGCGTAGGGCGCATCCTCTCCGACCACCACCTCGAAGCCGGCGGGATCGGGGGAGCCGGCGGCGCACAGGAGGCAGTGACAGTCGCGCACGGCACCAGTATGCGACCGGAACCCCGAGCCGCGGGGGACACCTCCTCAGCTGGCTCAAAGCCCGGGCAAGGGCAACCACTACCCTGTGCCGCCGTGACCTCCGGCGACCTCGTCCGCGCCCCCCTGGCCGAGCTCGTGGTCGAGGCGGGCCGGCGCCGGGACGCCACCTTCGGCGACCGGATCACATTCTCGCCCAAGGTGTTCATCCCCCTCACCATGCTGTGCCGGGACCGCTGCGGGTACTGCACCTTCGCCAAGCCGCCGGCCCGCCTGCAGTCACCCTTCCTCGAACTCGACGAGGTGCTGGCCATCGCCGCCGCCGGCGTCGAGGCCGGCTGCCGGGAGGCGCTGTTCACGCTGGGCGAGGCCCCCGAGGACCGCTACCCGCTGGCCGGTCGCTGGCTGGAGGAACACGGCCACACTTCGACCGTCGACTACCTGGTGGCGGCGGCCGGCACCGTGCTGGAGAAGACGGGCCTGCTCCCCCACGCCAACGCCGGCGCCCTCTCCCGTCCCGAGCTCGAGCGCCTGCGGGCTGTGAGCCCCTCGCAGGGAATGATGCTCGAGACCCTGGCCGCCCGCCTGGCCGAGCCCGGGGGCGCCCACCACCGGGCCCCGGACAAGACCCCCGAGCGCCGCCTGGCCACCCTGGAGGCGGCAGGCGAGGCCCGCATCCCCTTCACCACCGGGCTGCTCGTCGGCATCGGCGAGACGCGGGACGAGCGGCTGGAGACGCTGGCCGCCATCGCCGCCAGCCATGCCCGCCACGGCCACGTCCAGGAGGTGATCGTCCAGAACTTCCTGCCCAAGCCGGGGACGGGGATGGCCAACCACCCCCCGTGCCCGGAGGAGGAAATGCTCTGGACGGTGGCCGCTGCCCGCCTCGTCCTGCCCGCCGACATCCACCTCCAGGCGCCGCCCAACCTGGCCTCCGACCTGGGGGCGCTGGTCGCCGCCGGCATCGATGACTGGGGCGGCGTCTCCCCCGTGACCCCCGACCACGTCAACCCCGAGCGGCCCTGGCCGGAGCGGGAACGGCTCCGGCTGGCCACCGAGGCCGCCGGCAAGGTCCTCGCCCCCCGCCTCACCGTGTACCCGGAGTACGTCACCCGGCCCGACGAATGGCTGCATCCGGACGTGCGCTTCGCCGTCCTGTGCGCCTCGGACTCCGAGGGGCTGGCCCGGGACAGCCGGTGGTCGGCCGGCGGTCACGACCAGCCGCCGCTCATTCTGGGAGGGACGCCCCGGGCGGGCGGGCCCGTGGGGGAGGTCCTGGCCGGCGTGGGACTGGGCCAGGAGGTCGGCGTCGAGGAGATCACCACCCTGCTCACGGCCCGCGGCCCGGAGGTGGCGGCGGTGGCGGCCGTGGCCGACGACCTGCGCCGGCGGATCGTGGGCGACGTGGTCACCTTCGTGCGCAACCGGAACATCAACTACACCAACGTGTGCACGTTCCGCTGCACGTTCTGCGGGTT
>JBIOYN010000113.1:0-5202 GCA_044870155.1 Acidimicrobiia bacterium | reverse complement strand
CGAGGTCGTCGGGCCCACCTGGGTGGCGTAGGCCTCGTCGCTCTGGCCGTCACTCGTCTGGGCCGGCGGAGATTCGCTCGGTGCCGGCGCCGACTGGTCCTGGGAGGCGGCGACGGTCGTGGTCGTGGTCGGGGCCGCACGGGTGGTCGTCGTGGGCGGGGCCGTCGTGGTGGTCGGCCCCGTCGTGGTGGTCGGCCCCGTCGTGGTGGTGGCCGCCGCCGTCGTGGTCGTGGTGGGGGCTTTGGTCGTCGTGGTCGTCGACGACTTCGACTTGCGGGTGGTGGTGGTCGGCCCCTCGGTCGTGGTGGTGTGGCCGGCATGGTCGGGCTTGTCCGGCGGTGGCTGGGAGGCGGCGCCGGCATCGCCGGCCAGCGCCCCGGCCACCACGCCACAGGCCAGGAGTGCGCTTCCCGCTATGGCCAACAGACGACTGATGCGCCGCTGGAGATCCATCCGAAGCCTCCGCCCTGATCGCTTCTGGAACCCCGTAAGAAACAACTACCGCAAAAATACCATTAGCCACATCAGCCGCAAAAGGTGTTTTTACTGACAATTCGTGCCAGGCGGCTTACAGTGCGCCAGTGCGACGTTGGATCGGCGGACGGACCATCCTCGCCGTCGCCGTCTTCCTGTGTTGCGCGCTCCTGGCCTTCTGCGTGACGACGGACGACCCGTTCATCACGCTCCGCTACGCCGCGAACATTGTCCACGGACTCGGCCCGGTCTTCAACGAAGGGGAACGCGTCGAGGGTTTCACCAGCCCCCTTCATCTCGTGGTGGCGGTCGTCGGCGTACTCCTCCCCGGCGGCGCCGACCTTCTCAAGCTGAAGTTGGCGTCGATCGTCTTCGGGGTCCTTCTCGTCCATCGCGTGTGCCGGATCTTCGAGAAGCAGCCGCTTCCCCCACTGATGAAACTGCTGGCGCCGCTGCTCGTCGCCGCCAGCTGGCTGACGGCCATCTCCGGCGTGAACGGCCTGGAAACGACGTTGGCCGCATGGCTGATCGCCGTGCTGATCGACCGGTTGCTCGACCCGTCGGTCGATGGGCCGCGCCTCCAGGACGGCGTCGTGGCCGGTCTCGCCATCCTCGCCCGGCCCGAGTCGGCGATCCTGGTGGGTGCTCTCGCCCTCAGCTCGATGATCATCGAAACCGGTCCCATCCCCGGGCGCCTCCGGTGGGCGATCCCGGCGGTCGCCATCGCGGTCGGGTCCGTGCTCGCTCGGCTTGCCTACTACGGCGAGATCGTGCCCAACACGTACTTCGCCAAGAGCGGGCCGCCGAGTCGGGAGATCTGGGGAGCGTGGCGTTACCTGGTGCGGTCGCTCCAGCCGGAGACGACCCTCGGAACCACGGAGTTCCGGGCCACGCTTGCTGACGTCGTCATCATCGTCCAGGTCGCCTGTCTCGCCACCGCGATCGCGGTGGCGGCGCGGCGGCGCCACCGGTTGCTGTATTGCGCCGCCGCAGTCTTCGCCCAGTGCCTCTTCATCTTGCGCTCCGGAGGAGACTGGATGCCCGGGGGTCGCTTCCTCACCCCCGTGCTGGCCCCAGCCGCAGTGCTGATCGTCACCGGAGCCGTGACTCTGGCACGGGCTCTGCCGCCCCTGGCCCGACCACTGGCCAGTCTCACGGTTGGGGGCCTGGTCGTGGCCGGCGCCTACCCACTCGCCGCGGCCGCTCGGCCGATCTGGGAAGCGTCCGGCCGGCTCAACAACCATGACCTCGTCAAGATCGGGTTTGACCCGGGCTACTCGGGCCTGTGGGCGGACCTGCCCCGCCTGGTGCAGTGCGCCCGGCCCGGTGAGCTGGTCGCGCTGAGCGAAGTGGGATACGTCGGCTATGCCCGCCAGGACGTGCGCATCCTCGACACCCGCGGACTGACCAGCGCGGCAGTGGCGAAGGGAGCTACCGCCAGTCAACGAGGCACCACAGGGATTGTGGATCCCAACTGGTGGTCCCTTGACTCCACTGTCGGACGTGAGATCGCCAAGCGCCAGCCCGTCCTGGTCGCCACCTTCGAGCAGACGGACGTGCCGGAGTCACCCCATGGCCGGTATCGCCGGGTCGCCCAGGACCGATACTTCGCCCTCGTGGTCACGAGCTTCGCCCGCACTGGCTCCAGCTGCGACATGCCGCGGGGATAGTCAGAAGCGGACGGCTTCGAAGGCGCGGGTGACCATGCGGCCGGGAAGGCGGTGTTCACGGATGTCGCCGAAGCCGGCGCCGGCCAGCCACTCCCGATACCGGACGGCGGTGTGGGCGTCGCCGCCGGCGGTGTTGACGATCATGGCGGTGGCGAAGGCGACGGCCAGCGGCGGGCCGGTGCGGTCGTCGTCGGGGACGATCTCCATGATGATGATCCGCCCGCCGGCGGGGAGGGCGGTGGCCACATGGCCGAGGATCTCGACGCTGCGCTCGGGTGAGAAGTCATGCAACAGATTGGCCACCACGGCGGCGTCGCAACCCGTGGGCAGCCGGTCGGCGAAGAGGTTGCCGGCGTGGGTGGTGATGCGGTCCGACAGGCCGGCCTGCTCGATGTGCTCCGCCGCCCGGGCCGCCACCGGCTCCTGGTCGACGACCATCGCCTCGAGGCTCGGGAACCGCCGGCACAGGGCGATCGACACCGCCCCCGAGCCGCCGCCGACGTCCATGATCCGGCGCACGCCGGTGAGGTCGACGGCGTCGGCCAGGCGCTCGGCCATGGCCAGCGAGTGGCCGTGGAGGAAGTCGTAGAAGAAGTCGGCGGGGAAGGCGTGATAGCCCTCCTCGTCGGGCGGCAGCTGCTGGGCGTCGGCCCGCAGGGCGTCCTCCAGCCGTCCCCACGCTCCCCAGCACCAGCGCTCGTCGAGCACGTAGTTGCGCACCGAGTACTCCGAGCCGGCGTGGAGGAACCGGGAGGCGAGCGCGGAGTTGGCGTAGCGGCCGTCCACCTTGTCGAGGAGGTTCACGGCCACGCAGGTGTCGAGCAGGGCCCTCGTCGGCCGCTCCGCCAGGCCGCCCAGGGCAGCGCCGGCTTCGGCCACGTCGAGGACCTTGCCCTCCAGGGCCTCGAACACGCCCATCTCCACGGCGGCCATGACCGTCCGCGAGATCCAGAACCCCAGGAACAGCTCCAGGACGTCGTCGGGGTCGGGGTTCACTCCGCTTCGGGGTCGACGTCGACGAGGACCTGGCCGCGGTCGACCTGGTCGCCGGGGGCACACCGCACCGCCGACACGACCCCGTCGGCGGTGGCCTTGACCTCGAGTTCCATCTTCATGGCCTCCACCACGACCAGGGGCTGGCCCCGGGTGACCCGCTCGCCCGGCGCCACCCGGACGGCGATGACGG
Organism: Acidimicrobiia bacterium; assembly: GCA_044870155.1. Lineage (GTDB taxonomy): Bacteria > Actinomycetota > Acidimicrobiia > IMCC26256 > BP-133 > CAWBJP01. The sequence continues at coordinate 1,872 of JBIOYN010000113.1, read as the reverse complement.
TGCCGGGCATGGGGGCGCCCAGGTGGGCAGGGCCGGATTCGGCGTCGACGACCCGGGGGCGCAGGCCCAAGGGGATCTCGTAGGGGAGGCCCCGCCACCACACGTGCCAGGCGTCGCCGCCCTTGGCGGCGGCGGCAGGCTCGCCGTCGAGCGTCCAGGCGTGATGCTCCAGGCAGCGCTCGAGGACGTGGTCGCCGACCCGGTAGGGGCCGGTGCCGTCAACCTCGACAGCCTGTTCCTCACCGGCGGGCTGGAGCACCACCCGGGTGGTGCGGGTGCCGAGCAGGCGCCAGGGCCCGCCCGTCGACCACGGGTCGGGGCCGGAGGCGGCGCGCTGGACGTGATCGGCCTCCGCCGCCGCCGCCAGGGCGACGGCCTCTTCGGGAATGCCCTCTCCGGTCGAGCGCCAGTCCTGATAGGCGGATTCCAGCCAGGTGGTGGTGACCTGGCCGCCGGTGACGACGGGGTCGGCGGCGACCGCCCGCAGGAAGGGGGCGTTGGTGCGCAGCCCCAGGACCTCGGTCTCCTCCAGGGCCTCGGACAGGGAGGTGAGGGCCGTGGACCGGTCGGGGCCGGAGACGATGAGCTTGGCCAGCATGGGGTCGTAATAGGTGCTGACCTCCGAGCCCTCCTCCACGCCCGAGTCGACCCGGGTGCCGTCGGGCCAGCGCAGGTGGAGGAGCCGGCCGGACTGGGGTAGGAAGCCCTCGTCGGGATCTTCGGCGTAGAGGCGGACCTCGACGGCGTGGCCCCGGCGGACGACGTCCTCCTGGCGCAACGGGAGCTCCTCGCCCATGGCCACCCGCAGCTGGAGCTCGACGAGGTCGAGACCGGTGACCATCTCCGTCACCGGGTGCTCGACCTGGAGTCGGGCGTTCATCTCGATGAACCCCACGGTGCCGTCACCGTCCAGCAGGAACTCGCACGTGCCGGCGTTGCGGTAGCCGACGTGGCGGGCCAGGGCCACGGCCGAGCTGCACAGCCGCTCCCGAAGCTCGTCGTCCACGGCGGGGGAGGGGGTCTCCTCCAGGATCTTCTGGTGGCGGCGCTGGAGGGAGCAGTCCCGTTCGCCCAGGTGGATGACATTGCCGCGGGTATCGGCGAGGACCTGGACCTCGACGTGACGGGGGGCGGCCAGGTAGCGCTCCAGGATGAGGCGGGCGTCGCCGAAGGCGCTCTTGGCCACCCGGCGGGCCGAGGCCAGGGCGCCGGCCAGCTCCGACGGCTCCCGGACCACCGCCATGCCCTTGCCCCCACCGCCGGCGGCGGGCTTGACGATGACGGGAAAGCCGATCTCCCTGGCCGCCGCCTCCAGGGCGGCGTCGTCCTGGTCGGCGCCGGCGTAACCGGGGAGGACGGGGACCCCGGCCTCGGTGGCGATGCGCTTGGCCTCGTCCTTGCCGCCCATGGCCCGCAGCACGTGGGGCGGCGGGCCCACGAAGGCGAAGCCGGCGTCCTCCACCGCCTGGCCGAAGGCGGGGTCCTCGGACAGGAACCCGAAGCCGGGATGGACGAGGTCGGCCCGCACCCGCCGGGCGGCGTCGACGATCCGCTCCGCCCGCAGGTAGGACTCCGACGCCGGGGCGGGGCCCAGGAGGACGGCCTGGTCGGCCATGTGCACGAAGGGGGCGTCGGCGTCGACCTCGGAATACACGGCCACGCAGCGCAGGCCGAGGCGCCGGGCGCTGCGGAAGACCCGCACGGCGATCTCGCCCCGGTTGGCCACCAGCAGGGTGGGTCGGTGCGTCGTCATCGGCGCAGGTCCGTTCTCACATCCGGAAGACCCCCCAGTCGGGCGGGTCGATGGGGGCGTTGTAGGCGGCGGAGATGGCCAGGGCCAGGGTCTGGCGGGTGTCGAGGGGGTCGAGGATC
>JBIOYN010000112.1:0-4548 GCA_044870155.1 Acidimicrobiia bacterium | reverse complement strand
CGCACCGGCCTGCCGGTGCGCACGGTCCGCTTCTACTCCGACGGCGGGGTCGTGCCCGAGAGCGCCCGCAGCCCGGCCGGCTACCGGCTCTACGACGCCGAGGCCGTGGCCCGGCTGGAGACTGCCGTCGCCCTGCGCGAGCTCGGCTTCGACCTGGAGACGGTCCGGCGCCTGCTCGACCAACGCGTCGGCCTGGAGGAGGTGGTGCGCCTGCAGGCGGAGGCGCTCGACACCCAGATCGCCCTCCTCCGGGTCCGCCGGGCGGTGTTGCGGGCGCTCACGAAACGGGAATCGACCATCAAGGATGTGGAGCTCATGAACAAGCTGGCCCGACTTTCCGCGGAGGAGCGCAACCGGATCCTCAGCTCCTTCTACGACGACGTCTTCGGCGGCCTCGACATCGACCCCGACTTCGAGCAGCGGATGCGCTCGGTCACCCCCGCCCTGCCCGACGACCCCACGGCCGAGCAGGTGGAGGCGTGGATCGAACTGGCCGAGCTGGTGGCCGATCCCGGATTCCGGGACCGGGTCCGCCAGATGGCCGAGGCCCACGCCGCCGTCCGGGAGGCGGGTGGCGAGGTCATGCCCGACTCCGCCCAGGGCGCCGAGTTCGCCGTCGGCGAGCACGCCGGGGCGGCGCTGGCCGGTGGGATCGACCCCGCCGCGCCGGAGGCGGCGGCCGTCCTCGTGCCCATCCTCGACGCCTTCCGGGGCGACCGCCCGGACAGCCCGGAATTCCGGGCCGAGCTGGCCGACCGGTTCGCCACCGGCACCGACCGGCGGGTGGAGCGCTACTGGGAGCTGCTGGGCGTCATCAACGGATGGGGATCGTTCCCCCGCCTGACCCCGGCGTTCGAGTGGACCATCGATGCCCTCCGAGCCCACCCCGCCCCGTTAGCCTGAGCTAAAAGTAGGGACATAAAGGAGGGGCGTGCATCACATCGACGAGCTGGTGGAGAAGTACGTCGAAGGACTTTTCGAGGCGCAGCACCACGATACGGTCCTGGCCGAGATGGAAGCCCGGGCGGAAGCCGAGGGGTTCCCCATCATCGGCCGGGCCGTGGGGCGGCTCCTCGAGCTCCAGACCCGGGCCGTCGGCGGCCGGCGGGTCATCGAGCTCGGGTCCGGGTTCGGCTACTCCGGCTACTGGTTCGCCCGGGCTGTGGGCGAGGGCGGCGAGGTGATCTGTACCGAGGAGAACACCGATCTGATCTCCGACGCCGAGCGCTACCTGTCCCGGGCCGGGTTGTGGGACCGGGTCACCTACCACGCCGCCGACGGGCTCGAGGTCCTGGCGGGGACGGATGGCGAGTTCGACGTCGTCTACGTCGACACCCACAAGTTCCAGTACCCGGACGCCTGGCGGGAGGCCTCCCAGCGGATCCGGGTGGGCGGCGTCTACCTGTGCGACAACGTGCTGTGGCGGGGCATGGTGCCCCAGGGTGAGGACGACACCGTCTTCCCCGGCTGGCCCGACGCCATCCGGGAGCACAACCGCCTGGTGGCGTCCCATCCCAACTTCGTGTCCCACCTCGACCCTACCCGCGACGGGGTCATGGTCGCCCTGCGGATCTCGTGACGGGGTAGGCGGCCGGTCAGCGCAGCAGGTAGCCGAGCGCCCGGCGCACGACGTCGGTGCGGGCGTCGGCGTCGCTGACGTCCTCCAGGGAGAAGCCCAGGAGCAGCGCCGATCCCGTGGTCACGCCGGCGGCGTCCTTCCCCGCCGTGCCGGCCGGCCGGCCGTAGCGGGCCGACGCATGGCCGTCCACATGCGGGTAGAGGGCGGGGTCGAGCTCCTCGGTGAGGGGGCGGAAGGCGGAGGTGCCTCCGGGTCCGGAGCGCCCGTTGATCACGAAGGAGGCGCCTTCGAAGGGCGCGGCCACGCCCACGACCTCACGCCCGCCCGCCGCCTTCTGGTCGTAGGCGCCCAGCCAGTACTGGAAGAAGTCGTTGGAGAGCACGATGCAACCGTCCTCCCCCCGGTCGAAGGGGTTGCAGGCGCGGTCGCCGGCGGGGTCGTACTCGTCGCCGTCGGCGTAGGGGCGGCCGGCGTCCCGCCCCAGATACAGCAGCCGGCCGCCCTCGTTGAGGTAGTCCCGGGCCGCCAACGATTCCTCCAGGGCGAGGCGGGAGGCCACGCCCGGAAGGGAGGCGCCCGAGGGGCCGGGGGTGACCCAGACGACGGCGTCGTAGTGGGCGAGGACGCCGAGCGGATGCGGCGGGCGCCGACCCTGGGCCTCCACGTCGTAGACGTCGGCGGCGATCCCGTTGGCCGCCAGCGCGTCCACCACCGTCCCGGCACCGGGCGGCGGCGTCCGGCCGGGGCTGGGCGGTTGGGTGAGGGGCGGGGCGTAGGGCGGTTCCGAGCGGGGCCTGAGGTCGCCGCCCGCCACCACCAGCACCCGCCGGGGTGTGCCCACCGCCACGGAGTAGGTGAAGGCGTCGGAGCGAACGCCGGCGGCCTCGAACCAGGCTTCCACCGAATCACCGGGCCCCGTGCCCGTGACCTCGCCCCGGACCGTCCGGTACCACACGTCGCCGGGGCCGCCGTAGCGGGTGCCCCCGTCCCATTCGGCGGTGGGAGCGATGTGTTCGGGCCCGCCGTTCACCCGGTACCGGAGCGTGACGTTCCCCAGGTCGCGTGTGGCCTGGGCCTGGACGGTCTGGGGATCGCCGTGGGAGATCCCGAAGGGGTCCACGCTGATGGGCGGCACCGTGGTGGCGAGGTGCGACACCGGGTGGCCGGGGTCGGCGGCGGAGCGGGCCACGTCGAGGGCGAAGGGACGGTTGAGCTCGTACTCCTCGAGGACGGCGGCCTCGTTGTCGGGGAACATGAAGCCGTTCCCGGGCAGACCTTCCCCCAGCTCGGGGGTGAACGCCAGCGTGCCGTGGGTGGCGTGGGCCCAGCTCATGGTCTCGCCATTGGTCACGTACAGCTCTGTCGACGGCATGGGGTGGTAGCCGGGGATGGCGGGATTGGCCGGCGTGCCCGCCAGAGCCCGGTAGATGCCGTCGTCGGCGCTCGGCGTATGGTCCTGCCAACCGAAGGGATAGAGCAGGAGCTTCCCGTAGGCGTGGTAGTTCACGGCGAAGCGGAAGGGCACGTCCGCCATCAGGTCGACGACGGCCCGCGTCTCGGGCTCAGAGGCGGGCGCGGGGCCGTGGAACTGTCCGCTCTCGGGCCGGGGGGACGCCCCCTCGGTGTCGTAGGCGAAGTGGTCGGGGAAGTTCCGGTTGAGGTCCACCCCGTCGACGACGTTGAGCAGGCCGTTGCCGTCGTTGTCCCGGGTGTTCTTGCGCCACAGCCGGTCCTCTTCGAACGTGCGCTGGTAGCCGTCGGGGTTGGCCACCACCACGAACCACAGCTCGGTGCCCGACAGCAGCTGGGTCGTCTCGGGATCGGTGCCGAAGCCGTCGATGAACGAGCGCAGCAGCCGGCGGCACACCTCGACCGAGATCCACTCCCGGGCGTGCTGGGCCCCGAGGTAGAGCACCGCCGGCCGGGACCCGGCGGGCACGCCGGCGACTCCGGCCGTCACCCGCAGGGCCACGAGGTCCCGGCCCTCGACGGAGTGGCCGAGGATGCGGCGCTCGACCAGGTCGGGATGGGCCCGGGCCAGCTCCGCCAGTTCGTCGGCGATGCCGCCCGGCTGGTCCCACGAGCGCCACACCGAATAGCCCTGCCGGGCCTGGGCCCGGGCCAGGTCGGCCACGCTGCGCCCCTCGGCGTTGCGCCAGGGCCGGAGCGGGAGCCCCGCCGCCCGCAGGGCGCGGGTATCGGCGGGTGAGGCGACGAGGTCCGCCTCCAGGGCGGGGCCCGGCGCCGGGTGGGCGGCGGCCACGTCGTACCCCTGACGCACCAGCCCCTCGACCACCGCCGCCGGGGCCGTCAGCCGGAACATGTCCAGCTGCTCGGCCGGGGCGGCGCCGGCTCCGGCAGGCGCCAGCAACGCCATGACCAGGACCACCGCCACCAGCTCCGCTCTCCCTCGCACGCAGGGAGGTTGCCACAGGGGGCCCGGCCGGCGAAACCGGAAGGCACAGGGCGCAGATTGCCCAGGCACTCCGTTCCGGCGTTCGTGACGGGCAACGGGTGCCGGTCAGGAACGCCGAAGAAGATGGCCAGGTCAGTCAGCCGGCGAGGAGCTTGCCCAGGCGGGTGAGGCCCTCGACGAGGTCGTCGTCGGAGAGGGCGTAAGAGAGACGGGCATAGCCGGGACCGCCGAAGGCCTCGCCGGGGACGACGGCCACCCCGGCCGCCTCCAGGGCGATCTCCGCCAGCTCCAGCGTCGTCTGCGGGGTCTTTCCGCCGATCTCCCGGCCCAGGACCCCCTCGAAGGAGGGGAAGGCGTAGAAGGCCCCCTCGGGTTCGGAGCAGGTCACCCCGGGCATGTCCGAGAGCATCTCGTACATGCGGCGCCGGCGGCGGTCGAACGCCTCCCGCATGCGGACGGTGTCGTCCAGGGGGCCGGAGACGGCGGCCAGGGCGGCGGCCTGGGAGACGTTGGCGACGTTCGAGGTCGTGTGCGACTGGAGGTTGATGGCGGC
>JBIOYN010000111.1:0-14670 GCA_044870155.1 Acidimicrobiia bacterium | reverse complement strand
GCGCCGGCCGTGACCCCGTCGGGTTGCATGAGCATGACGCCGAAGGACCCCGTGAGCAGGGCGGCGAGATAGAGGGCGAGCATCCGGGCCCGGCCCAGCGCCGGCTCCAGGCTCATCACCTCCGGGTTCGTCCACTTCGGGATCCTGCACATCGCCTTCAACATGCTGATCCTGTACCGGTTCGGGATGAGCCTGGAGCCGGCGCTGGGCCGGGCCCGGATGCTCGCCCTCTATCTCGCCGCCCTGCTCACGGGGTCCTTCGGCGTCATGCTCATGCAACCCGACGGGGTCACGGCCGGCGCCTCAGGAGCGGTGTTCGGGCTGGTGGGGGCGGCGGCCGTGGGCCTCCGGCTGCGGGGCATCAACGTGTGGCAGTCCGGGATCGGGCCGCTCCTGGCCATCAACCTGGTCTTCACCTTCGCCATCCCGGGGATCTCGATCGGCGGCCACCTGGGCGGCCTGATCGGCGGGGCGCTGGTGGGAGGGTTCATGCTCCGCCCCACCCGGGAGCCCCGCCCCATCGCCGAAGGCCTGGCCTTCGCCTTCCTCGTCTCCGCCCTCGCCTTCGCCGGCGCCCTGTGGGCCGCCGGCAACGCCGTCTGACGTCCCCACTCAGCGGCGCAGGAAGCGGGCCAGCGCCTCCCGGTGGGCGGCGCTCCGGCCGGCGGTGGTGATGGCGGCCCGCTCCTCTTCCAGCTGCGTCTCGAACGTGGTGGTGGTGGACTGGTCGAGCAGCCGCCGGCTCATGCCCGCCACGTCGCCGGGCCAGTCCCCGATCCGGCCGGCGAGGGTGACGGCGGTGTCGGTCACCCGCGCGTCGTCGACGAGCTCGTCCACCAGCCCCCAGGCCAGGGCGTCCTCGGCCGACACGTCGTCGTTGCGGAGGACCATGCGCCGCGCCCGCTGGTGTCCCACCACCCGGGGGAGGGTCCAGGTCAGGCCGCCGTCGGGCGTCAGGCCGGCACTGAGGTAGGCCACCCGGAAGAAGGCGCTGCGGGCCGACACCCGCAGGTCGGCGGCCAGGGCCAGGCTGAGGCCGCCGCCCGCCGCCACCCCGTTCACGGCCGCTACCACCGGCTTGGGCATGCGGCGCAGCTCGAGCAGGGCGCCGTGGAACGCCTTGGTCAGCTGGCGCATGGGCTCGCCGCTGTCGGCGCCGTCGTAGCCCGCCATCCAGCGCAGGTCGCCGCCGGCGCAGAAGGCGCGGCCCTGGCCGGTGATGACCACGGACCGCACCTCGGGGTCCCGCCCCACCCGCTCCACGGCGGCCAGGAGATCGGCGGCGTGGCGCTGGTCGAGCACGCACAGGGCCTCGGGGCGGCCGAGGCGCACCAGGGCCACCGACTTCTCGGGGTGTGAGACTTCGACCAGGCTCATGCGGGTCACGGTAGTTCCCGGCTTGACAGGAAGCCGTGGGCGCCGGCGAGGTGGTCCTCGACGGCTGACCGGTAACCTGGCGTCCGTGGGGTTGTTCGCCTGGCTGCGGGAGGAGTGGGACCGGATCCTCGGCTTCACGCTGATGGCGCTGGGCGGCCTTCTGATCCTGATCGGCCACCCGGACGCCAGCGGCTCCCCCTTCGTGGTCGACCAGCTCTGGTCCCTCAGGTCGGGCGGCATCAACGGGCTGTTCGTGCTGGGGACGGGGGCCACCTTCCTGCTCCTGGCCGACCTGCATGACGAGTGGCGCAAGCTGGACCGGGTCGAGGCCCGGCTGCGCCCGGGGGCGGACCCTCCGGATGGGTGACCGCCGCCGGAGCGGAACCGGGCGCACCACCCGGACTCCGCAGCCGGGGCGGGGTCAGCGGAGCCAGGCCAAGCTGATAGCCGCCGTGGGCCTGCCGCTCCTGGTGGCGGTGGGCCTCATCGGGCTGATCCCGAGCTCGGATCCGGGTGCCGACGACCCGGTGGTGTCGACGACCACCACGCTGCCCCCGGCGTCTCCGGATGCCAAGGCGTTCGAGACCCGGGTGAACGACGCCCTGCGGGTCCTGGCCGGCGAGCGCCTGCGGCCCGTCATCCAGGCCGCCAGCCAGTGGATGGAGCAGAAGGCAACGGCGGAGACCCTCTCCGGCGAGCTCAGCCTGTTCATCCCCGAAGCGGTGAGGACCCGCCAGGCTCTCGTCGCCATCCCGCCCTTGAAGGAAGCGCCCTCCGCCCGGGACCTGTACCGGGATTCGATCGGCCTCTACGCCGACTTCGGCCGGATCTACCTGGTGGCCGTCGAGCCGGCAGCCGAAGCCCTGCGCCCACAGCTGGACCTCGCCGCCCGACGGCTCCGAAGCCTGGCGGACAAGCTTTACGACCAGGCCCACGCCCTGGTCGACCCCGCCTCGGAGCAGGCCCTGGAGGGGGACGATGTGATCGTCCGGCGCGCCCCGGAGGTGCCCGACTGGGAGGCGGAGGGCCTCGCCGCCGGGCCGCCCCTGGCCGAGGCCCCCCCGCCCCCGCCGGCGGTGCCGCCGGAACGGGAGGCCCAGCGCGACGAGGAGCCGAGGAAGGAGTGGGCAGCCAGGGTGCGCAAGGCCGGGTTCCCGTCGGGCGCGGACCTGGCCGCCGCCCTCGGCTCCGGGGACGCGCCGCGTCTGGGGACGCTGGCCGAGACCTACCTGGCCTCGGTGGCCGCGCTGCGCGTCGCCCCCGACCCCGAAGGCGGTCGGGTGCGGGCCGCCGTGGTGGCGCTCAGCTTCCTGGTGGAGGCCGAGTCGGCCCGGATGGCGCAGGCCGCCACCCTGCTCCCCGCGGGGCCCGCCCGGGACCGGCTGACGCGCGTGGCCGGGCGCCTGGCCCTGGTCGGGGAGAACCTGCTCGAACCCGACCTGCGGGGCCGGCCGTCAGGCCTCGACCCCACCCTCCTCGACGACCCGGCTCCCTGATTGCTCGAGGGCCTGTGGGCTGCCGGTGGCGGCCCTGGCTCGAAAGCCTGGAGTTCTCTAGAGCTCCAGCTCCATGAAGACAGTCACGCCCTCGAGAGCGGACATGGCGCTCTCGGCGCCGTCGAACATGGGGATGTCGACGAATCCGAACGACCGGTACAAGGCGTGGGCCTCGATCATGAAGTTCAGCGACTCCAGCCGGGCGTGGCGATAGCCCTCATTCCGGGCGTCCTCCACCAGGCGTTGCAACAGTGCCCGTCCCACCCCTCGGCCTCGGCCCTGGGGTCGAACGTACATCCGCTTGATCTCGGCTATGGCCCCGTCGACTGGCTTCAGGGCGGCAACCCCCATGGGCCTCTCGCCCGCCCTGGCCAGCAGCAGCCGTCCCCCCGGCCCCACCAGCTTGGGCAGTTCGACTTCGAACGCCTTGTGGTGCCGCTCCACGTCCTCGACCCCGAACCTGAGGCCCAGATCGGACTCGAGCCGGCCGAGCACCCAGATGCCGTACTCCCGGAACAGCGGCTCGACCAGAGGGGCGAAGTCCGGTTCGGTCAGGCGGTCGATGGTGAACCCGTCGGAGAACACTCCGCAAGCATGCCGGGCGCTCTACCTCCCGGTCCAGACGTCAGCGAGGCGGTTGCTCGTGGGCCGCCGGCGGACCCTGAGGGGCACCTCCTTCGGCGGTGCCCGGCGGCGGCACGGGGGCTCCGCCGCCTTCCTGTCCCGGAGGCGCGACGGGCTCCCCGCCTGGAGCGGCGGCCTGGCCGGGCTGGCCTTCGGGCATGGGCCGGTGCTCGTCGACGGACTCCGGGTCCTCGAAGTCGCGGGGCAGGTCCCGTCCCGACGCCGGGTGGGGAGGGCCTTCCCCTCCCACGGGCGGTTCGTCGGATCGCTGGTCCGGGCGCGGTTCCACGGGCATGGCCACCTCCTGGTTGTACGTACCCCTGCCCCTGGGGCCACCAATCCAATGCCGGACGATGTGTCAGCCGGCGAGGCCGCGGGCGATGGCCAGGACGCTGCCCATCGCGGCCAGGACCAGAGTCGCCGGGCGGGCGACGGCGTCGGACAGCCGGCCCGCCACGAGGGCGCCGGTCACCAAGCCGGCGACGAAGCCCGCCACCACCCCAAGGGGCATGTGGTGGGGCCAGCCGAGGCTCAGGATGGTCACCAGGTTCAGGGTGAAGAAGAACAGCTGCATCGTGGGCCGGGCCATGGCCAGCGGCCAGCGGGCATTGGCGGCGAAGAGCGCCACGGGCGGGCCGCTCATCCCGGCGGTGGCGTTCATCCCGCCGCTGACGGCGCCGATGGCCAGCCTCCCGGCCCGGCTGTCCAGGCCGTGGAGATGGCGGCCGGCGGCCAGGGTGGCAACGGCTGCCAGGCAGACCAGCCCGGCGATCACGGTGGCGGGCCCGGGCGGCGCGTTGCGAACCAGGTGGCCGAGGGGGACGGCCACCGCCACCGCCGGCACGATCATCAACCCGACGGCCCGGACGTCCATGCGCCGGTGCTCGCGCGCCAGGACGGCCAGGTTGACGAACAGGGACAGGGCCACGGTGATCTGCACCCCGGCGGGAGCCCGGTAGGCGGCAACGAGGAAGGGCGCGCTGACCAGCGAGAACCCGAAGCCGGTCGCCGTCTGGGTGACTGCCCCCAGAGCCACGGCTACCACCGCCAGCAAAGTTGACACTTCAGGCCCGTACCCTCACGCCGCGCCCGTCGATGTCAGCGGGCGGGGGAAGGCGGGCTTCAAATGGCTGGTGAGCCAGGCGATGACGTCACCCGGCGTGCTCCAGGTGGAGGCGTGGTGCAGCAACGCCGAGGAGGGGGCCGGTCTCATCCGGAGAGCTTGCCACCTGGTGCGACCGATCTGGGTGGAATCCCGCGCCCTGCGGGTCCTTGCACTGGTCCTACGCGAGGTGTAAGCCGGGGATCGCCGGGTAGACGGGTCACAGGCGACGGAGGTGGCCTGCGGTGGCCGAGGCAAAGCGCAGGCGCCAGCGGACATCAGTCCCGCGGTTGCGGGAGGACGTCATCCATGATGACGACGGGTCGAAGGCGAAGTCGGAGGACAAGTGGACGGCCGAACTCGACAGCCTCAAGGCGGCTATCGACGATCTGACGGCCAAGGTGAACCACCTGGTGGCACTCCAGACGCAGGTCCAGAAGCCGCCCCCCTGACGGTGGCCAACTCGGATCCGGGCTCGAGCGCGCGCCTCATCAAGCGCTACGCCAACCGCAAGCTGTACGACACCGGCAGCGGCGAGCTGACGTCGCTGCGCCGGATCGAGGACCTGGTGCGGGCCGGCGTCGACATCCGGGTGATCGACTACGACACCGGAGAGGACATGACCGGCGAGGTGCTGGTCGCCATCCTGGGCCACTCGGTGGGGGAGCGCCCCGGCGAGTGCCACGTCGCCATCCTGACCTCACTCATCCGCGCCCCGGGCGACGTGCTCGAGGCGATGTTCCGGGACGAGCGACGCACCAAGGAGTTGCGGGACATGGCCGAGCGGATCCGCCTCCTGTCGGCCACGATCGGCGCGCTTCTCAGCGCGATGGAGTCCGAGGCCGGAAACGACAGCGGCGAAGCGCCGGCTCCGCCCCTGCCGTCCAAGGCGAGGAAGCCGGCGGCCAGGCGCGTCAGCAAGTCTCGTTGACCGGCTCGACTACCTTCGCCGGATGGCGCCGGCTGGCTACGACGACGATCCATCCGCATCCGACGGCCCCGCCGAAGACTCCTCGTTGTTCGACGAGCTCTTCGTCGCCGGTGCCCAGTACCGGGAGGAGACCGCCGCCGAACGGGCGGCGCGAGCCGACGAGGAGCGCCGGGAGCAGCGCCGGCGCGATCAGGAGGAGAAGCGCCAGCGCCTGGTTTCCCGCCTGGGGGGCCGGCGGCGCGCCCTCGCCTTCGGCCTCCTCGCCGTCGCCGTGCTCATCACCTGGCGGCTCGGGTGGGGCACCAGGCCGTCCGGTCAGACCGAGGAGTCGACGGAGACCCAGGAAGCCGACCCGCTACCGACGGCCTTCCTGGTGACCCACGCCGTCCCCGCTGATGTGCAGTCCAGTCCTCTGGCTCTCGACACCATCCGCGCCGAGCTCGGAATCACCTCTGGCTGGCTCGCGTCCCAGACCGGCGGCCGGACGCTGCGCTTCATCGAGGAAAACGGTCAGGTGGCAATCGATGAGCGGCACCTGTCCATCACCTCCACGGCGCTGGCCGGCCGGACCGACGCCGCTGCGGCCCTGAAGGAGGAGCTCGGCCTCGGCGCCGACCGCGCCCGCGCCATCCGGATCGTCTTCGCCCCGGTGCGATTCGCCGACCAGCGGTGCGGCGAGACCTCGGGCCGGCGGCTCGTCATCATCTGGATCGGATCGTGCCGGTTCGAGCCTTTCGCCAACATCAAGGCGTTTGGGGACGGGACCACCGTCACCATCGCCCACGAGGCCATGCACGCCCTGGGGGCCGTCGAGCCCTGCGCTCCCCATCACGGTGGCGACGGCCACGTGGTGGATGACCGGAGGGACCTGATGTACGCCGGGCCCGATCCGGCCCCCGAGGCCGAACTCGTGCTCGATCCGGGCCGTGATGACTACTTCGAGCACCACAATGACGGCTGCTGGGACATCGCCAAGCACCCGGCCTGGAAGAACCTCCGTGTTGCCGGGGACGACGGCTAGAGGGGAGTACGGCCAGCAACCTGCGGGCGGCCCGCTCCCCGCCGGCAGTGGCGGTGTTCAGGTTGGAGCACGAGAAGTAGTCGCCGGCCAGGGCGAACGCCACGGGCCGGAGAAGATGCAAGATTTGTAATACAACGACGGAAAATGACCGGTGCCTCACCATCAGGGCTCGGTCAGGGTCATCCCCGATACCGTGGCGGTGGGCACGGCCGCATCATGGCCACATGAGACGTCACCGGTTCTTCGTTCCCGCCCTGATGGCCGGGGTGATCGTCGTCGCGGGCGTCAGCGTCGTCCCCCGTGCCATCCGGACCGTGCACGAGCGGCGCTACTGCACCTCGACCTGGCGGAGCGGCCACCAAGCCCGGCTGCAGACGATCGAGTTCAACCGGAGGGCCCAGGAAACCGGCGATCCCGACCCCCACGGGATCGTGGCCACCGGAGGCGCCTGGTCGACGAGGGAGGAGTACCTCCGTCATTGCCTGGCTCGCCAGAAGGACCAGCGAACCGGCCTGTTCGGCCTCTGGTCGAAGGGCTCGCCGGACTGACTGGGGGACGTGCCTCATCCAGCGATCGTAGGTCTGTCGGTCGGGTCAGCGTCCTGGTTTGCTAACTGCACACCTGGTCGCGGGCGGCGATGGCTTTCCGTTCGGAGCGGTTCCACCCCGCCCAGCCGCCGTCGGCCGTGGCCGGCACTTCACAGACGTGGGCCAGCACGGCGGCCTGGGTGGTCGCATCGAGGCGGGGAAGGGTCCGGACGAGTTCCGGGATGGCGTCGTCGGACAGCTCGAACAGGTAGCTCGTGTCGAAGCGGCCGGTCCGCTCGGCCAGGGCCACGTTGCGCCGGACCACGAGGGCCTCGGGGTTGACGAGATTCAGGAGGAGCAGGCCGGCCAGCCCGGCCCCCACGGCCGCGGCCGGGAACCAGGCCCGCCGGCGGGGGCCGGCAAACCAGACGCCGAGGAGGCCGAGGCTGACCCCAACCAAGATCACGAAGAAGCCGGCGTAAAACCGCAACATGGTGAGGCCGTAGGCGTTCTCATAGAGATCGAGGCGGTGCAGGGCGGTCACGACGACCACCAGGGTGAGGGCGATGCACACCTCGCTCATGATCAGCAGCCGGCGCCGGGTGGCCCGGTCGGACGGCTCCGTGAGGATGTCGACGGCCAGCAGCACGGCGAAGGTGATGGCCGCCACCGCCACCAGCTGGAAGAACCCCGAACGGGCGTACTCGGCGTAGGTCAGGCCCTCCGTCTCCAGGATGGTGCGGGAGCCGCCACCGAGGCTCACCAGCTGGGTGGCGGCGAAGGCGGTGAAGAGCGCCACCAGCGAACCCAGCACCACGGTGGCCTCCACCGGACCGACCAGGGGGAAGCGTTGCCGGCCGGCCCCGGGGGGCGTGGCCGAAGCCAGCCGCAGGAGGCCGGCCATCCCCCAGGCGCCGATGGCGACGAGCGCCACGTGCTGGCCCACGTCGTCGACGTCGGGAGCGAGTTCGAAGAGATGGGCGAAGACGACGTCGGCCGAGGCCAGGAGGGCTCCCAGCACCAAGAGGATGGGCAGGGCGAGGACGAGCCCGCGGAGCACCGCCGCCCACCGTCGCGCCGAGACCGGCGTGACACCGTCGAGCCCGTCGCCGCCCCGGAACCGGAAGATTCCCTGCCAGGCGAAGGCAGGGCCGGCCAGCCCGTGCAGAGCGCCGTGGATGATGCGGCCGGCGAGACCGAGGAACGGGAGGTCGAGCACCGAACCGCCCCGAGCCAGCGACGAGGACAGCACCAGAAGGGCTCCCGCCGCCAGGACGTCGAACGGCAGCAGCCAGGGACTGGCGCGCAGGGCGAGAAAGGCCCCGAAGACGGGGGCGAGACCCAGGAGGACCCGGGACTGGCGGCTCTCGGTGCGGCCCGTCCCCAGGAGCAGGGAGGCCGTGGCGGCGGCGAGCAGGGCCCCGCCGAGCGCCCCATCGGAGCGGACGGCCAGGTCGACCAGGAGCCCGGCCGCCAGGGCCGCCACCACCACATCGCCGCCGGCGGGGCGAGCCATCCTGAGGCCGGCCCAGTCCGGCAGGTCGGGAAGAACCAGGCGAGATTCCATGACCCGATGGTACGGAACCGGCGGTGGCGGAATGCCGCGGCTTACGTGGAGATTCTGTGAGGAATCGGCGCCCCTACCGCTTGGGGCAGGGGCGGCCGAGTACATCTCGCCCAGCATGTTGCGCTGCATCTCGGTGGTGCCGCCCCCGATGGTCCAGCCCCTGGAGGCGAGCAGGAGGCGGTTCCAGCCGGCGGCGTCGGGGTCGGCGGGGTCCTCGGCCAGGAGGGCGGCGCTGCCCCGCAGCGCGGCCGTCTCGAAGATCCGCCGGCTGACCAGGCCCCAGTGCATGCGCGAGACTGATCGAATGTTCAGTCGCAAAGCACTGATCCGTCATGTAGCCTGACTGATCGCTCATTCCGAGTACCGGTCCGGCCCCGTACAATCTCCGATGGGCGGAAGCGAACGACGAGAAGGGAACGGTCCCGATGGCAAGGGCCAGAATGACGAAGGGCTCTCCCAGCCGCCCCTACGCCCGGGTCGGCGACGCCCATCTGGTTGAGCGCCGCCGGGCTCAGATCGTCGAGGCCGCCACCCGGTTGGTGGCCCGCCAGGGGTTCGCCAAGACGGTGGTGCGCGAGATCGCCGACGAGGCGAACATCTCCGTCGGTCTCGTCTACGAGTACGTCCGCTCCAAGGAGGACATCCTCTTCCTCATCTACGAGCACTGGTCGGCGGTCTGGCGCGACGGCCTGGAGAAGGCGCTGGCCCAGTCCCAGGAGCCGCTGGCTCGAGTCGAGGACGCCGTCAACTTCCTGGTCAAGACCTCGGACAAGCACTCTGACGTCACCCACCTCTACTACCGGGAGGGCGGGCACCTCTCGGACCAGGGCAAGGAGCTGGCCAAGGCCACTGAGCGCCAGATGCTGGAAATGCTGGTCGAGCCCCTCAAGGAGGCGGTGGCCGCCGGGCTGCTGCGCCCCGAGACGGACACGTCGATGGTGGCCATCAGCATGATCCTCCTGTGCCACGGCTACGTGCTCAAGGGCTACCTGCTTCGCAAGGACCACACGCCCGCCGCCTATGCCGCGGCGGTGGTCGACACCGCCATCCGGGGCTGGGCCACCGCCGCCGGCCGCAAGGCCTGGGAGCGCCGCCGGGGCTGACCCGCCGCCTGACATGGGTGCG
Source organism: Acidimicrobiia bacterium (assembly GCA_044870155.1). Taxonomy (GTDB): domain Bacteria; phylum Actinomycetota; class Acidimicrobiia; order IMCC26256; family BP-133; genus CAWBJP01. Next base: position 4,900 of record JBIOYN010000111.1, on the reverse strand, counting down.
CGCTCGAGTCCATCGACATCGTGGGCGGGTTCTGCACCACCGAGGAGACGGTGCCCGAGGCGCCGGGCTTCCGGATGGACGCCACGTCCATGGGCCCGCCAGCTGTTGCGCGGCGGCGGCTGACGGGCGGTTAACTTCGGGGAGGCGTTGGTCACGTCCGGTCCCTGAAGGAGGTCGTTGTGGTCAGCACCGCCGAGTCGACGGCCGGGGCGGCCATTCCCGGCGCCGACCAGGTCCAGCAGGCGATCGACGGGCTGCTCGCCGCCCACGACCCCAGGGCCACCGACGCCCGCACGTTCCTGGAGGCCCGCTTCGATGCCGGCCTGGCCTGGGTCCACTACCCGCCCGGCGCCGGCGGCCTGGGGCTCGACGCCCGCCTCCAGCGGATGGCCGACTCCGCCCTCCACGCCGCCGGCGCCCCCCGGCCCGACCTGGGCCGCAACATCATCGGGCTGGGGATGGCGGCCCCCACCCTGGCCGCCCACGGAACGCCCGAACAGCACCGGGACTTCCTCCGCCCCCTCTACGCCGGCGAGATCTGGTGCCAGCTCTTCTCCGAGCCCGGCGCCGGCTCCGACCTGGCCGGCCTCGCCACCCGGGCGGTGCGCGACGGCGACGAGTGGATCGTCAACGGCCAGAAGGTGTGGACGACGCTGGCCCACATGGCCCGCTGGGGGCTGCTCGTCACCCGCACCGACCCCGACGTCCCCAAGCACCGGGGCCTGACGTACTTCATCTGCGACATGGAGGCGCCCGGCGTCGAGGTCCGCCCCCTGCGCCAGATCACGGGCGAGGCCGAGTTCAACGAGGTGTACCTGACCGACGTCCGCCTGCCCGACCGGCTCCGCCTGGGTGACGTGGGCGACGGCTGGCGGGTGTCCATGACCACCCTCATGCACGAACGGGTGGCGGTGGGCAGCGGCACCCAGATACCCCGGGGCGGCGGGTCCATCGCCAACGCCGTCCGCCTCTACGCCGCCCACGGCGGGGGCGACTCCGTCCGGCGCGACCGCCTCATGCGCCTGTGGGTGCAGGCCGAGGTGTTGCGCCTCAACGGGATGCGTGCGGCCGAGATGCGCAAGCGGGGGACACCGGGGCCCGAGGGCTCGGTGTCGAAGGTGGTCTGGGCCGAGCTCAACCAGGAGATCAGCAACTTCTGCGTGAACCTCCTGGGGCCCGAGGGCGCGCTCTTCGCCAACGGCTACGAGATGCGCCGCCCCGAGCACGTGAGCCTGACCACCGGCGACCCCCGCTACCTGTTCCTGCGGACGCGGGCCAACTCCATCGAGGGCGGAACGTCGGAGGTGCTGCGCAACATCGTGGCCGAGCGGGTCCTCGGCCTCCCCGGCGACCCCCGGGTGGACAAGGACCTGCCCTGGCGGGACGTCCCCCGGTCGTAGGCGGGCGCCGGGCCGGGTGGACCTCGCCTTCACCGCCGAGCAGATGGCCCTCCGGGAGGAGGCGGCCGCCTTCCTGGCCGCCGAAGCCGAGGCGGGTTCGTTCACCCCTACGGTCAACAACTGGCTGACCGGCTTCGACCGGGGCTTCTCCAAGCGGGTGGCGGCCCGGGGCTGGATCGGGCTGACGTGGCCGGAGCGCTACGGGGGCCGGGGCCTGGGCTACGTGCACCGGATGGCGCTGACGGAGCTGTTCCTGGCCGCCGGAGCGCCGGTGGCGGGCCACTGGATCGCCGACCGCCAGATGGCGCCCTCCATCCTGGCCCACGGCACCGAGGCCCAGAAGGAGCGCTACCTGCCCGAGATCCTGGCCGGGGAGGCCACCTACTGCATCGGCATGTCCGAGCCCCAGGCGGGCAGCGATCTGGCCGGCGTGCGCACCCGGGCGGAGAAGACGGCCGACGGCTGGCGCATCAACGGCCACAAGATCTGGACCAGCCTGGCCCACCACTCGGAGTACATCTACCTGCTGGCCCGCAGTGACCCGTCCTCGACCCGCCACGACGGGCTGTCCGAGCTCATCGTCCCCCTGGCCGCGCCGGGCGTGACCGTCACCGCCATCAACGACATGTCCGGGGCCCACCACTTCAACGAGGTCTTCTTCGAGGACGTGGTCGTGCCCGCCGACGCCCTCATCGGCGCCGAGGGAAACGGCTGGCGCCAGATCACGGGCCAGCTGGGCTACGAGCGGGCCGGGCTGGAGCGGGTCATGAGCGTGTGGCCGCTGCTGCTGGCCATGCGGGTCGAAGCCGGCGACGACTCCCGGCGCCTGGAGGAGCTGGGCGAGCTGGAAGCCGAGGCGCTGGTGGCCCGCCAGCTCGCTTACCGGGCGGCGGCGGTGGCCGACTCCGGCCGTCCGCCCGACCACGAGGCGGCCCTGGCCAAGGTGCTCGCCACCGACGTGGAGCAGCACATGGTGGAGGTGGCCTCCCGCTGGGCGGGCCGTTGGGCCCGACTCCGGCCCTCAGAGTATGGAGCTTCCTTCGCCGGCCATCTCTTCCCCGCCTGGCTGGCGGCCCCCAGCTTCTCCATCCGGGGCGGGACCAACGAGATTCTGCGCGGCATCATCGCCCGCCGGGGCCTGGGGCTGCCGTGATGATGGACTTCACCCTCTCCGACGACGAGACGGCGGTGGTGGAAGCCGCCGCCCAGGTGGCGGCCGACGCCGATCCCTGGCGGGCCCTGGTGGCCGGGGGGTGGGCCGATCTCCTGGTCGACGATCCCGAGCACGGCCTCGGGTATCTGGGCCTGGTGGCCGAAGGGCTGGGCGCCGCCGGCGCCTCGGTGCCGGTGATCGGGGCGGCCGCGATGTGGCCGACGCTGTTCCAGGAGTCCGCCGGCGGTCGGCGGGTGGCCGTCAGCGACGATGGTGAGCTGGCTGAAGACGGCGCCGGTGCCCAGGTGCTGGTGGTGCTGCACGGCTCGGAGGCGATGGCCCACGAGGAGTTCCGGTTGACTCCGGTGGCCGGCCTGGAGGGCGACGGCCTGGCCCGGGTGGACGCCGCCGGTCCCGTGGTCGCCCGGGCCGACAACCCCGCCCTCGTGGACCAGGCCCGTCTCCGGGCCGCCGCCGTGGCCGCCGCCGAGATGGCGGGAGCCATGTGCCGGGTGGCGGAGATGACGGCGGGCTACGTGGCCGAGCGCCAGCAGTTCGGGCGGGCCATCGCCACCTTCCAGGTCGTCTCCCACGGCGCCGCCCGCCTGGCCACGCTGGCCGAGGGGGCGACATGGATGGCCCGCACCGCCTGCCGCTCAGCCGAGCCCGCAGTCACCCACGCCGCCAAGGGCTGGATCTCCCGGGCGTCGGCCGAGGCGTCGGCGGTGGCCCACCAGCTCCACGGCGCCATCGGCTTCACCGAGGAGTACGGCCTCCAGCGCCTCACCAAACGGCTCCGGACGCTGCGCTTCGCCTGGGGCGACGACGCCGCCCACCACCTCGCCCTCGGCCGCCTCCGGGCGGAGGGGTAGCGTCAGGCGGCCTGGTTCGGAGGATGGTCCTCGCGCACGTGGTGCAGCAGCTCGAGCATCAAGAGGTCGAACTTCCGGTCGAACTTCTCGTCCAGCCGGTCGATTCGGCGCCCCACGAACGTGGAGACGCTGATGAATGTCCCCAGCGCACTGATGAACCCCGTGATGACCGCCGCGACCGCAGGCTCGAACACGCGACCACTCCTCATTGAGATGGTAACCCGTGCTCCGACCCTACCGAGAGGGTGAGACAGTCCTGCGCTGAGGCTCAGTCGGCCCGGTTGAACTGGGCCACGGCCGCCACCAGCAGAATGAGGCCGGCCACCATGACCACGCCCAGCTGAGCCAGCACGGGGACCTCCCAACCCCACCAGGTGAGCGGGGGGTTGAGCGCCGCGAGGGCGCCGGGAGCGGCGCTGACATGGTCGAACACGGCCTGGCGGATGGGGTGTACGGCATAGGTGATGGGGTTGAGCTTCACCGCCGCGTTGAGCCAGCCCGGCAGGTCCCGCAACGGGTACAGGGAGCCGGACAGGAACATCATGGGCATGAGGATCATCTGCATGAGGCCCATCATCGACTGGATCTGGCGCACCCGGGCGGCGAGCACGAGGCCGAGGGCGGTGAGACAGAAGCCCAGAACCATCATCTCGGCCACCAGGATGGCGATCATGACCGGGGAGTAGGGCACGTGGACGAGCCCGGCGATGGCCAGGACGATCAGCCCCTGGATGGTGGCCACCGTGGCCCCGCCCAGGCACTTGCCCACGATGATGGCGCTGCGGCGCACCGGCGCCACCAGCATCTCCCGCAGGAAGCCGAACTCCCGGTCCCACACGATGGAGGCGGCCGAGAACATGGCCGTGAAGAGCACCGACAGGGCCAGCACTCCCGGGTACATGAACGTCCGCAGGCTGACGCCGCCGGTGGCGCCGCGGGTGAGCGACGACAGCCCCGTCCCCAGCACGAAGACGTAGAGGAGCGGCTGGACGAGAGCGGTGACGATCCGCACCCGGTCCTGGGAGAAGCGGATCAGCTCCCGGCGCCACACCACCTTGGCCGCCCGCAGATCGCTGGCCAGACCCGACGGCGGGACCTCGACGTGGACGGGCGACTTCCGGCTCAATGTCGGAGCGGCCATCAGGCTCCCCTCCTCGGGGTGAACGGGTGGGAACGCCGGCGGTCGGAGGCCGAAGCCTCGGCGTCGCTGATGGTGGTGCCGGTGTAGGCCAGGAACACGTCGTCGAGCGACGGGCGGGCCACGCTCACGGACCGGATGGCAACGCCGAGCTCGGCGAAGAGCTGCGGGACGAACTGCTCCCCGGCGGGCACGGCGAAGGTGACGGCGCCGTCGTGGATGGCGGCGGAGATCCCGAAGCGCTCGCCCAGGCGGGCGATGGCGGCGGCGTCGTCCTCGGTCTGGATCTGGACCCGGTCCTTGCCCACGCTGGCCTTGAGCGCCTCGGGGGTGTCGA
>JBIOYN010000110.1:0-9735 GCA_044870155.1 Acidimicrobiia bacterium | reverse complement strand
ACCAGGTTCAGCTCGTTCGGCTCGTTCTTCACCACTCGGTAGGTCATCCCGGCCGGCGGCGGGAAGCCGAAGTCGGTCAGGACCTGGTCGGCGTTCCGTTGCAGCTCGGCCGTGAACTGCGGGTCGTCCCAGGCCCGGGCACAGATGACCCGCCAGGTGTGGATGAAATCAGGGCCTTCCAGCGGCATGACCGGCTCCTTTCACGTCGAGTGTGTCGCCCGCCGGGTAGGGGCCGCCGAAGAGGATATGGGAGGCCTCGTAGACCGTACGGGCGACGCAGGTCCGCTCGGTCGCCGGCAGTGCCACGATGGCTGCCAGGAGCCGGGCCACGTGGCCCGGCTCCTCCCCCAGCGAGCTGTGCCACCGCAGGCAGCGGGTGGCGTTGACGTCCGGGCCGAGGAACGCCTCGATGGCCTCCACGTAGGAGGCTTCGATCAGGGCGGCGGCCCGTTCCAGGGCGTAGACGTAGCCCATGCACGAGACCGGCTCGTCGCCGTCGACGCACGCTTCGAAATAGGCGATGGCGTCCGCCTTCCACGGCGGGCAGGGCATGGTCTCGACCACGTCGGCCGGGAAGCCCAGTTCGGCCAGGTCAGCCAGGGCCAGGTGGTCGTGGTCCTCGTCGACCGCGGTGGCTTCGGCCCAGGCGGCCAGCTCGTAACGCCCGACCCGCCGGAAGCGCTCGGCCGCCCGGCGCATGAGCGGCGGCGTGGCCTTGCCGCCGTAGTAGCAGGCCAGCACCCGCTGGGTGTACTCCTCGATGGTGAGCGCCCGCGCCGGCTGCGCCAGGCGCGGGCGCTGGAAGGCGCCGATGGCGGCGTCGAGCAGCGAGCCCGTGGTGTCGAGCGACCCCTCCCCGGTCATGGGCAGAGCGAAGGGGTCGGCCAGCGTCAGGTGGTGGAGCCAGGCCCGATCGGCGGTGGCGATGAGGACCGTGCCCGGCGCGACTTCGACCCACTCGATCATTCCGCCTCCCACATCCCCCTTGCCGCACCCTATTTCGGCGAAGTGGCGGCAGCCTCCGTACAAGTACGGATTCGGGGGGCCGGGTCGAGCACCAGGCGCCTGGTGGAGCCAGGGGGATTTGAACCCCCGGCCTCTTGCATGCCATGCGGAGCGCTCTGCCAATTGAGCTATGGCCCGACGCGCCCCGCATCGGCTGGGAGGAACCCGCCGCCGCGGTGTCCTGACCGGGCTCAGCCCGTCGGCTGGTCACCGGAGCACACGAGGTGGAGCCGGCTGATCCGGCCGGCATCGTCGACGTCGTAGAAGGCGTGCTGCTCGAAGACCATGGGCCCGTCGGTGGACGCCCAGCGGATCCGGTAGCCCACATGATGCCGCTCGATCACGTCGTACGTTTCGAGCATCTCGGTCGCCTCAGCGGTGGCGTACCACTCCTTCAGCAGGGCCATGACGGCGTCGGGCCCGGTCAGATCGATGAAGCCCATGCTCGGCGTGAACCCCTTGAACTCGACGTCGGGACCGAGCATGGCCTGGGCGGCGCTGTAGTCCTGGTCCACCAGAGCCTGGATGAATTCGCCGCCGACGGGCTGACCCCGACGGCTGGTGGCGCCCGACTGGTCCTCGCCGGAGGCGGCGGTGGCGAAGCCCGCCCCGAACAGGGTGACGGCGAACAGCGTGGCCACCACCAGGAGATTCCGTCCCGTCCTCATATCGATCCTCCCTCTCCCGCCGGTCGATCCGGTTCTCGGAACGGACGCTACGGATCGGGTCGGGCACGGTGAACCAGGCCGGCCGCACTTCGGGGTGAGGCTGGCCTCAAACCGCCAGGCGGAAGGCCTCATGGACGGCACCAGGCCCGGGGACCATGATGCGGGTATGAGCGTCACCGCGACGGGCGTACGTGCTTCCCGCCTGAGGGCCGGTGCTGATCGTGCGACCGTGGCCGTTCGGCTGCTCGTGGGGGCCGTGGTGTTCTTCGCCGGGACGGGCTGCGCCCTGATCGTGGTCGCCGACCGCGCCGTCGGCTGGACCGGTTACGAGACCGCAGACGTCGTCGTGTTCCTGCTCACCTTCCCGGTCCTGCCGGTGATGGGCGCGCTGCTGGCCACCCGCCGGCCTGCGCATCCGATCGGCTGGCTCTTCCTGGCCTCCGCCCTGGGGCTGGCCGTCTCCGCCTTCGCCCACGGGTACGCGGATTACGGCGTCGATGCCCACCCGGGTGCCTTCCCCGGAGTCGGGTTCGTCAGCTGGTGGGGATGGACCGGATGGGTGGCCTTCGCCCTCCTGGCCATGTACGTCCCGCTCCTCTTCCCCGACGGGCGCTTGCCCTCGCGGCGTTGGAAGCCGGTTGCGGTCATCGGGGCGGCGGCGGTGGTGGCCCAGACGCTGGTGCTCGCCCTGCGTCCCGGGTCTCACGTCGACTTTCCGGGGCTGGCCAATCCCTTCGGGGTGCCGGCGCTCGACGGTGTCCTCGACGGGATCGAGGCCCTGGCCAAGACGGTCGTGCCCCTGGTCCTGGTGGCGGGACTGGCTTCGCTGGTGGTTCGCTACCGACGAGGCGATCCGACCTTGCGACGACAGCTCCAGTGGCTCGGCTTCGCCGCCGGCGCATTGGTGGCGGTGGATGTCGTCGCCGACCTGGCGCTCGGCGGCGGGCTCGACAACCACCCCGCCTTCTGCACGTGGGGAACGACGGCCACCAAGCCCATCTACGGGACCGTGGTCCCCCCGCTGCTGTACACCGGCCTACCCGTGGCCGTGGCCGTGGCCGTTCTCCGCCACCGCCTCTACGACATCGACCGGCTCATCCGGCGCTCGGCGGTCTACGCCGCGCTCTGGGGCGCCATCGCCGTGACGTACCTGGTGGTGGCGTGGGCGCTCGGAGTGGCGGTGACGGGGCGTCTGCCGGTGGCCGCCGGCGTCCTCGCCACCGTCGTGATCACGGTGGTGGCCCAACCCGTCCGCCGGCGGCTGGAGCACGTCGCTGATCGCTGGGTGTTCGGCCACCGGCCGAGCGGCTACGAGCTGGCCTCCGAGCTCGGGGCCGATGTAGCCGGCGCCGGGGGCCTCGACGACGTCGCCCAATCGTTGGCGCGGATCGTCCAACGAGGCCTCGCCCTGGAGTGGGCCCGCGTGTCGCTCGAGCTCACCGACGGCCGGGACTCGGTGAAGGCCGAGGCGGTGTCCGGCGCCATGGCCGCCGACGCCGAGCCGGATCTCAGCGTGCCGGTCATGCACCTCGACCGACGGATGGGCACGATCGAATGCGGGCCCGCGCTCGACCGCCGGCCGGCCTCCGAGCGCCAGGCGCTCCTCGATCTCCTGGCTTACGAGGCGGCCCTGGCCGCCGAGCTGGCCGCCTCCCGGGCGCGGATCGTCAGCGCCCAGGAAGCGGAGCGGCGCCGGGTCGAGCGCGACATCCACGACGGCGCCCAGCAGGAGCTGGTGGCCATGATTGCCAAGCTGCGCATCGCCCGGGAGCTGGCGGGGAGGGATCAGGAGGCGGCGCTGGCCACCCTGGAGGAGCTGCAGCGCGACGCCCAGTCGGCGTTGCGGGGCATCCGGGAGCTGGCCCAGGGCATTCATCCGTCGGTGCTCGGCGACCAGGGCCTGGTGGCCGCCATCGAGGATCGGACCGCGCGCCTGCCGCTGCAGGTCTCTGTGATCGCGGAGCCGGCGACACGGGCCAGCCGCTTCCCCAACCCCATCGAGGGCGCCGCCTTCTTCGTTGTCTCCGAGGCGCTGGCCAATGTGCTCAAGCACGCCGGTGCCACCCGGGCCACGGTGGGGATCAGCCGGCAGAACGGGACACTGATCGTCGAGGTGGGTGACGACGGGTGCGGCTTCGACCCCGGGCAGCCCCGGGGTGACGGGTTGACCCGCCTCGCTGATCGGGTGGCGGCCCTGGGCGGCCGCCTGAGTGTCCGATCGTCCCCGGGGTCGGGAGCGGTGGTGACCGCCGTCCTTCCTGCCGGCGCTCAGCACGATGCCGGCTGACCCTCGTCTCCGGGTTGTCATCGCTGAAGACAACTACCTGGTCCGGGAGGGCACCGCCCGGCTTCTGGAGATGACCGGCGAGATCGAGGTGCTGGCGGCCGTGGGCTCGGCGCCGGAGCTGCTCGCCGCCGTGGAGCGCCTCGCCCCCGACGCCGTGATCACCGACATCCGCATGCCGCCGGGCCATGGCACGGAAGGGATCGACGCCGCCCACGCCCTGCGGGCCGCCCACCCCCATCTCGGGGTCGTGATCCTCTCCCAGTACCGCGATCCCTCCTACGCCACCCGGCTCCTCAAGGACGGTGCCGCCGGCCTCGCCTACCTCCTCAAGGACCGGATCGGCGACTACGAATCGCTGCTCCGGGCCCTGCGCGAGGTCGTCGCCGGCCGGTCGGTGATCGATCCGGAGGTGGTTGAGGCCCTGGTGGGGGCGAACCGCCGGGCCGAGACCTCGCCCATCGGCCGCCTCACCCCCCGGGAGCTCGAGGTCCTCTCGGCCATGGCCGAGGGCAAGACGAACGTGGCGCTGGCGGAATCCCTGCACCTGTCCGAGTCCGCCGTCGAGAAATACATCAACACCATCTTCGCCAAGCTCGACCTGGTGCCCGAGGCCGCCGTCCACCGGCGGGTGAGCGCCGTGCTCACGTATCTGCGAGCCGCCCACCACGAGCCCCGGCCGGGGTCAATGGCGTGACATCTCCCAGGGGGCCTGAGGGAGGGTGTGGCCGGTCTCGATCAGGGACTTGAGGTTCGAGAGCACCGCCGGCCAACCGGTGGAGACGGCGTCGAGATCGGACTGGGTGGCGAGATTCTCGTGCGTGACCGTGAGTCGGACGATGTCGCCCCACGGCTCGATGTCGAACGTCACCCGGGACGGGCCGCCGGGCGGCTCCGCACCGGGTTCGGCCCAGGTGGACACCAGCCGGGTGGGCGGATCGCTCTCCAGCACGGTGCCGACGACGTCGGCGATGTCGGAGCCGTCCATGCGCTGGTGCTCCCACGGGGAGCCGACCCGCGGCGCTGGCGACGAGGACCGGCCCGGAACCGGCGCTCGACGGTGTGATGGCTGGTCACGGCGAGGACGAGTGAAACGGCGAGCATCAGGGCCATCCGGATCGGGCGGACGCCCAGGGCGACGTCGGTCTGGCGGATGGCGGCGATGGCCAGCGGGTGCCACAGGTACAGGCTGTAGGAGACGGCGCCGAGCCAGACCAGGGACCGGCGTCTGAGGAGGCGGCCGACGGGAGAGCGCCCGCCGAGCCCGTCGGTCAGGGCGAGGAGTCATGAACATGCGTCCCGTGTACTCGTCGACCGCGAACCACGAGAGCACCAGCGTGCCGGCAGCCAAGAGGGCGGTTGCTGGCGCTCGCAGGAATCGTTCGACTCCGTGCCGGCGATGCTCCAGCGTCACCGCCAGCACACCCCCGGCCAGGAGGCCGAGGGCGCGCATGTCGGTGCCGTTGCGGATGCGACGGAGAGTCGGATCATCCAGAATCACCCAGCCCCCGCCACAACAACGCCACCCCCAGCAGGGCGACTCCGACCGGCCACCGGCGTCGGTCGGGCAGGAGGCCGAGGCCGAGAAGGACGAGAGGCCACGTCAGGTAGTACTGCTCCCCGACCGCCAGCGACCAGGTGTGGCCGAACACGACGGGAACGCTGGAGAAGTGAAGCTGCAGCCAGTTGCTGGTGTAGGTCACGGTGGCCGCCGCATTGATGAAGATCGGGTGCGGGTCCCACCAACCCGTCGCCTCGGCCACGGCGATAGCGACAGATCGTCGCGTCGGTCAGGTGCAGGTGCTCGCCAGCTGCCTTCTTGCCGCCCCTCCAGCCCCCGGCTACTGCCGGGGACCAGCCGGCTTTCCAGGTCCGGGCATTCTCCCAACGCACGGCGTAGACGTCGGTGCGTCCGGCGAACAGGGCCCGGAACAGGGCCACCTTCTCCTCGGACGTCGAGTGGCCGTCGATCTCAGAGCGGACGGCCTCGCCGTTGGGGAAGAGCTCCGGCGTCCAAGCCTCCAGCGGTGCGGCCCTAGCCACGTTGTCCAGTCCAAGCAACCCACGTAGCCGGGCGTTCTCGGCGTGCGCCTCGGCGAGCTGCCGGCGCAGCTCCTCGAGTTCCTCAGCACCGCTCATCGCTAAGGTCCCACGACCTCGAGGGTGACTCCCACCTGCCGGCAGGCATCGCGCAGCGGGGGCGAGTCAACCGTCACCTCGATGCGGCCACGCAGCATCCGGGCGATGGCCACCGCTTCGGCGGTCAGGAAGTTCAGGGATCGGTCGACGGGAAGCTGCGTCATGATCGGACGACGTGTCGGAGGCTCAGCATGCCGACCTGTGGCGGCAACTCGTCCAACGCTGCGAAGAAGGCGCGCCTGCGCTCGGGCGCGATCGTCGCCACGACCGTCGACAGCGCCCCGGTTCAGGTTCGGTCATGAGCGGCGGGTGATAGTCGGTAGTACCAGCTTGCGGTAGTGAACAGCTCGTCCCGTCGGATCTCGTCGTCCAAACGCGCCGGCGCCTCACCTGCCAGCAGGGTGAGGAGCAAGGCGTCGTCGACGACGACCATGAAGCAGGGCTACTGGGTGGGGAGATCCGGGTCGTCGGCCGTGAGGGCGGCGACTGCCCGGCCGTACGAGCCGTCGCGGAGGACGCCGAGGATGGCGTCTCGCTCGTCGGGAGCAAGCGGCGAGACGTACGGGCCAGCTGCTCGAGGCCCGAGTTCCCCGGCCAGCTCGGCCGCCCGACGCGCCTGAGCCACGACTGTCTCGAAGTCGTCCGGCACGTCGATTGGTTCAGTGACCATGGGCCCAGGATAGGCGAGGAGCCCAGGGTGACATGAGGTGCCCATCCACGATGGCCCGATGCTACGGAGCCCGTCCACGGGATCGAAGAGCACGGAGGCCCGTCCGGAAGCGGAACCGCCGACGCTCGCGGTAGTTGCCCCACGCTCACCAACTGCCGCATCGAGCGGCGTCAGCGAAGACCTCGCCGACCGCCTCCGCGCTCGCCTCCAGACCAGCGGCCACATCATGGGCCCTGAGCTGGCCGGCCCCGCCTGGGGACACGGCCAACGCAGCTACGCGGCCGGCGACCGCGTCCTCGTCCACGGCCCATTGCGCACCGGGGGGCAACGGCTCCACAACGGCAGTGTCGTCACCGTCACCGCCGTCAACGACTCCGGCCTGCAGGCCGCAGACGATCGCGGACGTGACGTCGTCCTTCCCCGGGCCTTCGTCGAAGGGCACCGCAGCGACGGCAGCCCCAACCTCTCCCACGCCTGGGCCCGAACGGTCGACGGGATCCAGGGCGGGACCTGGGCCCAGGTGCACCTGCTCGGCACGGCGGCGTTGGAACGCTTCACCGGCTACGTCGGCCAGAGTCGCTCCCAACACGCCACCCACACCTGGAACGTCACCCGCGTCCCGGAAATCGACCACGGCGGCGTTCTCGCCGACCAGCGCCCTCCGGACCGCGAAGTCCTCGACGCCCTCCTCCGTGTCCCCGACACCGGCTTCGCCGCCCACGACAACCCCGAACGGATCCGGCGTCTCCTCGAGGAGCGGGATGAGCATCGGGCGGTCCTCGCTGGCTCTCCACCGGATCGCCGCCGTGAACTGCAGCGAGCCGAGGGGGCGCTCCACTCCGCCGAGAAGGAGCGCTATTGGGCCCAGTACCGGCTGGACACCGCCCACGAAAGGCTGGCCGGCATTGGCCCTCTCTCGCTGGTGCGCCGTCATGGCCGCCACGAGAGGAACTCCACGCTCCAAGACATCGAACGCTTCCAAGGCGACGTTGCCCGCGCCGCCGGCAAAGTGCAAGGCTGCGAACAGCACCTCGACCGTCTCCTCGACGCCGTGGCCCAGGGCGACGCGTGGCACGCCGAGCACGACTGGCGCCACCGACGACTGTCCGGTGTCGAAGCGGAGCTGGCCGACCTGGGCCACGTCGACCTGAGGACCATCTTCTTGCCCGAAGACGCGGAGGGTGGGGCACGCGCTCGTTCCCGTACCAGCGGCTTGTCCTTCCGCCTTGGCCGCGCTCCCGTGGGCGGCATTGCTGGTGAAATGCCGGCATGGGCGGATCGCCTCGCCGAGATCGCACCACCGCCTCTCCCGACAAGCGACACCGGCCTCGACATAGGACTCGGTCTGTGACGCCGGTGTGGCCGCCTTGGTAAAAGCCGTCGGTCAGGGTGGGCTGGCGGTGACGCCGAGGCGCTCCTGGATGGTCTGCTCGAGCTCGGCCTCGGACAGTTCCCCCGTATGGCGCTCAAGAATTCGCCCATCGGGTGAGATGAACACCGTGGCGGGCATGCCGACGAACCCATAGGCAGAATGGACCTCGCCGTCGCGGTCGTAGCCGGATGGATAGGGCAGGCCCATTTCTTTCTGGAGGTCGAGGCCGCCTCGTCGTGCGTCCAGGTGGTTGACGCCGAGGAAGGCCACCCGGGAGTCGAGGCGCTGGGCAACGGCCGAGAAGGCGGGCAGCTCCTTGCGGCACGGCACGCACCACGAGGCCCAGAAGTTGAGCACCACCGGCCGCCCGGCCAGGGCGGCCAGCGAGACCGTCTCATCGGGATCGTCGAGGCGCTCAAGGGTGAAGTCCGGCGCCTTCTCGCCGGCGGGCGTTTTCTCTGCTGCGTTTTTCGGTGCCAGCACGGCCACACCGACCACGAGCACCACCACGACACCGGCGACGAGCAGCCACCGCCGACGTCTGCGGGGCTCCAGAGCATCGGTGGCCACGGGCAAAGCGGTCATCGCAGGGCCCTTTCCATAGCGGCGGCCATCAGATCGGGGGCCAGCCCAGTTTGGCGAAACTGCGTTGGAGCGGCAGGAAGAACGACCGCCACGCCCCGGACACGAACAACAGGCCCACGCCGACGAGCATGGCCCCTCCCAGCACCTCGATCTTTCGGCCGTGGCGGCGCAGCCAGGCAAGCGATCCCCGGGCCCGGGAGAAGCCCAAGGCGAGCGCGATGAAGGGCAGACCGAGACCGACGGAGTAGAACGCGAGGAGGACGGCTCCCCACGCCACGGTCTGGGTGACGGCGGCGGCAGTCAGGATGGTGGCCAGCACCGGCCCGATGCAGGGCGCCCATCCGAAGGCGAAGGCCGTGCCGAGGAGGAAGGCGCCTTTCGGCCCGGCCGGGATCCGAGCCAGGTCGAAGCGGCGCTCCTGCTGCATGAACGGCAGGCGGAGCAGCCCCATCATGGCGAGGCCCATCAGGATGATCCCCACACCCGCCACCCGGACGATGACCGGGACGTTGCGGAGCAACGCCGACCCCACGAGGGTGAACGACACCCCGAGGACGGTGAAGACCACGGTGAAGCCGGCCACGAACAGGAGTGCCGCCCGCAGCGTCACGGCGCGCGCCTCCCGGGCGCCGAGTCCCGAAACGGGAAGTCCGGAGATATAGGAGAGATACCCGGGAATGAGCGGCAGGCAGCACGGCGAACTAAAGGAAATGGCGCCAGCGAGCACCGCGAGGGGAGGCAACAGCAGGGGCGACGTCATCGACTCATCGCCCGCGATCCCGGTAGTACAGCTCCCAGGTCCGGCCGCCGTCGGTCGACCGGTAGATCCCGGTGGTGCCTTCCCGGTCGGCGGCGGCGACATAGAAGGCGTCTCCTGTGGCCAGGAGCGCCTGCGGTTCCCCCGGGAGCCGACCTGAGGCCTGCCAGCTGACCCCGCCATCAGCAGAGCGGTGCAGCGTTCCGTCCGTGCCGGCGCCGACCAGTCCGGCGGTGACATCCCACGACAGGACGA
>JBIOYN010000109.1:0-19554 GCA_044870155.1 Acidimicrobiia bacterium | reverse complement strand
AGCGAGAGGAACGAGTTCATCGTTCGCGTTTATTTGTTTTCCCGGATTTTTTACGAGGACCCCGGGGTCCCTCGGCTCGCTTCACCTGCCTCGATGCTCAGAATCGAAACCAAGCACCCCCTTGTGGTGGATCAGGGAAGAGTCTACCGGCTAGTCGGAATCCCGGGAGCGGCCCTTGAGGGCCCGCTCCGCCTCCCGCTTGGCATCGCGCTCGGCCAGGGCCTGGCGCTTGTCCCAGTGGCGCTTGCCCCGGGCCAGGCCCAGCTCAACCTTGGCCAGCCCATCCTTGAAGTAGACCTTGAGGGGGACGAGCGTCAGGCCGGACTCGTTCAGCTTGCCCAGGAGGCGGTCGATCTCGCCCCGGTGGAGGAGCAGCTTGCGCCGGCGGGTGGGGTCATGCTGCTGCCGGGCGAAGGGGTAGGGCGAGACGTGCATGCCGTGCAGCCATACCTCGCCGCTCTCGATGCGGGCGTAGGCGTCGGCCAGGTTGGCCCGCCCGTCACGGATGGACTTCACCTCCGAGCCCACCAGCATGATCCCCGCCTCCCAGCTGTCGAGGATGTAGTACTCGTGGCGGGCCCGGCGGTTGCTGATGGCGACTCGCTCCCCGCCCTTCTTCGGCATGAACCTCAACCTACCGGCACCACTAGTCTCGCCGGCTATGTCCCCGGGCTCCATCCTCGGCCATCCCGTCTTCCGCACCGAGGACCCCCGGATCCTGCGGGGCGAGGACCGCTACGTCGACGACCTCGACCTTCCTGACGCCCTTCACGCCGTGTTCGTACGGTCCACCGCCGCCCACGCCCGCCTGGTGGGCATCGACACCTCGGAGGCGGCGGCCATGCCCGGTGTGGCCGGGGTGTTCACGGGCGCCGATCTCGACCTCGACCCCATCGTGCCCATGCCCATGCTCCCCGAGGCCATGGCCCGTCCTCCGCTGGCCCGGGACACCGTGCGGTTCGTGGGCGAGGCCGTCGCCGTGGTGGTGGCGGGGACGCGCAGCGCGGCGATGGACGCCGCCGGGGAGGTCGTCGTGGACTACGACCCCCTCCCCGCAGTGGTCGACCCCGCCCGGGCGGGCGCCGACGACAGCCCCGTGCTCTTCCCCGACCACGGCACCAACGCGGCGGTGGTCTTCGACTACGGGCGCCAGCCCGACATCTTCGATGGCGCCGACATCGTGGTCGGCGGCCGGTTCCTCAATCAGCGGGTGGCGCCCGTCCCCCTCGAGGTGCACGGGGCCGCTGCCGTTCCCGAGGACGACGACGGGGTTCCGGGGCTCACCCTGTGGTGCTCCAACCAGAATCCCGCGTCCATGCGGGAGCCGATGGCCAAGCTGGTCGGCCTCGACCTGGACCGGGTGCGGATTGTGTGTCCGGCGGTGGGAGGGGGCTTCGGCGCCAAGATCGGCCTGATTCCCGAGCACGTCGTGCTCGGCGCCCTGGCCCGGCGCCTGGGCCGGACCGTGCGCTGGGTCGAGACCCGGTCGGAGTCGCTGATGTGCATGACCCACGGCCGGGGCCAGATCCAGGACGTCGAGATCGGCGCCCGGTCGGACGGCACCCTGGTGGGCCTGCGGGTGGAGATCACCGGCGACTGCGGCGCCTATCCGGGCGTCGGCGCCATCATGCCCATGTTCACCCACAACATGGTGGCCGGCGTCTACCGAATCCCCAAAGTGGACTTCAAGGCCACCACCTTCACCACCAACAAGACGCCCATGGCGCCCTACCGGGGGGCGGGCCGCCCCGAGGCCACCGCCCTGGTGGAGCGGGCCATGGACCTGCTGGCTCTGGAGCTGGGCCTGGATCCCATCGAGGTTCGCCGCCGCAACCTGATCCCCCCGGACGCCTTCCCCCACACCACGGCCACCGGTTCCACCTATGACTCCGGCGACTACGAAGCCGCCCTCGACATGGTCCTGGGCCTGGCCGGATACGAGGAGCTGCGAGCCGAGCAGGCCAAGCGACGGGCGGCCGGCGACCCCGTGGCCATGGGCATCGGCGTCAGCGTCTACGTGGAGGTCACCGGGTCCGTCCCCATCCCCGAGTACGCCTCGGTCCAGGTGGAGCGCGACGGCAGCGTCACCGCCGTCACCGGCACGGTCCCCAACGGGCAGGGCCACGAAACGGCCTTCGCCCAGATCGTCTCCGCCACCCTGGGCGTGCCCATGGAGGTGGTCAGGGTCGTCCACTCCGACACCGCCGCCGTGCCCGAGAGCGTGGGGACCTTCGGGTCCCGCTCCCTCCAGTACGGGGGCAGCTCGATCCTGCGCTCGGCCGAGGTGGTGCTGGAGCGGGCCAAGGCCCGGGCGGCCGAGCTGCTGGAGGCGGCCCCGGCCGACATCGTCCTCACCGACGACGGGCGGGTGGGCGTGGCCGGGTCCCCGGCCCAGGCCCTCTCCTGGGCCGAGCTGGCCTCGGCCGCCGACGAGCCCCTGGCGGCGGCCGAGAAGTGGCGCCAGCAGGCCAACACCTTCCCCTTCGGGGCCCACGTGGCCGTGGTCGACGTGGACACCGAAACCGGCTCCGTGGCCCTGCGGCGGATCGTGGCGGTCGACGACTGCGGCCGGATCCTCAACCCCATCCTCGTCACCGGCCAGGTCCATGGCGGCCTGGCCCAGGGCATCGCCCAGGCGTTGTTCGAGGAGGTCGTCCACGACGCCGACGGGATGCCCCTCACCACCACACTGGCCGACTACCTCTTCCCGTCGGCGGCCGATCTCCCCAGCTACGAGACGGCCCACACGGAAACCCCCACCCCGCTCAACCCCTTGGGGGTCAAGGGAGTCGGCGAGTCGGGGACGATCGGCTCCACCCCGGCCGTGCAGAGCGCGGTCGTCGACGCGCTCGTCCATCTCGGGGTGCGCCACATCGACATGCCGGCGTCGCCCGAGAAGGTGTGGCGCGCCATAAACCAGGCGCGGGCGGACTGACCGGGCCGGGAGAATGTTCGCCGAGCCGACGCTGCGCCTCTCCGAGGCCGACTACCTCACCATCGTGGGTCACTGCTACGACGGCGTCCCGGACGAGGCGTGCGGGATGCTGGCCGGGCGGCTCCGGGCGGGCACCACCATCCCCGAGGGCCGGGTGGAGGCCGTCTACCCCTGTCGCAACGCCGACGCCTCCGCCCGCACCTACACGGTGGCGCCCCGGGACCTGCTGGCGGCCATGCGCGACGCCGAGGCCCGCGGGCTCGAGATCGTGGGGGTGTACCACTCCCACACCCACACCGAGGCCTGGCCCTCACCCACCGATGTGCGCCAGGCCGCCGACCCCTCCTGGCTGTACGTCATCGTCAGCCTGAAGGACGGGGATCCGGTCGTGCGGGCATTTCGGATCCAGGACGGGAACATCTTCGAGGTCGCCACCGTTCTCGAAAGATGACCATCTGTGTCAGAATTACGTGGCTGGCCTTGCGCCCGGAGGTACCTGAGATGACTGTGGAAGTGCGAATGCCGACAATCCTGCGTCCCCATGTGGGCGGAGTTGCCTCGGTGAAGGCGACCGGCACCACGGTGGGCGAGATCTTCGACGGCCTCGTGCAGCAGTACCCGTCTCTCAAGGACCACCTGATCAACCCGGCTGGCGACCTGCACCGCTTCGTCAACGTCTATCGCAACGACGACGACATCCGGTACCTGGATCGCCTGGCCACCCCCCTCAACGAGAGCGACGTGGTCTCCATCATTCCCGCCGTTGCCGGCGGGTAGCCGACCGGTCGGGTAACTGTCGCCATGCGCGTCGACAGCATCCTCGACCTCATCGGCGGCACGCCCCTGGTGGCGATCAACCAGCTCTCGCCCCACCCGGGGGTGCGCCTCTTCGCCAAGCTGGAGGGCCAGAACCCGGGCGGGTCGGTGAAGGACCGCATCGCCCTGGCCATGGTGGAGGACGCGGAACGGACCGGGAAGCTCCGGCCCGGGGACACCGTGCTCGAGCCCTCGTCGGGCAACACCGGCATCGGGCTGGCCCTGGTGTGCCGGGTGAAGGGCTACCGCCTCAAGGTCGTCCTGCCCGAGAACGTCTCCCCCGAGCGGCGCCAGCTGCTCGAGATCTTCGGCGCCGAGGTGATCTCCTCGCCCGCCGAGGAGGGCTCCAACGGCGCCATCCGCCTGTCCCAGGAGCTGGACAAGGAGGGCGGCGTTGTCCTCCTCTACCAGTACGGCAACCCCGCCAACCCCGACGCCCACTACCGGGGCACGGGGCCCGAGATCTGGGCCGACTGTCCGGAGGTCGACGTCTTTGTGGCCGGGCTCGGCACCACCGGCACGCTCATGGGCGTGGGCCGCTACCTGAAGGAGCGGAACCCGGCGGTGAAGATCGTGGCCGTCGAGCCGCCGGCGGGGGAGCTGTTCCAGGGGCTGCGCTCCATGGACGAGGGCTACATCCCGCCCATCTTCGACCCCGACGTGCTCGACCGGCGCCTCATCGTCCGGGCCCGGGAGTCGATCATCGGGGCCCGGCGCCTGGCCGAGGAGTGCGGCATCTTCGCCGGCCTGTCATCGGGGGCGGTGCTCTCCGGGGCGCTCAAGACGATCGAGTCCATGGAATCCGGCACCGTGGTGGTCATGCTGCCCGACGGCGGCTGGAAGTACCTCTCCACCGGAGCGTGGACCGAGGATCTCGACGTCGTCGTCGAACGGGCCCGCCATCTCATCTACTTCTAGAATTCTCTGATGCTCCCGGAAGCCGAGATCTCCGTGGCCGTCGACGTCCTGCGCCGGGGCGGGCTGGTGGCCTTTCCCACGGAGACCGTCTACGGGCTGGGGGCGGACGCCGCCAACCCCGAAGCCGTGGAGCGCATCTTCGTGGCCAAGGGGCGACCCCGGTCCCACCCCGTCATCGTGCACCTGGCCGAGCCGGCGGCGGCCAAGGAATGGGCCGCCGAGGTGCCCGACTTCGCCGCCGCCCTGGCCGACGCCTTCTGGCCCGGTCCGCTCACGCTGGTGCTGCCCCGCTCCGACCTGGTGCCCGACGCCGTCACCGGAGGCCTGAACACCGTCGGCCTGCGGGTGCCGGCCCAGCCCGTGGCCCTGGAGCTGCTCGCCGCCTTCGGCGGCGGGGTGGCGGCGCCCTCGGCCAACCGCTTCGGCCGGGTGAGTCCCACCCGGGCCGATCACGTCCGGGCTGACCTGGGCGCCGCCGTGGACTTGATCCTCGACGGGGGGCCCTGCCCGGTGGGTGTCGAGTCGACCATCGTCGACTGCTCGGGGGTCGAGCCCAGGCTCCTGCGGCCCGGAGGGGTGCCGGTGGAATCATTATCCGGGGTTCTGGGGTACAAGATCGGGATGACGGCCGATCCGTTGGTGCGCGCCCCGGGGATGCTGGCCTCCCACTACGCGCCCAGTGCCCGCGTCGAGGTCCTGGCGCCCGACGCCGTCGCCACCCGGGCGCAGGAATTGGTGGCCCTCGGAGTCCGGGTCGGGATCCTGGCCCCCGGCCGCCTCGTCGGGCTGCCCGCCGGCATCGAGGCCCTGCCGCCCACGGGCGGGGCGGTGGCCTACGCCAAGTGCCTCTACCAGCGGCTCCGGGAGGCCGACCGCCGGGGTGTGGAGGTGCTACTGGCCGTCCCGCCCCCCGAGACGGGCGTGGGCACGGCGGTGGCCGACCGTCTGCGACGGGCGGCGGGCTCCGGCAGCACCGGCTAAACAGAGGGATTCGTGGATGGGCGGGCGATCGGTGTCTTCGACAGCGGCCTGGGCGGCCTCACCGTGGTCCGGGCCCTGCTCGACCTGCTCCCCGACGAGCACCTGATCTACTTCGGCGACACGGGCCGGTTCCCGTACGGCCCCAAGCCCCGGGACGAGCTCGTGAAGTACGCCCACGAGATCACCAGCCTGCTCGTGGGCCAGGACGTCAAGCTGGTGGTGGTGGGGTGCAACTCGGCGGCGGCCGCCGCCCTGCCCGAGCTGCGGGCCACCTACGACGTCCCCCTCTCCGGGGTCATCGAGCCGGGCCTGCGGGCGGCGGCCCGGGCCACCCGCACCGGGCGGGTGGGGGTGATCGGGACGGTGGGCACCATCGCCTCGGGCTCCTACCAGCGCGCGGCGGTGTCCATCTCTCCCGGGCTGGTGCTGACGTGCGCCGCCTGCCCCGGGTTCGTGGAGTTCGTCGAGGCCGGCGACGTCGACTCCGACCAGGTCTACGTCCTGGCCGAACGGCTGCTGGCCCCCGTGCGGGCGGCGGAAGTCGACACCCTGGTCCTGGGGTGTACGCATTACCCGTTGCTGGCCCGCACCATCTCCGAGGTGATGGGCCGCGACGTGGTCCTCGTCTCCTCGGGGGAGGAGACCGCCTTCGAGGTCCGGATCGTCCTCGATGCCATCGGCGCCCGCCGCCTCCCCGGCGGCGAACCCCCGCGCCGCACGTTCATCACCAGCGGCGATCCCACCACCTTCGCCCGCCTCGGCGCCCGCTTCCTCGGCCCCGAGGTCGTGTCCGTGGAGGCGTGGAGTTGGAGCTGACCGTGCTGGGGGCCTGCGGGTCCTACGCCGGGCCGGCGTGTGGCGCGTGCAGCGGATACCTGGTGCGGGCCGGGGGGGCGGCAATCTGGCTCGACTGCGGCAACGGCAGCTTCGCCAACCTCCAGCGCCACCTGGCGGTGGAGGACCTCTCCGCCGTGGTCATCACCCACCAGCACCCCGACCACTGCGTCGACCTCTACAGCCTGCACGTGATGCTGGCCTACGGCCTCGAGCGCCGGGGGCTGCCCGTCTACGGCCCCGAAGGCCTGGAGCAGCACCTGGGCACGCTCGTGGGTGGCGACTGGGGCGGCACCTTCGCCTGGACGGGCCTGGCCGACGGCGATGCCGTCACCATGGGCGAGGTGGGCCTGAGGTTCTCCCGCACCGACCATCCCCCGCCCACCCTGGCCGTGGAGGTCACGGCCGACGGGCGCCGGCTGGTCTACACCGCCGACACCGGCCCCGGGTGGTCGGTGGACGCCTTCGCCCCCCGGGCCGACCTGGTGCTCTCCGAGGCCACCTTCCAGCACGACGGCGAAAGCCGGACCTGGCATCTCACGGCCCGCCAGGCGGGGGCGGCGGCCCGGGCGGCGGGGGCCCGCCGCCTGGTGCTGACCCACATCTGGCCCGGTCTCGACCCCGCCGCCTCGGCCGTGGAAGGCTCGGAGGCTTTCGGCGAGGACGTGATCCTGGCCGCCCCCCACCAGCGACTGAGGATCTGAGAGCCATGGCTGTGAATCAAGCGACACCCGTGACCCCGGGCCGTACCGACGGGCGGAGTCCCGAGGATCTGCGACCGCTCACCTTCCACCGTGACTACACGGTCTTCGCCGCCGGGTCCGTCCTGGTGGAGATGGGCCGCACCAAAGTGCTGTGCACCGCCTCGGCCGAGGAGCGGGTGCCGCCCTGGCTGCGGGGCAAGGGCAAGGGGTGGGTCACGGCCGAGTACTCGATGCTGCCCGGGTCCACCAGTGAGCGGACCGACCGGGAAGCGGCCCGGGGCAAGCTGTCGGGGCGCACCCAGGAGATCCAGCGCCTCATCGGCCGTTCGCTGCGGGCCGTCACCGAACTGCCGCTGCTGGGTGAGGCCCAGATCACGGTGGACTGCGACGTCCTCCAGGCCGACGGCGGCACCCGCACCGCCGCCATCTCCGGGGCCTACGTGGCCCTCCACGACGCCTGCTCCCGGCTGCTGGTGGCCAAGCGCATTCCCGCCCATCCCCTGAAGGAGGCGGTGGCGGCGGTCTCCGTGGGGATCGTGGATGCCATCGCCCTCCTCGACCTGGCCTACGTGGAGGACGTCCGGGCCGAGGTGGACATGAACGTGGTCATGACCGCCGGCGGGCGCTTCGTCGAGGTCCAGGGCACCGCCGAGGGCGCCGCCTTCTCCAAGGCCGAGCTCGACGACCTGCTGTCCCTGGCCGAGCACGGCATCGCCGGCATCCTCGAGGCCCAGTCCGCCGTCCTGGCCGAGCCGCCGCCGCCCCGGCCCAGGTCGTGACCAAGTTCGTCCTGGCCAGCGCCAACCCCGACAAGGTGGCGGAGATCACCGCCATCCTCGCCCCCGTCGGTATCGACCTCGTGCCCCGGCCTCCCGAGGTCCCCGACGTGGAGGAGACGGGCGCCACCCTCCTCGCCAACGCCCGCCTCAAGGCCGTCGCCCTGGTCGAGGCCACCGGCCTGCCGGCGGTGGCCGACGACACCGGCCTGGCTGTCGACGCCCTCGGGGGGGCCCCCGGCGTGTGGTCCTCCCGCTACGCCGGCCCCGACGCCACCTACGCCGACAACGTGGCCAAGCTCCTGGTCGCCCTGGACGGTGTCCCCGAAGACCAGCGGACGGCCCGGTTCGAGACCGTCGTCGTGGCCCGCTATCCCGACGGCTCCGAGGTGACCGCCTCAGGTGCGGTGGAGGGCCGCATCGCCACCTCGGCCCGGGGCGATGGCGGGTTCGGCTACGACCCGATCTTCCTTCCCGCCGAAGGGGACGGGCGCAGCTTCGCCGAGATGGCAGCGGGGGAGAAACATGCCCTCTCCCACCGGGGGCGGGCCTTTCGGGCCTTCGCCCGCCGCCTCGGCCTGGAAGTCCCTGGAGAACGTTAAGCCCCGCTCAAGTCACCGTCGGGTTTTGCCGACATCAGCGGTATGCGAACCACCTTCCTCCAGACCCTGCGGGACGAGACCCTGCGCACCGAGCTGGGCGCCGAGGTCCTCGCCGATCTCGCCGTCGAGAACCTGGAGCTGTCCACCCCGGCCCGGTCGGCCGCGGTGCGCCGCTCCGTCATCGAGCGTCGGGCGTAGTTCCTCCCGTCGTTAGGCTGGTCCGGCATGGACCAGCCCTTCCACACCGTCCTTGACGTCCCCGTCAATGGCGGCACCCTCGCCGTCGGATTGGCGGGCGCCACCAGCAACGCTCCCGTCGTCCTCGCCGTGCACGGCATCACCGGCTCGCACCGAGCCTGGACCCCGGTGGCCCGCCACCTGGGCGGCGACGTCACCTTCCTCGCCCCTGATCTCAGAGGCCGGGGAGCCAGCGCCCTGCCCGGGCCCTACGGCCTGTCGGCCCACGTCGACGACCTGGTGGCCGTCCTCGACCACGTGGCCGCCACGTCGGTGGTGCTCGCCGGGCACTCCATGGGGGCCTACGTGGTCGCCCGCCTGGCCGCCGCCCATCCCGCCCGCACGGCGGGCGTCGCCCTCGTCGACGGGGGCCTGGTTCTGGCCGTCCCTCCCGACCTGGACCCCGAGCGGGTCCTCGAGATGGTGCTCGGCCCGGCCCTGGCCCGGCTGCGCATGACCTTCCCCACGCCGGGCGCCTACCGGGAGTTCTTTCAGGCCCATCCCGCCTTTGCCGGCCCGGGGATGTGGCACGACGACGCCGAGGACTACGTCGACTACGACCTGACCGGTGAGCCCGGGAAGTACCGCTCCAAGGTCTCGGAGGCGGCGGTCCGAGCCGACGGGGCCGACCTCCTCGACGTCGCCGCCGTGCGCCGCGCCTTCATGGCCCTGGGCGGCCCCACCGTGGTCATCCGGGCCCCCCGGGGCCTCCTGGACGAGCCCAACCCGCTGCTGCCGGAGGCGGCGGTGGCGGAAGCCAAGGCGGCCCTGCCCCATCTGGTGGACGTGCTGGTTCCCGACACCAACCACTACCAGCTCGTCCTGGGCGACCGGGAGGCGAAGACCGTCGCCGACCAGGTCCGGGCCCTGTGCGGCCTCTGGGGCCTCACGCCACCCCCCGGTCCTGGCGCGTCGGGGCGGGAACGCGCGTCCAGGTGAACCGGGGCAGCTCGGCGGGGAGCCGCTCCTGGATCCCCGGGCGTGGTGTCAGCCGGTGCACGAGGGCTCCCGGGGCGTAGAAGGCGCGTTCCACCTCGGCCAGGCTCACGGTGTCCGGGGACAGGCCGGCGGCCACGATGGCGTCGACGCAGGCGGAACCCAGCCCGTCGGCGAGCAGCTCGGCGGTGATGGCCCGCACCGTCTCGGGGTCTTCCAACAGCCACGAGTGCCCGGCGCCGTGCACCACCACCAGTTCGCCGCCGGTCACGTCGGCCGTGTTCCGGGCCGAGGCCAGCGGGACCACCGGGTCCTGGCTGCCGTGCACGACCACGACGGGCATCCGGGCGGCCCGGAGCCGCCGGAGGGTGGGCCCGCTGGCGGGGGAGAGGATCACGGACAGGGCGGGGGCCATGAGCCGCCACGGGGCGAGCACGTTGGCGAGGGTCTGGGGCAGGGCGAGGGCCTGGAGCTTGGCCGACTGGCCGCCGGCGAGGAACATGGCGCCGAGCGTGTCCGCCAGCAGCGTGGCGCCGACCAGCCCGAGCACGGGCGGCGACCACCCCGAGAAGGCGGCCAGGTCGTCCCACGCCCTGCCCGTGGCCGACCCGATGAGGAGCAGCGCCACCGACCTCTCGGGCTCGGCCGCCGCCAGCTCGGCCACCAGCCGTCCGCCCAGCGAATGCCCAGCCAGCACGGCCCGTTCCACGCCGAGCTCGTCGAGCACCCGGCCCAGGAACTGCCGGTACTCGTCGAGGAGATGACCCCGGTCGAGGTTGCCGGAGCCGCCGTGCCCGGCCAGGTCGACGGCGATGACCTTGAAGCCCATGGAGGCCAGGCGGGAGAGGGACTGCACGTAGAGCATCCCGGCGAAGGAGAACCCGTGCGCCACCACCAGGGGGATACCCCGCCCGCCCACGGCGACCCCGACGCGCTGGCCATCGGCCAGCCGCAGGTTGGCGGTGGCCAGCCGGGTGGTCGGGATGGTGGTCGGCGGAGCCACCCCCGCCCCCGGCCACAACCGCGCTGCCGCCTCATCCGGCACGGGCTTATGCTTCTCGGTCACTGTCCTCGATGGTTGGATTTCCCACTGCTCTGACCAGCGTAAACGGTTGTTACCACTGGGGCGAGGGACGGAGGCCGATGGGAGCATCTGAGGGTGGCGGGAGTGGAGAGCCCGACCGCGACACCGCCCTCGATCTGTACGCCGGGCACGCCGGCGCCTACGACGAGGACACCGGCTGGGCCGGCCCGGACCGGGCCCGGGCCGTGGAGCTCCTCGAGCTGTCCGCCGGCGACGTCGTCCTCGACGTCGGTTGCGGGACGGGGCTGTGCTTCGGCCAGCTGGTGGAGGCGGTCGGGGGTGCCGGCCGGGTGGTGGGCATCGAGCAGAGCATCGACATGTTGCGCCAGGCCCAGGCCCGCGTGGACGCCGCCGGCTGGGACAACGTCGATCTGGTGCTCGGCTCGGCCGAGGACGCCGAGTTCTCCGCCGGCGCCGACGCCGCCCTGTTCTGCTTCACCCACGACGTGCTGCGCCTGCCCGCCGCCGTGGACAACGTGGTCTCCCGTCTGCGTCCTGGGGCCCGGGTGGCGGCGGTGGGGCCGATGTGGGCGCCGTGGTGGGCGCCGGGCATGAACCTGCTCATCTGGTACTGCACCGGCCCCTACGTGACCACCTACGAGGGCTTCGACGAGCCCTGGAGCGTGCTGGCCGAGCGGGTGCCCGACCTGTGCGTCGAGCGCCAGGAGCTCCTCGGGCGTTACTTCGCATCCGGACAATTGCCGGCATAGCCGCAGAGCCGTCATAGCGCCCCAAGTCGGACGTTCAGTAAGTGGCCGCAGACGCAGCTCCCTCCACCCCCACGCGGCCGGAGTCGGTTCGCGAGCTGGGAGGGGCGATGTTTCGGAAGCTGGTTCTCGCCATGGGCTGTGCGGTGCTGGGGTCGTGGTTGGTGGTGCCCGACGTCGGAGCGCAGCGGCGGACCCCGCCGCCCGAGGTGCCGCCCCCCAGCCCCCCTCCGGTGGAGACGCCACCCGCCACCACCGCCCCGCCCGACACGGCGCCGCCGGTCACGGCTCCCCCGGACGGCGTTCTGCCTCCCGCCCCGGACACGCTCCCCGACGCGCCGGTGCAACCGTCCGAGGAGGAACGCCCCCGGGTGTTCGCCGGGGTTGTGACCGAGCCCCCGGCACCGGCCCCGGCGGCCAACCCCCGGCCCGCGCCCGTCCGCCTGCCCTTCACGGGCGCCGGCGCCACGGCCCTGCCCCTGGCGGGAGCAGCGCTGGCCCTCGGGGGGCTGGGCATCATGGCCGGCCAGCCCGGCCGTCCGGCGGCAGGAACGCCGCCGGTTCCCGTGACCGGGAGCGGCCCGGTGCGTCTGCTACACCAAGGGGATGCGGCCCCGATCTCACCTCGCCCCCGCCGTCGTGGCCGTCACGGTGGCGGTCGTCGGCCTCGCCTGCGGCGGGGATAAGCCCGAGGACGCCTCCAGCTCCACCACCACGGCGGCGGCCCCGGCATCCACGGCCACCACGGTGGCGGTCGCCGCCCCCACCCGGGTGGAGCAGGTCCTGGCCCAACTACTGGCGCTGCGCAACCAGATCTTCTCATCACCCGACCCCAACCGGGTGGCGGAGTATGCCCTGGCCGAGTGTCCGTGCGCCGAGGAGGACAGCAAGAGCCTCAAGGGCCTCTCGGTCCGGTTCGAGCACTGGGACAGCCCCCAACTCGAGCTGCGGGGGGTCCGGGTGGCCAGCCGGCCCAACGCCGACGAGGTGGTGCTGGAGGCGGTCGTGGGCCGGCCCCCGGAGCGGGTCGTGAACCGGTCCGGCGCCGTCATCCGGGGCCAGGGCCAGGGGCTGCCGAACTCCCCGGCCC
Source organism: Acidimicrobiia bacterium (assembly GCA_044870155.1). Taxonomy (GTDB): domain Bacteria; phylum Actinomycetota; class Acidimicrobiia; order IMCC26256; family BP-133; genus CAWBJP01. Next base: position 6,934 of record JBIOYN010000109.1, on the reverse strand, counting down.
GGTTCGTGCTCCGCCGCCGGGACGGGAACTGGCGCCTGGCCGAGGTGGCCAACCTCGAGCTGCCGCAGGCCACGGTGGACGCCATCGCCGCCGGAGGCGTCCCCAGCGACCCGCCCGACGACGCCGCCCGCATGTAGCGCGGTCAGTGGCCGGGGGGCGTCCCGGGGCGTACGGTGGCGGCGTGTTCAAGCGCATCGTCGTGGGGACCGATGGCTCTGACACCGCCGCCGAGGCGGTGCGGGTGGCCGTCGGGCTGGCCCGGCTGGCGTCGGCCGAGCTGCACCTGGTCCGGGCCTGCCAGCCCCCGGCGCTGGCCATGGCGGCCGTCCCCGAAGTGGGCGCCGCCGCCCTCCCTCCCGACGTGATCGACGCCCTGCGTCAGGACGCCGAGGACAACTTGACGCAGATGGCGACAGAGCTGAGCGCCGGCGGGCTGGACGTCCACATCCACGTGACGCCCGAGGCGCCCGGCACCGCCTTGTGCCACACCGCCGAGGCGGTGGGGGCCGATCTGCTGGTGGTGGGCAACCGGGGGATGCAGGGCGCCCGGCGGCTGCTGGGCAGCGTGCCCAACCACGTCACCCACCACGCCCCCTGCGCCGTGCTCGTGGTGCGGACCTGCTGAAACGGGTCTCCGTGGGGTGGCGAGGAGCGCCAGTCACCGGGCTGTCGGCCGCAACGCCTCCAGCAACTCGATCGGGATGGGGAAGATGATGGTCGAGTTCCGCTCGGCGGCGATCTCCACCATGGTCTGCAGCTGGCGGAGCTGGAGGGCGCCCGGGGACCGGGCGATCACATCCGCCGCCTCGCCGAGCTTCTGCGAAGCCTGGAGCTCACCTTCGGCGGCGATGATCTTGGCCCGCCGCTCGCGCTCCGCCTCCGCCTGGCGGGCCATGGCCCGCTGCATCTGCTCGGGGAGGCCGACGTCCCGGATCTCGACCCGGTGGACCTTCACGCCCCACGGCTCGGTCTGAGTGTCGAGCGCCACCTGGAGCTCGGCGTCGATGCGGTCCCGTTCGGAGAGGAGTTGGTCGAGCTCGTGGCGGCCGACGATGGAGCGGAGCGTCGTCTGGGCCACCAGCTGGCTCGACGTGTACCAGTCGCGGATCTTGACCACCGACGCCACGGGATCGACGACCTGGAAATAGGACACGGCATCGACCGTGGCGGTGACGTTGTCCCTGGTGATGACGGCCTGGGACTGCACGGGCACGGCCAGGATCTGCAGGTTCACCTTGACGATCCGGTCGAGGACGGGGATCACGAAGAACAGGCCCGGGCCCTTGGCTCCGACGCACCGTCCGAGGCGGAAGATCACACCCCGCTCGTACTCCTGGACGATCTTGATCGATGTGGCCAGGAAGGCGACGAGGACGAAGACCAGCAGCACTCCCACGCCCAGGACCGCTTCCACGGTTGCCTCCTCCGACTGGTGGGCCGCCCGCTCAGTGGCGCACGGGCACGGTGACCCGCAGCATCATGCCGTCGTAGCCGTCGACGAGCACGGAATTTCCCGGGGCGGGGAGGTCCCCGGACACCGAGAAGGCGGTCCACAGCGAACCGTCGAGCCGGACAGTCCCCCGGGCGCCCTCGGCCCGTTCCACCAGCGCCTGGCGACCGACCAGCGCCTCCATGCCCACCTGGGGCGGCCCGGCCAGGAGCCGGCGGGTGGCGGCCAGCAGCGGGGGGAAGCCGGCGGTCAGACCGGCGGCGGCCACGAGGGCGACGACGACGGCGCCGGCATCACCGGCGGCCAGGCCGTAGCCGGCACCCCCGGCGGTGTAGAGGGCGGTGGCGGCGGCCTGGGCCGGCGCCGACGCCGACCGGCGGGCGAGCTGCACGGCCCACAGGCACACGGCCAGGGCCACGAGCAGCAGGGGCCACCAGGGCTCGTCCTGGCGGGCGAGGGCCAAGGTCCCGGCGCCCGCCAGTCCCAGCCCGCTGACACCGGCCAGGCCGAAGGTGGGGAGGGCCACCTCCACCAGCAGGAGCGCCGAGGCCAGGGTGAAGGCCACCACCACGAAGGCCGGCGCATCGAGGAACCGTTCCACGACCTCCAGCTTACGGATACCCGGCGCAGATCCGGCCGCGAATATTCCGGCGGCCGGACACCACGCCGCCAGCGTCAACCCAGGCAGATCACGATGAGACCGACGCAGCGCCGGCCGTCACCGTCGCCGTCGCGGTCGCCGTCACCGTGCTTGTGCCGGTCGCCGTCCTTGTCCTCGCCGTCGTCGCCCTTCTTCTTGTCGTCGTCGCCCTTGCCCTTGTCGCTCTTGTCCTTGTCCTTGTCCTTGTCGTCGCCGTGGCCGTCGTGGTCGGCGGGCTGGACCTGGGCCACGTTCACGCCGGTGGCGCCGGTGGCGCCGGTGGCGCCGGCGGGGACAGGCGCGGGATTGGTGAGGACCGCGGCGACACCGAGAACCAGAGAAGCCAGAAGCCCCAGTAGCGATCGCTTCATGACGACCGTCCTTTCACCCCAGGAGGACGTTCACCCCCCATGCGCCGCCCATGCAAGCATCCGCAGCCCGTCTCCGCCAAGCCGGGGGGCCAGGCGGGACTAGGGTGCCCGGCCATGGGAACCGAGAAGCCACACGTGTACGTGCCGCCGGGGGAGGCTCCGCCGGCGGAGCTGGTCATCGAGGACGTCGAGGTGGGGGCGGGGCCGGAGGCCAAGCCCGGGTCGACGGTGGAGGTCCACTACGCCGGCAACGCCTGGAGCACCCGCCAGCAGTTCGACGCCTCCTGGGACCGGGGTGGGACCTTCCAGTTCGAGCTGGGCGCCGGACGGGTCATCGCCGGCTGGGACCAGGGTGTGGCTGGCATGCGGGTCGGCGGCCGGCGCCGCCTGGTGATCCCGCCCACCCTCGGCTACGGCAGCCGGGGCGCAGGGGGCGTCATCGGGCCCAACGAGACCCTGGTCTTCGTCGTCGACCTCCTCGGCGTGCACTGACCCTTGATTGATCGGGCGCGCCGAAAAGGCGGCTCGTGGCGCCGAGTTCGCCTGCCAACACTTGACCCGATGGCCGCATCAGGGCTACTCATTGGCACGAACTGGCGAACAGAAGGCACTGGGGAGGCTTGATGGGCCGGAGGGTGCCGAGCACGGGACGCGTGGGCGCCGCCCTCGCCGCCTTCTTCCTCTTCGGGTTCCCGGCGGCTCCGGCTCCGGCTTCGCCATCTGCCGGCGCTCCCGAGGCGTTGGCGTGCGGCAGGTTGCAGGCGATCCCTCTCGCCGACGGCAACGTGATGTGCACGCATGGGCCCGATCCGGCCCCGGACGGGGTGGACCCGACGGTGCCCCAGCCATTGGTCGGAGCCGGTCATCCCCAGGGTCTGTTGTTTCCCGATCCGGCCGGGGGACCCCAGGGTGCGGTCGCCAGCGCCGCGCCGACCATCGCCTGCTACGGCGACGGGGAGAGCGGCAACCGGGTGCAGGCGATCTACGCCGTCCCCGCCGACCGGCCCGACCGCTACGACAATGTCGTCGGGTCCATCCGGGTGTGGGCGGCGGAGATGGACACGGTGTTCCAGCAGAGCGCGGCCAAGGGCGGGGGGACGCGCCGGATCCGCTTCGTCACCGACAGCGGATGCAACCTGGTCGTCGAGCGGGTCCGTCTCACCAACACGGCCGACGACAGCTTCAACAACACCATCACCGAGCTGAAGGCCCAGGGGTACAACCGTCCCGACCGGAAATACGTGGTGTGGATGGACGCCATCGTCCTGTGCGGCATCGCCACCTACTTCATCGACGACCAGCCCGGTGCCAACAACGCCAACAACGGGCGGGCGGGTGTCCCCGGCTCGATCGCCCGCATCGACAGCGGTTGCTGGGGGCAGGCGTCCAAGGGTCAGTCGGTGGAAGCCCACGAGCTGATGCACAGCCTGGGCAGCGTGCAGCCCAGCGCCCCCAATGCCACTGCGGCCGGACACTGCCGGGACGACGCCGACCGCATGTGCTACCAGGACAGCCCGGTGACCTCGCTCCTGACCCGGTGTCCCACCGACCAGGAGGCCCTCTTCGACTGCGACGGCGACGACTACTTCAGCACGGCCCCGGCGCCGGGCTCCTATCTCACCGGTCACTGGAACACGGCGTCGAGCTCCTTCCTCTCCGGCGCCGCCACCGACCCCACGCTCTCCGTCGACGACGCCTCGGTGGTGGAAGGCGACGCCGGGACGACGGACCTGATCTTCACGGTGACCCTGTCACCCGCCGCCTCCCAAACCGCCACTGTCCGCTTCGTGACCGGTGACGGGACGGCCTCGTCCACCAGCGACTACCAGGTCGCCGGGGCCCAGCTCTCCTTCGCCCCGGGTGACACGGCCAAGTCCGTCGCCGTTCCCGTCCGGGGCGACCGGCTGCGGGAGGACGACGAGACGCTCACGATCACCCTCTTCTCCCAGCAGAACGCGCTCGTGGGCCGCACCCAGGCCGTGGGAACCATCGTCGACAACGAACCCGAGGGCCAGGGCTACTGGTTCGTCGCCGCCGACGGCGGCATCTTCACCTACGCCGACTCGAAGTTCTACGGGTCCACCGGTGCCATCCGGCTCAACCAGCCGGTGGTGGGGATGGCCCGCACCGCCAGCGGCCAGGGCTACTGGCTCGTGGCCCGGGACGGAGGCATCTTCTCCTTCGGGGACGCGCCCTTCTACGGGTCCACCGGGGCCATCCGCCTCAACCAGCCCATCGTGGGTATGACTGCTTCACCCACTGGGCTGGGCTACTGGTTCGTGGCGGCCGACGGCGGCATCTTCTCCTACGGCGACGCCCGCTTCTTCGGCTCGACCGGGGGTACGAGACTCAACCGGCCCATCGTGGGGATGGCGGCCACCCCGACCGGCGCCGGCTACTGGCTGGTGGGCGCCGACGGCGCCGTCTACCCCTTCGGCGATGCGGGCCGGCACGGTGCCCCGGGCAGCGTCGGAGCCCCCGTGGTGGGCATGGCCGCCACCCCCTCGGGCGGGGGCTACTGGTTGGCCGGCGCCGACGGCACCATGTACGCCTTCGGCGACGCCCCCGCGCTGGGCTCGGTCAGCGGCCTGAACCGTCCGGTCGTGGGCATGGCCGCCACCCCCAGCGGCGCCGGCTACTGGCTGGTGGCCACCGACGGCGGCATCTTCACCTTCGGCGACGCCCGCTTCTTCGGCTCAACCGGCAACATCAAGCTGAACCAGCCCATCGTCGGCATGGCGGCGGCCGCGGGGACCTGAGCGGCCTACCATCGCCGGCCATGACTGAATCGAGCGGGTACTTCGGAGCGGCGACGGCCCGGGCGGAGGACGCCGTGGGTCGCTTCGCCCCCATCGACGGCCAGCCCACCATCACGCCCTCGCCCGGGGTGCACATCCAACCGCTGCCGGGCGCGGCGGTGATGCTGTGCCGGGTGACCTTCGAACCCGACAGCGAAGCGCCCGTCCACACCCACGACGAGGAGCAGATGGGCATCGTGCTCTCCGGCTCGGGGGACTTCGATCTGGACGGCCAGGTTCGCCGGGTGGGACCGGGCGACACCTACCACGCCCCGCCGGGGGTCCCCCACGGCCTCCTCAGCGGGCCCGAGGGCTGCGTCGTCATCGACGTGTTCTCGCCGCCCCGGGCGGCGCTCATGGAGCTGCTGGCCCAGGAGCGGTGACGAGGACCGTCCTCGTCACGGGGGCCAACCGGGGGATCGGGCGCGAGGTGGCGCGCCAGCTCGTCGCCGCCGGCGACCGTGTCGTCGTGACCGCCCGCCGCCCGGAGGCGGCCGAAGCGACCGCCGCCGAGCTGGGGGATGGGGCCCTGGCGGTGCCGCTCGACGTCACCGACCCGGACACCATCGCCGACGCCGCCCGGCGGGTGGAGGACGAGCTCGGCGTCCTCGACGTGCTGGTGAACAACGCCGCCATCCACTACGACACCTGGCACGGGGCGACCACCGTCGACTTCGGCGTGGTGCAGGAGGCGCTCGACACCAACCTCCTCGGGCCCTGGCGGGTCACGCTCGCCTTCCTGCCCCTGCTCCGCCGCAGCCGCCACGGACGCATCGTCAACGTGTCGAGCCAGAGCGGTTCGCTGGCCGGCATGGGCGGGGGCACCCCCGCCTACCACGTCTCCAAGGCGGGTCTGAACGCCCTCACCCGGACCCTGGCGGGCGAGCTGCGGCAGGAGGGCATCCTGGTCAACGCCGTCTGCCCCGGGTGGGTGGCCACCGACATGGGCGGCTGGGGAGGGGGACCCGTGGCCGGGGGCGCGGCCAGCATCATCTGGGCCGTCGACCTCCCCGACGACGGCCCCACCGGCGGCTTCTTCCGCCACGGCCAACCGCTCCCCTGGTAGTGCGTACCTGGCTCGGGCATCCCCCGAACATGGGAGCCTGAGAATTCGGCTTCCGGGGTACATGGGCTGCACGAACGTCCGCGAGCAGCCATCCACTTGGGGGTTGCGACAGCCCAGTAAGGAGTCGAATCGATGGCCGATGCAGAGAAGATGACCAAGGATGACCCTCAGGACGAGGCCTGGAACGCCGATCGGGTCGGGAACGACGCCACCATGAAGGAGCACAGCCACAAGGAGTACGAGGCCCGGGATACAAAACGCCCACCTTCGGACCCGGGTCAGGGGGGTGGCTCGCCGCCGCCCCAGGGCACGGGTGAGAGCACCACCCGCGGCGGCGAGGACGTGAGCAGCCAGGAAGGCCGGGAGTTCGAGCACAAGGGCACGAGCGGTGCGGACCGTCCGGTCGGGACCCACGATCCCGAGGACATCGGTGTGGCCAACAAGCCGAACATCGACGGGGACATGCCGAACGTCCAGCATCCCTGAGCACGGCACCACCTGAAGCGAGTTCGTCCCGGCCGTGAGCTTTCCGGCCGGGACGAAACATCCCCAACGTGGTCGACGCTCTGACCAGCCTTTTATGGTGCGAGCGAAGGGACTTGAACCCCC
>JBIOYN010000108.1:0-9255 GCA_044870155.1 Acidimicrobiia bacterium | reverse complement strand
AGAACGACAGGGCGCGCTGCATGGCGTCCTGGTTCTCCTTGGTCACGGCGGCGCCGGTGATGACCTCGATCCCGTCGGGGACGACCCCGCCGATCCGGCGCGTCAGCTCGGCCTGGGAGATCCCCGGCGCCGCCGCCGCCGAGATGCTGTCGAACTTGCCCGCTTCACCCACGTACTCCTGGGCGGCGGCGGAGGTGAACATCATGAACGACGCCCCGCCGGGGGAGTCGGCGCCGCCGATGGTGGCGATGCCGACCACGGTGGCCTGGATGGGGGCGCCCCGGACCAGGATCGTGGCCCGGTCACCGACGGCGTACCCGCCCTTCTCGGCGCTGCGCTTGTCCATGGCCACCTCGTCCCTCGTCTGCGGGCCGCGGCCCGCCACGAGGTCCCAGGTGTTCATCTCGCTGGCGTACCAGTTGGTCCCCACGGTGGGCGGGCCCATCCCCGGGTTGCCGATGGGCTCGCCGTCCTTGCCCACCAGCTGGGCGAAGCCCCACACGTCGCCTTCGGCCGCGGCCACACCGTCGACGGCAGCGATCTTCTCCACCAGGGCGGCGTCGATGCGGCCCCGGATCTCCCATCCGGTCTGGGGATCCTTGAATGCCGCCTTGCCCCGGGCCACGGCGTCGGTGCCCGCGTAGGCGTTGGCGAACATGGTGTCGAGTGTCCGGCCCAGCGTGTCGGTGAGCACCAGGGTCCCGGCCATGAAGGCCACCCCGAGGGTGATGGCCAGGCCGGTGGCGAGCAGGCGGAGCTTGTGGGCCAGGAGGTTTCGCAGCGCGGTCTTGAACATGTCTACTCCCCGAAGCGCTTCAGGCGGTCGAGCACCCGCTCGGCCGTGGGCTCGAGCATCTCGTCGACGATCCGGCCGTCGGCCAGGAAGACGATGCGGTCGGCGTAGCTGGCCGCCGACGGGTCGTGCGTGACCATCACGATGGTCTGGCCCAGGTCGGTGACGGCCCGGCGCATGAAGCCCAGCACGCCGGCGCCCGCCTTGGAGTCGAGGTTCCCGGTGGGCTCGTCGGCGAAGATGATCTGGGGCTGGCTGGCCAGCGCCCGGGCCACCGCCACCCGCTGCTGCTGGCCGCCGGAGAGCTCGCTCGGGCGGTGGCGCAGCCGGTCGGCGAGGCCGAGGGTGTCGATGACCTTGGCGATCCAGGCCTGGTCGCCCTTCCGCCCGGCCAGGGCCAGGGGAAGGACGATGTTCTCTTCCGCGGTCAGGGTGGGGACGAGGTTGAAGGACTGGAACACGAACCCGACGTGGTCGCGGCGCAGCACGGTCAGGTGCTTGTCGTCCAGTGTGCTGAGGTCGGTGTTTCCGATGAAGGCCTGGCCCGAGGTGAGCGTGTCGAGGCCGGCGATGCAGTGCAGCAGTGTCGACTTGCCCGACCCCGAGGGGCCCATGATGGCGGTGAACCGGGCCCGCTCGAAGGCCACGGTCACGCCGTCGAGCGCCCGGACTTCGGTATCGCCCTTGCCGTAGACCTTGGTGGCGTCCACGGTGGCGGCCGCCACGCGCTCGGCGGAGACGGTGGGGGGCGGGTAGAGGGTGGTGGTCATCGTTCGTCCTCTCCCGGGCGGTGACGCCGGCGTTCTGCTGCTGTGGCGCGCCGGGCATGCCCCCGCCCTAGTCTGCGGCTGTGGGTACGCGATCGAGGATGGGCCCGGCAGGCGGGCCGGGATAGAGGCGAAGGTCACGCCCGAGCCGGTCGGACGGAGGGACCAAGGTCCCGGTCCCGGCAAAGGCGCAGAAACGGGACGGGCCGGAGGTGACGGTGGCGGGACGGTGGTCGGCGCTGTCGCTGGCACTGGCTCTGGGGCTCGTGCCCGTGACCAGCTGTTCACCGGAAGGCGGGAGCGGGCCCGATCTCCACGGCACGGAGATCGAGGTGGTGGCCGTGTGGGAGGGCGCCGAAGCCAGGGCCTTCTCGGGCGTGCTCGACGCCTTCCAGAACGCCACCGGGGCCACCGTTCGGTTCACCTCGACCGCCGGCCGGGACGTGGCCGCCGTGCTCGACGGCCGCCTCGCCGGCCGTGATCCGCCCGACGTGGCCCTCTTGCCCCAGCCGGCGCTGCTGGCCCGCTACGCCCGTCAGGGCGTCCTCCGGGCCGTCGGCGCCACCCTGGCCCGGAGGGTACGGGGCCGTTACGCCCGTGAGTGGGAGCGGCTCGCCACCGTGGACGGCAGGCTCTACGGCGTGTGGTTCAAGGCCGCCAACAAGAGCCTGGTCTGGTACAGCATCGGTGCCTTCGAGCGGGCCGGGGTGGTGCCGCCCTCCCGGCTCGACGCTCTGCCCGGGGTGGCGGCGGCGCTGAGAGCCTCGGGGACGCCGGCCTTCTCGGTGGCGGGGGCCCCGATTGACGCCTGGACGTTGACCGATGTCTTCGAGAACCTCTACCTGCGGCTGGCGGGCCCCGAGCGCTACGACGCCCTGGCCGGGCGCCACCTGCCCTGGACGGACGGGAGCGTGGTGGCGGCCCTGGAGATGCTGGCCCGCCTGCTCGCTCCGGTGCGCACCGCGGCCACCTTTCCCGAGGCCGTTGCCGCCGTCTTCTCGCGGGCGCCACAGGCAGCGATGATCGTGGAGGGTGACTTCGTACCCGGCGTGGTGGCCGGGGAGACCGGGGCCGAGATCGGCGTGGACGTGGACGTGTTCCCCTTCCCGGAGCAAGCGCCCGGGGAACGGACGGTGGTGGGTGGCGGCGATGTGGCCGTGCTCATGCGGGCCGGGGCGGGTGGCCGTGCCCTCATGGACTTCCTGGCTTCCGCCGCCGCCGCCGAGGTATGGGCGGGGAAGGGCGGGTTCGTCTCCCCCAACGAGTCCGTCGACCTCGCCGTCTATCCCGACGACACCACCCGGGCCATGGCCCGGGCCGTCCTGGAAGCGGGGGACGCCCTCCGCTTCGACCTCTCCGACTTGCAGCCCGCCGCCTTCGGAGGGACCACGGGCGAGGGGATGTGGGCGGTGCTGGGCGACTTCCTGGCTGGTGGTCTCGACGCCGCCGGTGCCGCCGCCCGCCTGGAATCAGCCGCCGCGGCAGCCTGGGGCCGGTAGCCGCCGGCCCCTGACCACATCGGGACCAAGGTCAGCATTCTCTCTGCCCTTCGCCCGTGTGCCGCCGCCCGGTAATGGCCGAACATCGAGGTGATGGAGCCGCCCCCTGAGCTCAGCTTCCAATCTTTCGACGGCCGCCACGCCGACGTCCGCCTGGAGTTCCCCGGACTCCGGAGCGGCATGCGGAACCTGGTGGCATTCACAGTCGACGGGGCCTTGGCCGGCGAGATCCGGTGGCGCACGCGCGGCGGCGAGATCACCCTCGTGTGGGTATGCGACCACCTGCAGCGCCGCGGGGTGGCCACCGCTCTGCTGGCCGAGGCCACCCGCCGCCAGCCCGGCCTCCATCACTCCCGCCAGCTGACGGACGACGCCCGGGCCTGGATCGCCGGCTTGGCGTCACGCTCCGCGGCAGCGGCCTGAAGATCTCCCGGGGCAAAGCGGGTGAACGAACCCGATTGTTCCTTCGCCGCGTTGAGGGCCTTCCCGACGCCGCCTACGTTCGCCCTTCCGACAGAGACGGGAGGTCATCATGACGATGGGTAAGACGGTCGTCCGCAACCAGGGCCGCGGTCCGGCGTACTGGATGCTGGGTGGGCTCTACGAGGTCCTGGTCTCGAGTGACGAATCGGGTGGCGAGGTGACGGTCATGGAGATCACCGCCCCGGCCGGGATGGGGCCGCCGCCCCACATCCACGACGGGTCGGAGACGGTCTATGTCCTCGATGGCCGCCTCACGTACCACATCGGCGGGGAGCTCTTCGAGGGCCGGCCAGGGTCGCTCTTCCACATCCCGGCCGGCGTGGTGGAGAACTTCGAGCCCACCACGACGGTCCGGGCGCTGGTGACCTACCGGCCCGGCGGAATCGACCGGTTCTTCGCCGAGGCGGGTGAGGCGGCGTTGCGTCGCGAACTGCCGCCTCCGCCGGACGGACCACCCGATGTCGGCCGGTTGGTCGAGATCGCCGCCCGCCACGGTCTGACCATCCTGCCCCCGGAGGGCTGAACGGGCCCACCGGTCACGACGGGAGCCACCCTGCCACCAGGAGCTGGGCGAGCACGATCTTGGCGACCATGACCACGGGGTAGACGGTGGCGTAGCCCGTGGCCACGGGCGCCTCGTCGACGACCCGGCCGGTGGCAAAGGCCAGGACGGCCGGCTGGGTCATGATCCCGGCCAGGATGCCGGCCAGGGTGGGGGCGGGAACGCGCATGAGCTGCCCGCCGATCAGCAGTGTGCAGCCGACGACGGCGAGGGTGACCGTCGCGCCACCCAGGAACAACGCCAGGGCGTCGGTCCGGGTCAGGCTGGTGGCGAAGCTCTCGCCGGCGCGGGTGCCGATGCCGGCGAGGAAGAGAACGGCACCCAGCTGGCGCAGTGTCAGGTTGGCGCTGTGGGGGAGTTGCCAGACCAGGGCGCCGGTGCGGCCGATCGCCCCGAGGAGGAGGCCCACGACCAGCGGCCCGCCGGCGAACCCGAGAGTGAAGTGGTCGCCTCCGGGCACGGGGACGGGGACGGAGCCGAGCAGCAGGCCGGCGGCGATGCCGAGGCTGAAAGTCAGGACGTCGATCTCCCCCAGGGCCCGGTAGGAGTCGCCGAACAGCCGGCCCACCGCCTCCAACTGGCCCCGGGGGGCGACCACTTGAACCCGGTCGCCCAGTTCGAGCACGGTCGTCTCGTCGGCCAGGAGATCGATGTCGCCCCGCCGGATTCGGGTCACGGTGGCGCCGAAGCGGGCCGGGAGGTCCAGCTCCCCGAGGCGCCGGCCGGCGACGTCGTGGGAGGTGACGAACAGCCGGGGGGAGTCGAAGTCCCGCCGGTCGAGGGCCAGGTGCTCGTCACTGCGCTCGCCGAGCAGGCCGACGATGGCCTGCACCGCCCGGTCGGTCCCGACCACGGCGATGAGATCGCCTCGTTGGGGGACGACGTCGTCCGTGGCCAGCTGCACGGATCCATTGCGCTTCAGACGGCTGAAGGCGACGCCGTGGTCATGGCGCAGCACGCCCAGCGTCTGCTCCGGTGGCCCGTTGACCTGGACGGTTCGGGAGACCAGAGGTACCGACCCGTCGCCGGCCGCCCGGTCCTGTCTGGCCCGCCCCCGGAGCAGGAAGTGGGCCGCCACCATGGGAGCGAGCACACCGAAGGGGTAGGTGAGCGAGTACCCCACCACCGGGTCCGCCGACAGCTGCTGGAAGGCGCCGCCGGACAGACGATCCTTGAGGAAGTCGAGCACGCCGGCCAACGCCGGCGTGTTGGTCAGCGCCCCGGCGAAGGCGCCTACCAGCCGCAGCGGGGTCACGCCGCCTGCGGTCCGGAGGGCGACGACGACCATGGCGGCCGAGCCCAGGGCGACCAGCGCCAGCCCGTTCCCCGGGAGGCCCTGCCGACGGAGGGCGGCCAGGAAGCCCGGACCGGCGGTCAGGCCGGTGGCGTAGACGAACACCACCAGGCCGAGAACCCAGACCGGCTCGGGCAGATCCAGGCGGGGGTCGAGAGCCCCGATGGCGATGCCGGCGAACAGCACGGCGGCGACGCCGAGCGAGAAGCCACCCACCCGCACCCGTCCCAACAGGAAGCCGAGCCCGGCCACGATGAACAGCAGCAACGTCGGGTTCCCGGCCAGCAAATCGCCCATTTCTCGCTCCTTGCCCTGCCATCCTGCGGGGCGCGGGCCGGGCGCACCATGGCCGAAAGTCACATGACCTTCGCCTTCGGGTCGTCCGGCGGGAGCCTCGGGTCCAAAGACCCTGGGCTCGCCGGGTGGTCCCGGGCGACGATCAGTGCTCAACCATCCGTCGAGCGCGGGAGCGGAGAATGACCGACGACGGCGACGACGCCCCGGCTCAGCCCGAGTGCTGTCCCGGATGCGGGAGCTGGAACGTGCGCAAGGTCGTGGCCGACGAGCACGTCAACTTCCTGTGCCGGGAGTGCGGGTGCTGCTGGCACCGGGACGGCGACCGGTTCCGCGCCGTCGATCCCCGTGCCTGCCCCGGATGCCTCTCCCGGCCGGTGTGTATCCGGCGGCTGTGGGAGCCGCTCCGGCGGTCGCCGGCCGAAAGCCACCACGACCGGCATGACGGCGCCCGCCAGGAGCAGTGGTGTTGACCGCCGCCCCGGTGGGGCACCACCGCTGAGGTCAGGAGCGGTCGATCAAGGAGTGGCGGATGAGCCAGCCCCGGGCTTCGGCTGCCGTGGTCTTTCCTGCCACCGCCACGCGCCAGTTGAGGAATCGCAGGTTTTCGGTGGTGAGCCCGGCCGACACCGCGTCGAGCGCCCCCGCCACCTCGCCGGCCCGGGGGAGCCCGGACCGCACCAGGGGCACGACGTTCTCGGCGGGCTGGAGGCCCCGGTCGTCGGCCAGCAGCACGAAGTCGTCACCGGCCAGGATGCCGTCAGTGGTGAACAGGACGCCCACGTCGATGACGCCGTCCTCCAGGGCACGGCGCACGTGGACGTCGCGGGCCAGCGGCACGAATCCCTTGAACCGCAATGAGTACACCTCCTCCAGGCCGGGGAGGCAGTACCGGCGTTCTGGGCACTCGGGGGGCCCGCCCACCGTGAGCCTGGAGGCGACGGGAACCAGATCCGAGGTGCGCTCCAGCCCCAGCCGGGCCGCCGTGGCCCGGGTGACGGTGAGTCCGTTCTGGTTCTGGGCCGGTGCCGGGGAGAGCAGTTGCAGCCCCCACCCGGCCAGCGTGCCCGCCAGGGCGGCGCGCACCGCTTCCGGGTCGGCCCGGTCGGCACCGGAGGCGGGGTCCACGGCCGTGAGCAGCGTCCCCAGGTACTCGGGGACGACGTCCACCAGTTGCTGGCGGAGCGCCGGCAGCACCAGTTCCCGGGGGCCGAGGTCGAACTCCCGGCGCACGGTCATCCCCGTCTCCTCCAGCGCCTGGGCGTACATCTCGGCCAGCAGCCGGCTCTCGGGGAAGTTGAACGAGGCCACGACCGCGTCGGCGCTCGGCGCCGGGCGCGTCCCACCGCCCGACGGGTTGCAGGCGGCCAGCAGGCAGGCAGCCAGGACCGCGAGCCGGGCCGGGAGGGCGGTCACGCCCGTACCAATACCACGGTCACTGGGTCGGCCGGGGAGCGGATCATGACGGCGCCTCAGATCGCCCGGACAGTCTCCGTCACCCGGCGGCGCCCCTCGGGCGAGCCGCCGCCCCTCCCCCGGCCGGGATGGAAAGGCACCCGCCGCCTGCTGGTGGCGGTTGGTCTGGCGGTGGTGCTGTGGGTGGCGCTGGCCACCGGGGCCGGGGCGCGCCTCATCGGCCACGGCGACCTCGCCGTGCTCGGCGTCGTGGCCCGACTGCGCTCCGCCCCCCTCACCCGGCTCATGGACGTCCTCGCCTTCGTCGCCTCCCCCTGGGTCTTCCGGGCGTTGGCGTGGAGCACCCTCGTCGTCCTCCTCGGGTCCCGGCGCTTCCAGCATCTCCTCACCGTCCTCGGGATCCTCCTCGTGGTCCCCGTGGTTGATGCCTGGCTGGGCACCGCCCTCGGTCGCATGCGGCCCGCGGGCGTGGAGATCCTCGGTGCCTGGGACGGTTACTCTCACCCGTCCCGCCCGCTGGCGAACCTAGCCCTCGGGCTCACCGTGGTGGTGCTGACCCTCGTCCCGCCGGGGCCGTGGCGGCCCCGGGCCCGCCGGGGCGCGGTCGCGGTGGTGGCGGTGGCGGCGGTCGCCCGCCTCTACCTGGCGGTGGACCATCCCACCGACGTGGCCGCCGCCCTCGTCGTCGGGGTGGCACTGCCGTTGGGGGCGCTGCTCCTGCTCACGCCCGAGGAGGTGTTCCCGGTCCGGTACCGGCAGGGAGTGCGCGCCCACCTCGATGTCGGCGGCCGGCGGGGCGAGGCGATCCGGGCGGCGGTCGCCGCCCAGCTCGGCGTCCGGGTCACCGGCGTGGAGCCGTTCGGCTCGGGCAACTCCGCCGGCTCGACGCCGATGCGGCTGGTGACGGAGGGCGGCGGGATGCTGTTCGGCAAGCTCTACGCCGCCGTGCATCTCCGGTCCGACCGGTGGTACAAGCTGGCCCGGACCGTTCGCTACGGACGCCTGGAGGATGAGCGGCCGTTCAACACCGTCCGGCGCCTGGTGCAGTACGAGGACCACATGCTGCGGGTCGCAGCCGCCGCCGGGCTGCCCGCCGCCGGCCCCCACGGCATCGTGGAGATCACCCCCGAACGGGAGTACCTCCTTGTCACCGAGTTCCTCGATGGGGCCGTCCCCCTCGACGCCGCCGAGGTGACCGAAGACGTCATCGACGCCGGCCTGGCCTGCGTGCTGCGGTTGTGGCACGCCGGTCTCGCCCACCGGGACATCAAGCCGGCCAATGTGCTCGTGCGCCAGGAGCGGGTGTACCTGGTCGATCTCGCCTTCGCCGAGATGCGGCCCACCCCGTGGCGCCAGGCCGTGGACCTGGCCAACATGATGCTCGTCCTCGCCCTGCCCACCTCGGCTCCCGAGGTCTACCGGCGGGCGCTGGCCGTTTTCAGCCCGGACGAGATCGCCGAGGCGTTCGCCGCCGCCCGCAGCGTCACCATTCCGGCCCAGCTCCGCGCCCTGCTCCGGGCCGACGGGCGCGACCTCCTGGGCGCCTTCCGGGCGCTGGCCCCCTCCCGCCCGCCGGTCGCCATTCAGCGCTGGAGCCTGCGCCGGCTGGCGCTGACGGCGGCGGTGGCGGCCGGAGCGCTGATGGTGGCGGGCCTGGTGGCGGACAACCTCCGGCTGGCGGGTCTGCTGTGAGGGGCGCGGCCAGGACGGCAGCGGCGCTGGCGCTGGCGGCGCTGGCGGTGGCCCCCGGCTGCGGCACGCCAGAACAGGCCGCCGTCGAATGCCGGCCGGGCTCCCGCCTCGCCCTCGTCGCCCAGTCGGTGTCGGAGGCCGCCTATCTGCCGTGTGTGGTCGAGCTCCCTGCCGGCTGGACGGTCTCGTCGTTCGACGTCCACGACGGGGACACGCGCTTCGAGCTGACCTCGGACCGGGCCGAGCACGTCGTGCCGGTGACGTTCTCCCGGAGCTGTGACATCGGAACCGCCTCGCCCCGGGGGCCGCGCGCCGAGGGGGTGCGGAGCTACCAGCTCCTCGAGTCGGTCTCGCCCCGCTACGCCGGGCGCCTCATCGATGTGTTCGCCGGCGGATGCGTCACCACCGCGTTCGACTTCGCCCGCGGCCCGCACATCGGCCTGCTCGAGCTCGTC
>JBIOYN010000107.1:0-5209 GCA_044870155.1 Acidimicrobiia bacterium | reverse complement strand
CGATGGCCACGGCCACGGGCCGGAGACGGCCGAGGACCGCCTCCAGGTCAGCAGGGGTCAGTCCGCTCCCGGGGTCGTCCACCACCACTCGGTGTTCGTCCAGCACGGCGACGTCGAGTCCCCGCCGCTCGGACACGTCGACGCCCACGAACATGGCGCCACGCTAGTGGCGCCGGGAGGCGGGGCTGGGGCCCCCCCGACGGCGCGACGAGCCGCAAGGCGAAGAGCCAGAGGATCAGCCATTGTGGCGTGAGTGCCGTGGACCATCCCGGGTCGGCGGGAGTGCCCGGCCCCGGTCAGGGCAGCGACGGTTCGACCAGGGGGGCGGCGGTGTCGTCGACGAAGGCCTTGAGGATGGCCCAGTGCTTGGCTGTGGTGGTCAGGGACTCGTTGCCCACCAGGAGCCAGCCGTCCCCGTCAAAGGCGACCAGGCCCGGCTGGTCGTAGGGAACCTCCTGGCCGGCGTTGGCCTCCTTGGAGGGGAAGCGCCGTTCCTCGGTGCCGTCCGGACCGAGGACGAGCACCTGGTTGGCCAGGAACAACCCGGCGTAGAGCTTCCCCGAGACGCCGAAGGCCAGGCCGGCGGGACACGAGTCGGGGGTCCGGAAGACCTCGGTCATTTCGGAGGCGGTCGGAGCATCGACGGGGATGCGGTAGATCACGCCCTCGCTGAGCTCGTGCGGCGAGGAGGACACGCACATGGAGAAGTAGAGGTCGCGCCCGTTGGGTGCCAGCCGGGCTGCCGCCACTCCGAAGCCAGCGCCCTGAAGTTGGGTGTCGACGAGCCACGGCTGGGCCTCGCCTCCACCCGGCGGGACGCGCCAGATGACCGGGAAGTTGAGGTCGGCGACATAGGCGTTGCCGGCGGCGTCGAAGGTGATATCGACCGGCATCGAGACCCCGGCCCAGGGGATGTGGGCGGCGTCGTTGCCGTGGCTGGGAATGGTGGCGTACACCTCCACGGTGCGGTGTCCGTCCGGGCCGGGCGCGCCGGCGCGCAGGACACGACCGTTCATGTCGACGATGTACAGGCGACCTTGGGCGTCGCGCGCCATCCCGCGCAAAGCCATCGAGGCCGGTCCCGGGCGGCGGACGCTGAACGTCTGGTCCACCTGCTCCTGCCCGGTCCGCCGGTCGTAGGCCCACACCGGCCATTCGTCGACCTCCGGCTGCATGAAGGCCAGGGTGGTCGACCAGACCGTGTCCCCGTCCACGATGAACCCGCCGGCCCCACCGGGGGCCGGGACCCGGGTGAACACCCGGGTTTCGCCTAGCGCGGGAGGGCGTTCCTCGCCGGACGCCAGGGAAAGACGTCCGGGGAGCAACCCGGCGAGAGCGAGAGCGGCGGCCAGCGCGATGAGCGTCGTTCCACGCCTGAGGTGCTTTCTGGTTCCCATCAGAACCCCCTAGGCCCCCTGCGGAAATGGAACGCATCTGCTCGGGTTGCCCGACGGCCAGAGGCACCCCGTTCGACTGTACGGACGGAGTGCGGGCCGACTCCGTGCCTGCCGCGACATACCCACCGAAAAAGTGGTGACAGGAGCGAGGCCCCGCCGGAGGGTGCGCCACGATGGCATGAGCGCCGTGTACCTTCCTGGGTCAGCGGGAGAGCGCTTCGGGAGGGGGCTATGGCGGGGGAGAGGCGGAAGGCGCCGACCCGGACCTCCGCCTTCGGTGTCTCCCGGCGCGAGAGCCACGACGCCACCGGCTTCTACCGGCGCTTCGAGGCCCCCGCCATCAGCGGCGACGACACGGTGGCCGACTGCCCGGTCAAGGACCGGCTCTTCGCCGGCGACAGCCGGGACCTGTCGGTCCTCCCCGACAACTGCATCGCCCTCATGGTCACGTCGCCGCCGTACTTCGCCGGCAAGGAGTACGAGGAGGCCCTGGGCGAGGGCCACGTGCCCGGCTCCTACCTCGACTACCTGGGGATGCTCCGGGACGTCTTCGCCGAGTGCCGCCGCGTCCTCGAGCCCGGCGGCCGGATGGCGGTGAACGTGGCCAACCTCGGCCGCCGGCCCTACCGCTCCCTCTCCGGCGACGTCAGCGGCATGCTGGGCGACGACCTCGGCTTCCTGCTCCGGGGCGAGATCGTGTGGGTCAAGGCCGAGGGTGCCAACGGCAACTGCGCCTGGGGGTCCTACGCCTCGGCCGCCAACCCGGTGCTGCGCGACGTCACCGAGCGGGTGGTGGTGGCCAGCAAGGGCCGCTTCGACCGGGCCGTCTCCCGCAAGGAGCGGGAGCGCCGGGGGCTGCCCTGGGAGAACTCCATCCGGGCCGAAGACTTCCGCACCTGGACCCTGGACACATGGCGCATCGCCCCCGAGTCGGCCCGGTCGGTGGGCCACCCGGCGCCGTTCCCGGTCGAGCTGCCCCGCCGGCTCATCGAGCTCTACACCTACGTGGGCGACGTGATCCTCGACCCGTTCTGCGGAGCGGCCCAGACGGCGCTGGCCTGCCTGCGCTCGGGCCGCCACTACGTGGGCTTCGACATCGACCCCGACTACGTCGCCCTGGGGGAGCGCCGCATCGCCGCCGAGGGATCCCGTCAGAAGATCTGACGTTCTTCCTGGCGTTCCTCGGTGGTGACGGTGTCGACGGGCCCCTCGGGTTCGACCACGTCTTCCCGGATGGGCCGGTGGACGGCCAGGACGTCCTCCGTACCGTCGCCCGTGGTCGCGCCCACGACCACGCCTCTCTCGGCCGCCAGGTTGGACGCCGCCTTGCGCCGCGGGTCGAAGAACCCCCCACCGATCAGGAAGCCGATGGTCCCGCCCGCCACCGCCCCGACGCAGGCGGCGATCACCAGGCGGGCGCCGATCTCCAGATCGCCGCCCCACATGAAGTTGAGCGCCACGGTGAAGAGGGCGCCGAGGACGGCACAGAGCGCCGTCCACTTGGGCACGGACCGCGCCATCTCCTTGGTGTAGACGCCCACGGCCGGCCCGGCCCAGGCCTGCTCCGTCTCCTCGCGCATCTCGCCCAGGAGGGAGGACACCTCGTCATCGGGTGCCCCCACCCGGACGTCGCGCCCGCCTGCCTGCTGCGCCTCCCGCGCCGCCTGCTCGGCCGTGGCCTGGTCGGGGAACACCCCCACCACCCGCTGGTTTTCCGGTCGGTCAGACATGGTGTCGCTCCTCGGTCGTCTCGCACGGTCCGGCCCGTCACCAGGCGCGTACCCCCCGCCCGGGGCGGGAAAACGGCAGCCACTACCCTGCGCCACCATCGAGAATGACGATGTGTTCCAGCCCGTGGCCGTCGAACGTCCCGGCGGTGGCCGGGTCGCCGACAGGACGCCGCCCGCGCCCGGCGACCTGGTCCACGTCCCCGGCTTCGAGCGACCCAGCGTGCCGCTCCACCGGCTGGCGGCGGCGGCGTGGACGGCGCTGATGGCGGCGGCCCGGACCGAGGGCATCGACGCCCCGCTGCTGCTCCCCGTCTCCGGCTACCGCAGCACTGAGGAGCAGGACTGGCTGTGGCGGGGCGCGCTGGCCAAGTACGGCGACCCGGAGGAGGCGTGCCTGTGGGTGGCCCGGCCCGGCACCAGCGCCCATCACAGTGGCCGGGCCATCGACTGCCACCTGGGCTACCCGATCGAGAGTGAGTACGTCGACGCCCTGCGGCACACCCCGGCCTGGAAGTGGCTGCTGGCCAACGCCGAGCGCTTCGGGTTCTACGCCTACGACGTCGAGCCGTGGCATTGGGAGTACAACCCGCCCTGGGAGGTGCCGAAAGGTCCGGGCGGGTGAGCGGACAGCCGACGGGCGCAGACGATTTCGTCGGCCGGGTCGATCATCTGCGGGAGGTCGAGCGCGTCCTGACCGGGGTCGGGCGCGGGCGGGGTGGACTCCTCGTGGTCACGGGCGAGGCGGGGATCGGGAAGACCAGGTTGTGCGAGGAAGCCGCCGACCGGGCCCGGGACCGGGGGATCCCGGTGGCGTGGGCGGCGTGCTGGGAATCGGCGTCGGTGGCGGGTTGGTGGCCGTGGGGTCAGCTCCTGCGCCAGTTGACGGCCGACCGGCCGGCGCTGGTGGAGAGCCTGGGCGACCGGGCCCGTTGGATCGACGCAGTCATGGGACGGGCGCCGGCGATGGCCGGCGACGATCCGGACACGGCCCGGGTCCAGGTCGCCGGGGCCGTGCTCGATCTCCTGCGCGCCGCCGGTGGCGACCGGCCGGGGTTCCTCGTCCTCGACGACGCCCACTGGGCCGATGCCCCGTCGTTGCGGCTGCTGGCCGCCGTCGCCCCCGCACTGCGCTCTATGCCGGTGGTCATGACCGTCACCTACCGGGACTCCGATGTGGAGGGTGAGCTGGCCAAGCTGCGACCCCAGCTGCTGCGGCACGGGCCGGTGGTGGCGCTCGAAGGTCTCTCCCCGGGGGAGGTGGCCGAGCTCATGGCCCGGGCGACGGGCGCCCCGCCCGAGGCGACGGTCGTCGACGCGCTCTACGAACGGGCCGGCGGCAACCCCCTGTTCACCCGCGAGCTGGTGCGCTTCGGCCTCGACCTCACCGATGCGCTGCCCCCGACCGTCGGCGCCACCCTCGGGGCCCGCATCGGCCGGCTGGGCACGGGTTCGCGGCGGGTCCTCACCGTGGCCGCCCTGGTGGGTGACGAGTTCACCCTCGAGGTCGTCGCCCTCGCCGCCGGCCTCGAGCGCGGTGAGGTCCTGGCCGCCGTCGACGAGGCCGTCGGGGCGCGTCTGGTGCGGGAGGGTTCCGGACCGGGCCGGTTCCGCTTCACCCATGCCCTGGCTCGGGCGGCGGCGCAGGAGGGACTGGGCCTGGCGCAGCGGGTCCGGCTGCACGCCAACGTGGGTGAAGCCCTCGAGCAGCTTCACCGCGGCGGCCACCGGGTGGAGACGGCCGCCCTGGCCCACCACTTCACGGCTGCGGCCGCCGCCGGCGAGGCGGCCAAGGCCGTGACGTACTCGGTGGCGGCGGCGGTGGAGGCCGGTCGCCGCACGGCCTACGAGGAGGCCGCCCGGCTGCTGCGCCAGGCCGTGGGCGCCCTCGATCTCGACCCCGCCGCCGCCGACCGTACCGAGCTCCTGCTGGCCCTGGGCGATGCCGAGCAGGCCGCCGGGGCGTCGACGGCGGCCCGCAAGGCCTACCTCGAGGCCGCCTGGCGGGCCCGGGCTGCGGGGCGGGCGCCGCTCCTGGCCCGGGCGGCGCTGGGCGTGGGCGGCGGGGGTGGCTTCGAGGTCACC
>JBIOYN010000106.1:0-9433 GCA_044870155.1 Acidimicrobiia bacterium | reverse complement strand
CCGACACCTCCGCCCGGCCGGGCGCCCACCCCCGGCGCCGAACCGCCGCCCCGCCCCGGGATCGTCATCTTCGAGTCCCCAGCCGGCGCCGACACGGCCGTCTCCCGCTCGGCCGAGATGCCGATCTCGACGGAACCGCCGCCGCCCCCGCCGACGCCGGCCCAGTCATCCGCCGCCCCGGCCCCGATGACCTACGTCGTCCAGCGGGAAGCGGAGGCCACGCCCGGCCCCGGACCCGAGCCCGCCGGCACCCCGCACACCCCCGGCTCCGTGGCCGTGGGCCCCGGCGGGGTCGATCTCGACGAACTGGCCCGGCGCCTCTACGGGCGGATGTCCCAGAAGCTCCGGGCTGAGCTTCGCCTTGACCGGGAACGTGCCGGCTTCCTCAGTGACCTGGGCCGATAAGGAGACCTGACCCATGGCCGACCCCACCAGCGATCCCGCCGTCACCATCTGCTTCACGGTGACCATCGACGGCCACGAGCTGGGCTCGTTCATGACCTGCGACGGGCTCGCCCTCGAGATCCAGGTGGAGCAACGGGAGGAGGGCGGCAACAACGCCTTCGTCCATATGCTGCCGGGGCGCGTCAAGTACTCCAACGTGAAGTTCACCCGGCCCATCAACGGCGACTCGGCCAAGGTCCGGTCGTGGCTGGCGTCCATGACCCGCGAGATCAAGCGCACCACGGCAGAGATCACGGCCCTCACCATGGACGGCAAGAAGGTGGCCAGCTGGGGCCTCGACGGGGTCATCCCCGTGCGCTGGACCGGCCCGTCGTTCTCCGCCGAGTCGCCCAAGATCGCCACCGAGACGCTCGAGCTGGCCCACCACGGGTTCCTGGGCTCATGAGGCGAACGATTCTGGTGACGCATCCTCTCGGGGTCCGAGGGATTCCGTCCCCAGAACCCGGCAGGGGAGAGGGTGGCGTGGGGGCGGGCTCCTGATGGCGCCGGGGGGAGCCAAGCTGGAGAAGGCCCGCCTCGAGGTGGTGGAACCGCCCTCGCCCGCCACCAAGCCGCCGTCGCTGCGGGGCGGGGGCCGCCAGATCACCTTCCAGTTCAACCCCCGGGAGTACACGGTCAAGAAGACGGCCAAGTGGGAGCGCAAGGCGGAGAAGGGCGCCGAGCAGACGGCCGTCCCCGAATTCATGGGCCCCGAGCCCCGCAGCCTCGACCTGGAGATGTTCCTCGACCACTCCGACGGCTCCGGGGACGTGGCTGCCGACGTCGAGGCCCTCTTCGACTGCCTGAAGCCCACGGCCAAGTCGCTCAGCGCCAACAAGCCGTCCCCGCCCTGGGTCGTGTTCGGCTGGGGGTCGACGGTCTCCATCGTGGCCATCGTCAAGTCGGTGTCGGCCCGCTTCAGCCTGTTCCGGCCCGACGGCACCCCCATCCGGGCGGTGTGCAACGTGTCGCTGGAGGAGGTGCCCACCGAGGCGCCCCGTCAGAACCCGACGTCAGGGTCGCTCACCGCCCTGCGCACCCACCGGGTGGTGGCGGGCGACTCCCTCGCCTCCATCGCCTACGACGAATACGAGGACGCCCGCCTGTGGCGGGCCCTGGCCGAGGCCAACCACCTCGACGACCCCATGCGCCTCCCGCCCGGCACGGAGCTGCTGGTGCCGTCGCCGGCCGAGGCGGCGGGCTACCGGTAGCCGCCGATGGCCGCCCAGCATCCGAGCCCGCTGCAGGTGGAGGTGGCCGGCTCGCCGCTGCCGCCCACCGTCACCCAGCGCCTGGTGACGGCCTACGTGGACGACAATCTCCACCTGCCCGACATGTTCGTGCTCACCTTCCGGGACCCGGAGCGCACGGTCCTCCGGGACGCCGGCATCGAGGTGGGCGCCCCCGTGGTCGTCTCCGTGGTGGCGGAGGCGGAACCGGCACCGGTCAAGCTCCTCACCGGCGAGGTGACGGCATTGGAGGCCGAGTTCGGCCCCACGGGCAGCTTCACCGTGGTGCGGGGCTTCGACCACGCCCATCGCCTGTTCCGGGGCCGGGTGGCGGAGTCGTACCGCAACGTCACCTACTCCGACGTGGCCAAGGCGGTGGCGGAGCGGGTCGGCCTCCCCACGGGGAAGATCGACGCCACCCCCACCGTCTTCCCCCAGGTGACCCAGGGCAACGCCTCGGACTGGGAGTTCCTCTCCCGCCTGGCCCGGGAGGTCGGCTACGAGGTGGCGGTCCTCGACGGCAAGCTCGACTTCCGCCTGCCCACCGAGGCCACCGGGGCGCCGGGCAGCGGCGACCTGTCCTCCGCCGACCCGCTCCAGCTGGTGCCGGGCAAGGGCCTCATCCGGTTCCGCTCCACCCTCACCTCGGCCGAGCAGGTGAAAGAGGTGCGGGTCCGGGGCTGGGACTCGGGTGCCAAGCAGGCCATGATCGGCGCCGCCCCCGCCGCCACCACCTCCACCGAGCTGTCGGTCAAGCCCGAGGAGCTGGCAGGCCGCTTCGGCGCCGCCGTCTACACCGCCCCGGCCCCGTCGCTCTCCCGCCAGGCCGACGTCGACGCCATGGCCAAGGCCATCGCCGACCAGATCGCCGGCGCCTTCGCCGAGCTGGAGGGCGTGGCCCGGGGCAACCCCAAGCTGCGGGCGGGCACACCGGTCAGCCTGGGCCTGGCCGGCGACCCCTTCGACGGGCGCTACACCCTCACCACCACCCGCCACCTCTACGACCCCGACGAGGGTTACACCACCATCTTCACCGCCAGCGGCCGCAACGAGCGGTCCCTGCTCGGCCTCGTCTCGGGCGGTGCCCACGCCAACGGGGCCAACGGCCACGGACGCACCAACGTGGCCAGTGCGCTGGTCACCGACGTCCGCGATCCCGACGGCCTGTGCCGGGTCAAGCTCCGCTTCCCGTGGATGTCGGACTCCTACGAGAGCGACTGGGTGCGCACCCTCCAGCCCGGAGCGGGCAAGGACCGGGGCTCGGTCACCCTGCCCGAGGTCAACGACGAGGTGCTGGTGGCCTTCGAGGGCGGCGACCTGGGGGCCCCCTACGTGCTGGGCGGGCTCTACAACGGCGTGGACAAGCCCAACCTGGGTGAGGGCCTGGTCGACGCCGCCACCGGCGGGGTGGCCCGGCGGGGCTTCCTGTCCCGGAAGGGGCACGGCGTGGTGTTCCTCGACGGGGACGGCGACGAGGGCGTGGCCGTCCTCTCCGGCGACCGCCAGCTGCGCCTGTCCCTCAACCAGACCACCCGGACGGTCAAGGTCACCAGTTCCGGCGACGTGGTCATCGAGGCCAAGGGGGCGCTGCGGATCAAGATGGACGGCGACCTCGAGCTGGCGGGCCGGACGGTCGCCATCAAAGGGGAGAACGGCGCCTCCATCGACGGGGGCGGGGGCGGCGTGGAGGTGAAGGGCTCGGGCCTGGAGCTGGAAGGGACGGGCTCGGTGTCGCTCAAGGGAGCGAACGTGGAGGTGGCGGGCGACTCCACCTCGGTCAAGGGCGGGAACACGGTCGTGGTCTCCGCCCCGCTCGTCAAGATCAACTGAGGGGGAGGGGCGAGGAGACGTGCCGCCGGCGGCGAGGGTCGGGGACCAGACGGGACACCCCGGGGTGATCACCGGCCCGGGCGTGACGACCGTGCTCATCGGGGGCAAGCCGGCGGCGGTGGTGGGCGACACCCACACGTGCTCGGCCATGCACCCGCCGGGCCCGTTCGCCATGGGGTGCCAGAGCGTCCTCATCGGGGGCCGGCAGGCACTGCGGGTGGGTGACGTGGCCACCTGCGGCGCTCCTATCAGCGCGGGGTCACCTGACGTGCTCATCGGAGGTTAGGGAGTGGCCGGGGTCGTGCGACCCCGACGTGCTCATCGGCGGCTGAGGAGGGAGCAGGCACATGGCGGAGGAGTTCATCGGATCGGGCTGGTCGTTCCCGCTGCGCACCGACGCCACCGGCGGCATCGCCCTGTCGTCGGGGGACCGGGAGCTGGAGGAGGCCATCCGCCTGGTGCTGGGCACCGCCCCCGGGGAGCGGCCCATGCGCCCCGAGTTCGGCTGCGCCATCCACGACTTCGTGTTCGCCCCCGCCGACGCCACCACCGCCGGGCGCATCTCCTACGAGGTCCGGACCGCCCTCGAGCGTTGGGAACCCCGGGTGGACGTGGCCGACGTGGAGACGACCTTCGACGTCGACGAGCCCTCCACCCTCTACATCGACATCCGCTACACCCGCCGGGGCTCGAATGACCCCCGCAACCTGGTGTTCCCGTTCTATCTGATCCAGGCGGAGGGATAGGCGCCATGCCGCTCGCAGCCCCCAACCTCGACGATCGCCGGTTCCAGGACCTGGTCGACGACGCCAAGCGTCTCGTCGCCCAGCGCTGCCCGGGGTGGACCGACCACAACGTCTCCGATCCGGGCGTGACCCTCATCGAGACGTTCGCGTTCATGGTCGACCAGCTTCTCTACCGCCTGAACCGCGTCCCCGACCGCAATTACCTCAAGTTCCTGGACCTCATCGGCGTGCGCCTGTACCCGCCCACGGCGGCGAGGGCCGATGTCACTTTCTGGCTCTCCGCCCCTCAGCCCGACACCGTGCCCGTGCCCGCCGGCACCACGGTGGCGACGCTGCGCACCGAAGCGGAGGAGGCCATCGCCTTCACCGTGGACCGGGACCTGGCCATCGTCCCGTGCTCGCTGGCCCACCTGGGGGCCTCGCTCAACCCCGGCGACGTCATCGCCCACGACGAGGCGGTGGGGGCCGAGCGGCCCTTCGCCTGCTTCAACCAGGTGCCCCAGCCCGGCGACGCCCTCTACATCGGCCTGTCGGAGCCGGTGCCGGGCGGTGCCGTCCTGCTGCGCGTCGACTGCGACACCGAGGGCGTCGGGGTCGACCCCAAGAACCCGCCCATCGCCTGGGAGGCCTCCGACGGCGAGGACTGGGTCCCCGCCTTCCTGGAGCGGGACGAGACCGGCGGGCTCAACGCCGACGGCGACGTGGTGCTCCACCTGCCGGCCAGCCATGCCGCCTCCGTCATCAACAAGCAGCGGGCGGGCTGGATCCGGGCCCGGGTGATCGAGGTGGAAGAGGGCCAGCCCAACTACTCGGCCTCGCCCGTCATCCGCTCGCTCGCCGCTGCCACCATCGGCGGCACCACCACGGCCGTCCACGCCGAGATCGTGGAGGGTGAGCACCTGGGCATCTCCGAGGGGACGCCGGGCCAGACCTTCGCCCTCAAGCGCCGGCCCGTGGTCCCCGCCCCCGAGCCGGTGGTGGTGGAGACCTCCTCGGCCGAGGGCTGGGAGGCCTGGGAGCGGGTGGAGGGCTTCGCCCGCTCGAGCCCCGCCGACCGCCACTTCGTCCTCGACGAGGCCGACGGTCTGGTGATCTTCGGCCCCGCCGTCCGGGAGCCGGACGGCTCGGTGCGCGGCCACGGCGCCGTTCCGCCCAAGGGCGCGCGCCTGCGGGTCCCCAGCTATCGGACCGGCGGCGGCACCGCCGGCAACGTGGCCCGGGGTGCCATCAGCGTGCTCAAGAGCTCCATCCCCTATGTGACCCGGGTGGAGAACCGGCGGCCGGCGGCGGGTGGGGTGGACGGCGAGGACGTGACCAACGCCAAGGTGCGGGGCCCGCTGCTGCTGCGCACCCGGGACCGGGCGGTGACGGCCGAGGACTACGAGCACCTGGTGCGCCAGGCGGCCCCCGAGATCGCCCGGGTCAAGGCGCTGGCCGCCGGGGACGGGGCCGACGCCGGCGCCGTGCGGGTGCTGGTCGTGCCCGCCGCCGCCGACGACGACGCCGGGGCTCTGGCCTTCGACCAGCTCGTCCCCTCGGAGGAGACGCTGGCCCGGTTGGTGGCCTACCTCGACGAGCGGCGCATGATCGGCGCCCGGGTGCTGGTCGAGCCTCCGCTGTACCAGGGGGTGACGGTGGTGGCCAAGATCCGGGCCCGGCCCCGCACCAGCGCCGCCCGGCTCCAGGAGGAGGCCCGCCGGGCGCTCTACGCCTACCTGCATCCCATCTCGGGCGGGCCCGAGGGACGGGGCTGGCCCTTCGGGCGGCCCCTGCACGTGGGCGAGGTGTACTCCGTCCTCCAGCGCCTGGACGGGACCGAGTTCGTGGAGGACGCCCGCCTGTTCGGCGCCGACGTCGGCACCGGCCAGCGGGGGGACTCCGTCCAGCGCCTGGAGCTGGCGCCCGACACGCTGGTGTTCTCCTACCAGCACGCTGTCAAGGTCGAGGGCTGAGGGATGCGCGGTCTCGTCCTCGACCTCCAGAGTCCCCACCCCATGGGGGAGGAGCTACCCGCCCTCTACCAGGAGGACCCCTTCGCCCAGCGCTTGACCTCCGCCCTCGACGACGTGCTCGCCCCCGTGTTCGTCGCCCTCGACAACCTCCCCGCCTACCTCGATCCCGAGCTGGCGCCCACCGACTTCCTGTGCTGGCTGGCCGGTTGGGTGGGGGTGGGCCTGGACGAGAACTGGCCCGAAGCGCGCCAGCGGGAGCTGGTGGCCCGGGCCGCCGACCTGTACCGCCGGCGGGGCACGGTGTCCGCCCTGGCCACCCAGATCGCCCTGTACACGGGGGCCACACCGGAAATCGAGGACAGTGGGGGAGTAGCCTCGTCGACGACGCCCGGCGGCACCATGCCGGGGACGGGCGATCCCCGACTGGTGGTGCGGGTCCGGGTCCCCGACCCCGATTCCGTCGACCTGCGCAGGCTGGAGGCCCTGGTGGCCGAAGCCAGGCCGGCGCACGTCCCTGCCCAGGTGGAGGTGTCGAAGCCATGATCGTGTGCACCCAGTGCGGCTTCACCAACGAGGACTCCGACGCCTTCTGCGGAGACTGCGGCGAGTTCCTCGAGTTCGTGGGCCAGAAGGTGGAGGCCGACGCACCCCAGGAGGCGCCCGCCGATGTCGACCTCGTGGCCGAGGAGGCGGCAGCCGTTCCGGCCGCCACCGCGACCGAGACCGAGACCGAGACCGTCGAGGAGACCATGGTCGAGGTGGACGAGGAGCCGGTGTCCGCCACCGCCGCCGCCAGCCCGGCGGCGACCTCGGTCACCGCCACCGCCACCGCCCCGCCGCCTCCGCCGGCGCCCGAACCGCCGCCGGCCACGGCCGCGGCCCCTGAGGTCACACCGGCTACGCCGTCGCTGCGGGACCGGCCCGCCCCCACATCCACGGGCACGTCCTCCGCCCCGACGGAGCCCACCTCGGGCGTGACGCCGGCCACGCCTTCCCTGCGGGACCGTCCCGCCCCGGCGCCGGCCGAGACCCCGCCGGCGGCCGCCGCCAGCGCCGCGCCGCCGGCCGCCGCCAGCGCCGCGCCGCCGGCCGCTCCGCCCAAGCCGGAAGCTCCGGCCCCGCCGCCCGCTGCCGCCCCGCCGCCGGCGGCACCCACGGCGGACACGCCGGCGCCGGCCGCTCCCGAAGCCGACAGCCCGGCACCGGCCAAGCCGACCACCCCCGGCCCCTCGGCGCCGAAGGCGGCCCCGCCCCAGAAGGCGCCTGCCCCCCGGCCCAAGCCGGCGCCGGCGGCCACCGCCCCCGCCGCCCCCCAACCGGGCGACAAGATCTGCGCCGAATGCGGGGCGGGCAACACGCCCCAGCGCAAGTTCTGCCGCAGCTGCGGGACGTCCCTGGTGGCGGCGGCACCGGCACCCGTGGCCGAGGAGAAGCCCCCGCCGTCGCTGGTCGACAAGGTCATCGGCAAGAAGGAGCAGGGCCCCATGGCCGCCGGCGAGCGGCCCCCACCCAAGAAGTCCAAGGCCGGGATGAACAAGGCGGTCCTGGTGGGCGCGGTGGTCGTGGTCGGCGCCGCCGCCGTGTTCCTGAAGGGCGCGGTGGGCGGCAAGCCCACGTTCAACCCCGTGAACCCCACCGCCGCCGAGGCGTCGTCGGAGTTGCCCGACCATCCCGCCGCCCACGCCATCGACACCGGGTCCAACACCTTCTGGGCCGAGGGCGCCGAAGGCGACGGGACGGGCCAGTCGATCACGGTGAAGTTCGCCGAACCCTTCAAGGTGGGCAAGGTCGGGGTCTCCGGCGGTCGTTCCGGTGAGGAGTTCCTGGCCCAGCCCCGGCCCAAGGACATCCACATCGAGCTCCTCGACGGCGCCGGCGCCTCGCTGGGGGCCAAGGACGCCACCCTGAACGACATCGCCGACCTCCAGCTCATCGACGTGTCGGGCGACGGCGTGTCCGCCATCCGCATCGAGATCCGCTCGGTGCACCCGGGCCAGAAGGGGCAGGAAGCCTCCATCACGGATCTGCAGTTCTTCACCCGCAGTTGAGCAATTAAGGTCAGGCGCCATGGGACTGATGAAGCGGTTCTCCGACATCATGAAAGCCAAGACGTCCAAGGTGCTGGACAAGGCCGAGGACCCCCGGGAGACCTTGGACTACAGCTACGAGCGCCAGCTGGAGATGGTCCAGAAGGTCCGCCGGGGGCTGGCCGACGTGGCCACGTCCCGGAAGCGGATCGAACTGCAGGCCACCCAGTTGCAGGCGGCGGCGGCCAAGCTCGAGGAGCAGGCCAAGGCGGCGCTCGGCCAGGGCCGGGAGGATCTGGCCCGGGAAGCTCTGTCCCGCAAAGCGGGGATCGGCACGCAGATCGAGGGCCTCGAAACCCAGCACCAGCAGCTGGTTGCCGAGGAGGCCAGGCTGACCACCGCCCTCCAGCGCCTGCAGGCCAAGGTGGAGGCGTTCCGGACCAAGAAGGAGACGATCAAGGCCACCTACACGGCGGCCGAGGCCACGGCCAAGATCGGCGAGGCGGTGTCGGGCATCTCCGAGGAGATGGGCGACGTGGGCCTGGCCATCCAGCGGGCCGAGGACAAGACGGCCACGCTCCAGGCCCGGGCCGGCGCCGTGGACGAGCTCATCGCCTCCGGGGCGCTCGACGACGTCACCGCCGAGCCCGGCGGCGACATCAAGGCCGAGCTGGACAAGCTCTCGGCCAGCAGCGCGGCGGACGCCGACCTGGCCCGGCTCAAGGCCGAGCTGGGCGCCGGCGCCGCCCCCAAGGCCATCGAGGCTCCCCCAGCCGGACAGGAGGGATCGTGATCCTGCGCATCCTCGAAGAGGGCCAGCTGGACGTGCCCGACGGCGCCCTCGACGAGCTCAACGAACTCGACGACAACCTGGTGGTGGCGGTGGAGGCCGGCGACGAGGCCGGGTTCCGGTCGACGCTGGAAGCGCTCCTGGCCAAGGTGCGGGAGCTGGGCACGCCCGTTCCCGAGGACCACCTCGGCCCCTCGGAGCTGTTCCTGCCCTCGGCCGACGCCACCATCGACGAGGTCCGCAAGCTCATGGACGAGGAGGGGCTCCTCCCCGGCTGATCGCCCCGGGGTACGGGGTGTCCCCGGGAGTGAGGGCGTACGGGGAGTCCCCGGCAGTGAGGGCGTACGGGGAGTCCCCGGCAGTGAGGGTCAGCCGGCGGCGGCTCCCCGGCGCACCCCCGACGGCGGCACGTCGG
>JBIOYN010000105.1:0-4911 GCA_044870155.1 Acidimicrobiia bacterium | reverse complement strand
GAGGAAGGCGGCTCCGCCCCCGCCGTCCTGGAGCTGGCGCCGGGCCACGACGGCCGACTGGGCGGCGAGCAGCACCACCATCCCGCCGGCGATCACGGGTGCGATCCAGGTCCGCGACACCGTCGTGGCCGCCGGCACGGCGGCCGCGAGGAGGACAGCGGCCACGGCATAGAGCGGGAAGAGGTAGTTGGGAGTCGGGTTGAGGGCGGCGGGCGACTGGATGAAGAGCACCGGCGTCACCACCACGCAGGCGAGGAGGAGATCGACGGGCTCCCGGTGCGCCCCCCGCAACCGCACCAGGTCGACGAGCCCGCGCCGGCGGCGGACGAGGGCGACGGCGATCGCGCCCGCCACCAGCACACTGGTCAGGCGGGGCGAAAGCCAGGCGGGCAGGGGGTGGCCGCCGTCGTGGGTGCCGACGAACAGGGCGATACCGGTGCGATACAGCCCGCCCAGCCGGTCGGCGTAGGAGGTGGGCGGATGCTGGCCGGTCGTCTGTAACGGCCCGGTGAGCAGGATGTGGGCCAGGCTGGGCGCCGCCCCCAGGCAGAACCCGGCCACGGCCACATGCGCCTGGCGGAGCGCCCGGGTCCTGAGGGTGCCGAGCACCCACCAGGCGGCGGGCACGAGCAGGAAGGCGGCCTGCCAGTTCGTCCAGAAGCCGAGCCCGCACACGAACCCGAACCCGAACAGCTTCGGGGCGATCTTGCCGTCCGCCGGCTGGATGGACAGTGCCACCAGGAGCCCGGCGATCCCGATGACCATGGCCGCCATGTAGGCGCCGCTCGTCTTGACGCTCCACAAGAGGTTGTAGAAGGGACCGACGGAGAACAGGGCGGCGGCCAGCAGGGCCCGACGCTCGGAACCAAGACAGCGGCGGGCCAGCACGTAGATCCCGGCGCAGGCCAGCACGGCCAGCGCCAGCTTGGGGAGCCGGAGGGTGAAGGGAGTGTCGGGAAGCAACCAGAGGACGCCGGCCTGGAGGTACTGCTCCCCCGAGCCCATGTAGGACTGACCGGCGAAGAAGGCCAGATGGTGCCCGTCCAGGATGCGCTGGGCCATGATGCCGGTGGTGGCCTCGTCCCCCTCCAAGCGCAGCAGGGTGGAGGTGAGGAACGCCATCCGGACGGCGCCGCACAGGGCGAGGACGGAGATGAGGGGCAGCAGTCGTCGCAGGCGGGAGGGGGCCAAGGATCCCTCGGATGGTCGTCGTGGGCGATCGGCGGTAACGCTACGCTCCGCCCTCGTGGGAGCCGGGGCATGGCACTGAAGGACCGCCTGACGCGGGCCACGGGCCGTTCGGTGCGGGACCTGCCCGACGAGCAGTTCGTGCGCGCCGCCTACAACCTGCTGCTCCGGCGGGAGCCGGATGAGGGCGGCGCCGCCCACTTCCTCTCCGGCCTGGCCTCGGGGGAGTTCGAGCGCGACGACATCCTCGACCATCTGCGATGGTCCCCCGAGTTCCACCACCACCTGCCGATGCGCGGCAGCCAGCTCGGCCATTCGCTGCACCTGAGCCGGTCCGAGTTCATCGTCGGCCTGCCCAGGGCCGGTCGCATCCTCGACCTCGGCGGATCGTCCTCCTACAGCGACTGGGGGGCGATGGTGGTGATGG
The DNA here is from genome assembly GCA_044870155.1 of Acidimicrobiia bacterium. Taxonomy (GTDB): domain Bacteria; phylum Actinomycetota; class Acidimicrobiia; order IMCC26256; family BP-133; genus CAWBJP01. The sequence goes on along the minus strand of JBIOYN010000105.1, from coordinate 3,296 downwards.
GCTATCCCTACAAGTTCAGCTCGCTCACCATCGTCGACCTCCCCCCCGAGGACCGCCACGAGCTCTACCGCTACGACGAACAGCCCACCGCCGTCGAGAGCCCAAACGGCCCCGTGCACTACGCCTATCACTCCATGGCCGACCTCGGCCGCTACGCCGACTCCAGCTTCGACCTGGTCTACTGCGGCCAGACCATCGAGCACGTGGCCGAGGCCGACGCCGATCACGTCCTGGCCGAGATCCTCCGGGTGCTGGCCCCCGGCGGGCACCTGGGCATCGACACCCCCAACGCCCGGGCGTGCCGGGCCCAGCAGGCCGAGTTCATCGATCCCGACCACAAGATCGAGTACACCCACGCCCAGATGGTGGCCAAGCTGGAAGGCGCCGGCTTCGTCATCCGGGAGGCCAAGGGCCTCAACTACCTCGGACGCGCCTTTGCCACCGAAGGGTTCTCGATCGAGGAGACGGCGGCCAACGCCGGGATCTACGCCAGCCCCGAGGACTGCTACCTGCTCGCCTACCTGTGCCAGAAGCCTGGCTGACGGCCCCGGCTCAGCTCATGCCCACGATGGGCGAGTTCAGGCGCAGCCTCCCGGTGGAGCCGCAGAACTGGGCGTCGCCGAAGGAGAAGATCCCGCCGTCGGAAGCCACGAACCAGTAGCCGCTGCCGGAAGCGGTGGCGGCCATCCCCACCACCGGCTGGTTGAGGGTCATCGCCCCGGTGGAGCCGTGGAAGCCGGCCGCTCCGAAGGTGAAGATGCCACCGTCGCGGGCCACGAACCAGTAGCCCCGCCTGCTCGGGTGGGCGGCCATGCCCACGATGGGCTGGTTCAGGCGGATGTCGCCGGTCGAGCCCAGGAAGGGGGCGTCGCCGAAGGTGAAGATGCCACCGTCGGCCGCCACCAGCCAGTAGCCGTTGCCGCTGGGGGTGGAGGCCATCCCCACGATGGGAGAGTTGAGCCGCAGGGCGCCCGTCGAGCCCAGGAAGGGAGCGCCGCCGAAGTTGAAGATGCCGCCGTCGGCCGCCACCAGCCAGTAGCCCTTGCCCTGGGGATGGGCGGCCATGCCCACGATGGGCTGGTTGAGGCGGATGTTGCCCGTGGAGCCGTGGAAGGGGGCGTTCCCGAAGGAGAACACCCCGCCGTCGCGGGCCACGAACCAGTAGCCGTCGCCGACGGGGTTCTCGGTCATCCCCACGATGGGCTGGTTGAGCCGGATGTTCCCGGTCGAGCCGTGGAAGGCGGCGTTGCCGAAGGTGAACACGCCGCCGTCGGCCGCCACCAGCCGGTACCCCATGTCGCAGACGACGGGAGGAGCGGGGGCGGCCAGGTCGACGCCCAGGCGCCGGGGGTTCTTGCGGTGCATGGGCCAGGGGGCGCTGCGGGGGGTGGGGATGTCGTAGGCGTACACCCACCCCTCATTCCCCCGCCCGGCACCGGCGTCGTAGCCGGAGCTGACCAGCGCCCAGCGGCCCGGGCCGAGCTCGCCCACCGCCGCCGCCGACTTGTGTCCCAGCCCGCTCTGGCCCAGGGCCAGCCCGCCCATGAGCAGGTTCAGGTTGCCGTCGAGGACGTGGAGCTGGGCGCCGTCCCCGACCATGACCTCCGGCGTCCCGGCGCCGTTGATGTCGGCGATGACCGGGGGTGAGAGCAGCTCGATGTCCCCGGACCGCCACGACCGGCGTTGGCCGTTGCCGTAGAAGGCATCCACCGCGCCGGCGGTGGGGTCGCCCACCTCGGGGCTGCGGTTGACGTAGTTGGTGCTGCCCGCCACCACGTCGGTGCGGCCGTCCCCGTCGAGATCGCCCAGCGCCGGCGCGGCCAGGAACGTGCTGTTGAATGTCACCGTCTTGGGCCACCCGGGGACATCTGACCCGTCCTCCACGTTGAAGGCCCACACCTTGTTGGAGTCGGTGCACACCCCCTTGTTGCGGCAGTAGTCGGCCCCCGAGCCGGTGACGACCTCCATCCCGGGGTCGCCATCAAGGTTGCCGATGGCCGCTCCGCTCTGGAACGTCTCCCGGCTGATCCGCTGCCAGCGCTGCACCAGGGCGCCGCCGGAGAAGGTGAGCGACCGGAAGTACCCGCCGTTGTGGGAGTCGCCGGGCACCGCCGGGTTGGCGGTGGCATCGCCCCCGATGAAGATCTCCGAGGCGCCGTCGCCGTCCACGTCGTAGAGGGCCGGGGCGGACCACACGGAGTCCCGGTTGTCGAAGGAACCGAGCACCCGGCACCCACCGTCCACCACATAGATCCAGTGGTCGAACGATCCGAACACGACGTCGTTGAATCCGTCACCGTTCACGTCGCCGATGGCGGGAGCGTTGAAGACGGCGTCGTCCTGGGTTCCGGCCCGCATGGCCAGGCGGCACCGGAGGCTCCCGTCGCGGTTGAAGATGTTGATGGCGCCCTGCTCCGCCCGCTTCTCGAGGCTCCCCACGCCCACGGCCACCTCGTTGGCGCCGTCGCCGTCGAGGTCGCCCACCGCCGGGCTGGAGGCGACGGCGGCGCTGGCATGGGCCGGCCACCCCGGGAGCGTGTTGCCGTCGGCGTTCCAGGCGTAGACCCGCCCGTCCAGGCCACCGACCACGATGTCGTTCCCGCCGGTTCCGTCCACGTCGGCGATCACGGGCGACGACCAGTGGAACCAGCCGCCGGGGACCTGGCGGGCGGGCCAGCGCTCGGGCAGGGCGGAGGCGGCCCCGGCGTCGGCGGCCGGCACCAGGGCGGCGGCCACGGCCAGGAGTGCGAGGGCGACGGCGGGGCGGGGGGTCGTCAAGATCTGGTTCATCCTCACGCAAAGGATACGGGTCACTGAGAGTGATCGACCCCCCACGACGGGAACTTGAAGCCTGGAAGACCGGCCCAGGACCCCCGGCTACTCTCGGCCGGCGATGGATCCGGCAATGGCGGCGAACGAGGTGGTGCACTGGGCTCAGGCCCTCGAAGCCGACCCGGACTTCCCCGCCGGCTACGTGGAACGGGCCCGGGCGGCGGCGGCCGCCCTCACCCCGCTGGAGATGGAGGACGGCGCGGTGGCGGCGGCCGCCCGGGAGTTGGGGCGGGCGGCGGGAGCCGCGGTCGATCCCGTGCGGGCGGCCAGGTCGCCCGTCGGGCGGCTGGCGTCCCGTCCGGTGGGCAAGCTCATCGGTTGGTACCTGGACTTCCTCGTGCCTCCGGCCGCCGACCTCGGGCGCGCCGCCGCCCGCCTCGGAGGGGCCGTCGCCGGCCGCCTCGATCACCTGGAGGCCGGGCGACTCGTCCGTCAGGCCGCACTGGAGGACGAGGTGAGGGAGC
>JBIOYN010000104.1:0-8131 GCA_044870155.1 Acidimicrobiia bacterium | reverse complement strand
GATGACGGCGTCGGGGAAGCTGCGCCCGCCGAGCCACACGTCGAACAGGTTCCGGAGCTTGACGCCCTTGAACAGCGCGGCCCGGGGCAGGAGGTTGACGTCGAAGCGGCGGAAGCGGGTGTTGCGGGCCATCTCCCGCATCCACTCCAGCATCTGGTCCTCGGAGATGTCGAAGGCCAGGCCGGCGGCCACGATGGCACCGCCACTGGTGCCGGCCACTGCGTCGATCTCGATCCCCGCCTCCCGCAGGACGCGGAGAACGCCGATGTGGGCCACGCACTTCGACCCACCGCTGGACAGAGCCAGCCCGACGGCCCGTCCCGACACCCAACGGCCGCAGCGGTGCAACGACGCCGCCGAGCCGTCGCACGACAGCACGCGGTGCGGCAGGCCGGACCGCATCGCCCAGCCGGGGTGCTCCCCGAAGGTGACCAGGTGCTCAGCCAGCTCGGCCGCCGCCCGGCCCTCGCCGGTGACCTGGGGCGGCAGCACGATGAGCACCTGGTCGAGATCCTCCAACTGCTGCGACCGGTAGCCGGCGATGGTCTCGGCGCTGATGCCGTTGGCGTCGAGCACCTTCACTTCGGGCGGAAGGCCGGCGGGCGCCGGCGCCCCGGGCAGCACCAGGACTCCGACCGGGCCACCGCGCAGCTTCACCAACACCCGGGTCAGGTCGGCGGTGCCATCTCCCCACACGGCGGCGTAGCGGGTCATGGCGGGCGGGGCGATGCGCCGGTTGGTGGCCACCAGGCGGCGCCCCAGCTCCCGGGAGAGGTCGAGCGCGATCTCGGGATAGCGCTCCAGCAGGTCGTCGAGGTCGGAGCGGGAGAGGGCCAGCAGCTCGGAGTCGGTGACGGCCAGCAGCGTGGCGGAGCGGGGCTCGTCGAGGAGCAGGCCGAGCTCGCCCACGAAGCTTCCCGGCCCCAGCGAGGCCAGCGGTTCCTGGTCGGAGTGCCCGGTCGCATCGCTCTCCAGCACCACGTCGACCTGGCCGGAGCGCACCAGGAACATGGAGCCGGACGGCTCGCCCTTGCGGAACACCACGTCGCCGTGGGTGAACGTCTCCAGCTTGAGGCGGTCGACGATGGCCTCGAGCGCGTCGGTGGGCAGGTTGCGGAAGAAGGGGATCGCCCGCAGCTGCTGCTCGATCACGCCATTTACCCTCTTTCGTCGAGGGACCGGAGACGGCGGGCCATGCCAGTGAGGAGCTTCCTCGTCATGCGGGGCGCCTCGTCGAGGGCCTGCTCGAAATCCCACTGGGGCAGGACGATGATCTCCATGGGGGTGAGGGCGCTGACGGTGGCGTCGCGCAGGCCCCGGTCGAGAAGGGCGAGCTCACCGAAAAAGTCCCCGGGCCCTATGGTCCCCACCGGCTTCCCGTTCCGGGACACCTCGGCCTGGCCCTCGAAGACGACGAAGAAGTCGTACGCCCCCTGGTTCTCGCGGATGATGACCTGGCCGGCGTCCACCTTGATGTCGGTGGTCCGCTTGGCCAGGTTCTTGAGCTCCGTCTTGTTGCAGGCGGAGAACAGGGGCACACGGGCCAGGTGGTCCAGGTACTCGTTCCGTCGGGTCATGCTCCGACCTCCGTGACTGTCCTCAGGACTCCCAGAAGAGCGCCAGCGCGCCCAGAAGCTCCGAGGCGCGCCCGTCGATGGGTATGGCGGTGATGGTGATGCGGCGGGTGACCCCGTCGGAGCCGCGGATCCACATCGTCTCCTGGGTCGCCCGGTGCTCGCGTACGGCGATGCCGAGCGGCAGCCGCTCCGGTGGAAGCGGGTCGCCGAGCGAATCGGTGGGAGTCCACATGCGGCCCCAGACCTCGAGGGGAAGCTGGCCCGTCTCCTCGTAGCGGCGCCCCAGGAGCTCCTCGGCCGGCTCGTTGTAGTAGACGAGGGCTCCTTCGGCGTCGACCACGAAGATGGGCATGGCCAGGTAGCTGGCCACCTGCTTGAGGAGCACCATCTGGATGGCCGGAGCGGTCACGCCCCGAAACTACCTCCGGGCGGGCTGGCGGCCCAGAGTCAGCCGCGACCCTTCTTGGGCCGGGATCAGCTCGAAAGGCCAGTCCCGCCAGCCGGCCGCCTCGGCGAAGAGCCGGTCCAGGAGGCTGTCGTTGTGGTTGGGGTCGTGATGGAAGGCGACGAGCTGGTCCACCCCGGCCATCTCGGCCAGCGACATCGCCTGGCAGATCGAGCTGTGGCCCCAGCCCACGTGGCTCGGGTACTCGCTCTCGCTGTACTGGGCGTCGTGGATGAGCAGGTCCACCCCGGCCATGAGGTCGAAGCCCGACGTCCACTCCGGTTGCTGGGGAAAGGATTCGGCGCCCAGGGCGGGCTCGTGGTCGGGCAGGTAGGCGAGTGTCGCCCCGTCGGCCTCGATCCGGTAGCCGAGGGTCGGACCCGGGTGGCACACCAGGTCGGCGGTCACCGACGCGCTGGGCAGGTCGAAGGTGCCCCGGGGGGCGTCGTGGAGCAGCAGCTTGCACGGGAGGTCCCGCAGCCGCACCGGGAACAGCGGCGGCGAAAGGTAACGGGTGAGCCGGCCGTGGAGGTCGAGTGTCGTCGACGGCGGGCCCCAGATGTGGACCTCGAGCTCGGGCTGGAACAGTGCTCCGAAGAAGCCCAGCCCGAGGATGTGGTCCATGTGCTGGTGGCTGAGGAGCACGTCGACCCGGCCCGTGCGGCTGCTGAAGTCCGGGAGCCGGTGGATGCCGGTGCCGGCGTCGAGCACCACCACCGAGCCGTCGGCCATCTCCAGCTCCACGCACGACGTGTTGCCGCCGTAACGGGCGGTGCCGGGCCGGGGGCTCGGCAGTGACCCGCGGGTCCCCCACAGGGTGACCTTCACGTGTCGTCCGTCTCCCAGTAGATGGCCATGGCACCGAGCAGGGTGCCGCCCTGGCCGTCCAGGGGGATGGACGTGGTGGTGATGCGATGGGCTTTGCCGTCGGCGTCGTGGACGTAGAGCTGTCCCTGCTTGGGGCGGCGGTCCCGCAGCGCCACCCGGATGGGCAGCTCCTCCAGCGGCAACGGGTCACCGTTGGCGTCCAGGGGGGCGAAGAGCTTGGCCAGGTCGCCGATGGGGAGCTCGCCGGTGTCGTTGAAGCGCCGGCCGAGCAGCTCCTCGGCGGGCTGGTTGAGGAAGATGACCTGGCCGTCGGCGTCGACCATGGTGACGGGATATCCCAACTGGCTGACGAGCTCCTTGAGGAGGATGAGCTCGATCGGCTTCTGCGCCAAGATGCCTCCCTCCGGGCCGAGCCCATCGTCGTCGGCGCAGAGACGTTGGTCAAACCCGAACGGTCAGACGGCGATTGAAACCGGAACGGGCACAAACGTGGGGTGCGCCCGGCGGGCGGCGGCGGGAGCGGCGCCCAGGCCATTGAGCTCAATTTCCATCCGGAAGAAGTCGGCCAGAGCGTGGCTGTTGCGCTCGAACAGGCGACGGTGCGACCCGCTGCGGAGGCAGACGGGACCGACCGGGCGGACGACCAGTTCGGAAGCATTGACCGACACCGGGGCGGTCTCGATCTCCACCGGAACCGAGACCCATCCCCGGCTCGACCGGATTGTGCCCACCAGCAGGCTCCGCTCGACGGCCGAGGTTCCCCGCAGCGAAGCGATGCGCAGCACGGCGCCGGCACCGGCGGGCAGGTTGAGCCGGATCTCGCTCTCGGGCCCGGATGAGACCTGCCGGAAACTGTCGGCGCAACGCTGCATGGCCTCCTTCGCCGCCAATGGCCGAAGCGACAACGTTCGGCTGGTGGCAAGGACGGTCGGGCCTGCGCTTCCGATCGCGTGTTCCATCGCTCCTCCCCTTTCCTTGCACATCCGCTTACGCACCCCGTGATGCGACGGTACGGCGAGAGAGGCGGGGCGATCGCCGGCGTCCGTTACAGAGGAAATGTCAAACCGGCGACAGTTCCTCGCGGGTTCGTTACGGCGCAATCGATAGATTGGGACCATGCCGAGCAGCCATCGCAACGACGTCCGCGAAGGTCTGGCCCAGGTACCGCTGTTCGCCGCCTGCTCCAACCGGGAGCGCCAGATCATCGCCCGTCACGCCCTCCTGGTGGACGTGCCCGCGGGCATGGACGTGGTCGAGGAGGGGACTCCGGGCGATGCCTTCTTCTTCGTCATCGCCGGCGAGGCGACGGTCCGCCGACGGAAGCGCAAGGTGGCGACGCTCGGTCCCGGCGGCTACTTCGGGGAGCTGGCCCTGCTCGACCCCGCCCCCCGGGACGCCACCGTCACCGCCGACACTCCGATGACGTTGGGGGTTCTGGGGGCGCGTGCCTTCCGGACGCTGGTGCTCGAGCTTCCCGCCCTCAACGAGAAACTGCTGCGGGGTCTGGTGCGCCGCCTCCGCGAAGCCGATCTGCGCGAGTACTGACGCCTAGCCCGCGCCGGCGGGCGGAACACCCACGTGCGCCTGGAGACGGCGCATGCCCGAGAGCCAGCGGTCGTAGTCGCCGGCCTTGCGACGGAGGAACTCGGCCACCCGGGGGTGGGGGAGGATCAGGAAGCGCTCGGCGGCCAAGCCCTCGACCACAGCCTCGGCGACCGCTTCGGGCTCGACAGTCGCCACCGTTTCCCGGAACGACTCCGGGGCGGCGGCGAGCATGTTGGTGTTGACGCCTTCCGGACACAGGCAGGAGACCTTGATCCCGGCGGCCCCATAGGTGATGGCCAGCCATTCGGCCAGGGCCACGGCGGCGTGCTTGGTGACGGCGTAGGGGGCGTTGCCGAGCACGGTGAGCAGGCCGGCGGCGGAGGCGGTCGCCAGCAGATACCCCTGACCCCGTTCGAGCATGGACGGCAGGACGGCCCGGGCGCCGTAGACGTGGGCCATGACGTTCACCTGCCAGATGCGCGCCCAGGCCTCGTCCGGGGCTCCGATGCCCACGGGCGCAGCGGGGTCGTCGGGCGGTGTGCCCCACAGGATGCCGGCGTTGGAGCAGAACAGGTCCACCCGGCCGTGGGTCGCCAGGGCCTCGTCCACCAGGTGGACGACGTCGGCTTCGACCGACACGTCGGTGGCCACGGCCCGGGCGCCGATCTCGGCCGCCACCGCCGCCGCCCCGGCGCCGTCGATGTCGGCCACCACCACCGAGGCGCCTTCGGCGGCGAAGCGCCGGCACAGCGCCCGTCCGATGCCCGAGGCCCCACCGGTGACCACCGCCACGTTCCCGGCCAGCTTCATTCCGCGCCACGGTAGTGGAGGTGGGGCAGGGGCCCCCGCCGACGCGGCGATGAGCCGCCAGGCGAAGAGCCGGGAATATCGCAGGCTAGTTCGGCGGGTCCTCGATCTTGCCTGCCACCAGGGGCCGGGTCGGGGGCCGGATCAGCTGGCGCTCGACCCGGAAGCCGCCGTCGACGCCCCGGAGCGCAACCCGGTCGATGGACACCAGGTCGCCCTCGACGAAGCGCAGCACCTCGGCCTCGTACGACTTCTTGTTGTCGACGAGAAACGAGCCCAAGCCGGTTGATCCCGTGGAGCCCACCGTGAGCACCAGCGTCCCGTCGTGGCGGGCGGTGGCCCGCTGGTGGGTGTGGCCGGCCACGACCAGCGGGACGTGACCCCAGGCCCCTTCGCCCATCAGCGGGTCGTGGACGGCGAGGACGTCGGGTTGGTGGCGGACCACGGCGGCGGTCACCGCCGGGGCGGCGCTGCGCTTCTTGGTCCGGGCCTGCTCGGAGTCGATCTGGTTGGTGGCGGTGAAGGTGGGATCGGCGATGCCCAGGATCCGGACCCCCTTCACGGTGACCACGGTCCCGTCCACCAGCTCGACGTTCTTCACGGCGTCGAGCGCCGTCCGGTTGCCATGCGAGTCGTGGTTGCCGGGCACGAACAGGTAGGGGACGGGGATGTTCTCGATGAGATCACCCAGACGGCCCTCGATGGGCAGTCCGAAGGACGTGAGGTCGCCGGTATCGAGCACGGCGTCGACGGCGAAGCGCTCGGCCAGCTGGCGGGTCACCTCCAAGCCGATGGGATTGGAGTGGATGTCGCTCACATGGAGGATCCGCACCTCGTCGGCCCCGGCGGCCAGGGGCTCGACCGTGCCCGTTTCCGGCTGTGACCCCGAGGTGCTGGCCACGGCGTAGAGCTCGGCGACCTGGTCGCCCAGCACCTCCACCCGCCGGCGGACGTCGTCGTAGCCGTCGACATGACGCCGAAGTGTGGCGAAGAGCGCCGGGGCCCGCTCCAGAGGACCCTCGAATCGCGCCTCGCCGAAGGCATCGGGTTCGTAGCCCCGCCAGGCGAACCCGAGCAGCATGGCCACGGCCACGACGCCCCCCATCATCCCGGCGACGGCGTGGGTCCAACGCCGCCGCGGCACCAGGGCGCCGACCAGGGCGCCGGCCACGGCCGCGGCCAGCAGGGCGCGGGCGGCGAAGGCCCGTAGCAGGGGTTCGAGGTCCGAGGAGACCTCGTGGCGGAGCCGGTCTCCGGGATCGTCACCGGCCAGCAGGGTCTGGAGCCGGTCGACGTCGACCTCGTCCACGGCGGCCTGCAGGGTGACGGGGGACCCGTGCGTGGGCGCCGAGACCTGTCCCAGGGGAGGCAGCCGAAGCTCGGTGCGGGGCTCCCCGAAATGGGCGCGCACCGCCACGCGGCCGGGGCCCACCTCACCCTTCGCTTCGGCGTCGATCTGGAGGGCGAGGACGGCGGCGACCGCACCCAGCAGACCGACCAGAAGGAAGGAGAGTCCCCGCCGCACATCGTCATGGTGCCAGCGCCTCTGCGCCCGCAGCACCCAGCGGCTCCTTTGTGTGGCAATTGCGGCAATGGTCGGAATTGTCCGGAATGTGGTTTCGACACCATTCGTCCGGATTCCTCCAGGAAATTCCTGGGATTGTCGATTCCTTCCTGTTTGCCCCCGGATGTACCGGGCACGAAGAAAAGACCTTCACAAGGGGGTGAATGGTGTGACGACGCCGGTCGCCCAGCTCGAACTTCAGCACGCCGGTGACGCCCGCCTGGCCCGGGCCATCGCCGATGGCAGCCAGGAAGCGCTCGGCGAGGCCCACCAGCGGCATTCCGGTGCCATGCGCGCCATTGCCCGCCGGGCTGTGTGGAGCGGGGATCTGGCCGAAGAGGCCGTCCAGGACGTGTTCCTCGGCCTGTGGAGGGCCCCGGAGCGCTTCGACCCCCGGAGGGGATCCCTGCGGAGCTGGCTCCAGGTCCAGGCCCACCGGCGGGCCATCGACATCGCCCGTTCCGAGTCGTCCCGGCACCGGCGGGAACGGCACCAGTCGGCCCGGGAGCGGCGGGTGCCGGACGACGTCGAGGGCCAGGTTCTGGAAGCGGCCACGGCCCGTTCGGTTCGCCGGGCCCTGGCCCGTCTGCACCCCCGGGAGCGTCAGGCCCTGGAGCTCGCCTACCTCAGGGGGCATAGCTACCGGCAGGTGGCGGCCCTCCTCGGTCAGCCCGAAGGGACGGTGAAGAACCGGATCCGGGCTGGTCTGCGCCGGCTGCGCGCCCTCCTTCCTTCAACGTCGGACGACACGCGAATGGGGCGGCCCCCGGAGGAGCCGCCCCGTTCGGCCTGATGACGGTGATGGTCCCGCCGTCGCCACCTATCTCCTGGTGGCTCGGCGGAAGGCCCGGCCGCCGGAGACGACGGCGGCACCGGTGACAGCCAGGGCCGCGGCCGGAAGGCCGTCCGGAACGGGACGGGAAGCCCCGGCCGGGGTGGCGCTCAGCGTCTGGTAGGTCTCCATCGTCATCTGGGCGGCGGTCTGAGCCGGAGCCGCCGCGGGCGCCGGCGCGCCCTTGGCCACCTCGGCCGCCTGACTCGCCGTCTCGTTCGTGCCCGAGGTGTCGGCGTCAGGAGTGGCCGAGCCACCCACCGGCGCCGGAGCGGCGTCCGGGAAGGGCTGGATGGCCTCGGTCATGTCCGACTCGCCGCCGACGTGGACCATGCGGGCCACCGACGGGACCGGACCCTTGTCCGTCTTCTTGTTCACGATCAGGTAGTAGGTGCCCGGAGGGGCGTTCACCCCGGTGGGCGGAGCCATGGCCTCGAGGCTGTCGTCACCCTTGGGGGTGAACTCGAGCTTGAGGATCCGCTGGTCGGAGTCGTTGATGTGCTGGGGCGAAGGCGTCCGGATGAGCTCGACCG
>JBIOYN010000103.1:0-8366 GCA_044870155.1 Acidimicrobiia bacterium | reverse complement strand
CGGCACCGGGGTGGCCTCCGACGGCGGCCAGCTGCTCTACGTGGCCGTCATCTTCCGGCAGCCGAAGACGACCACGACCACAGCCGCTCCCGCACCCACGACCGCCCCGGCACCGGCTCCGGCACCCAAGCCCCGGCCCAAGCCCGTGGCCGCCGCCGCGCCGGCCCCGACCACCACGACCACGACCGCTCCGCCTCCCCCTCCGGAGCCGGCCCCGGAGCCCGCCCCGGTGGTCGAGGCACCTCCTCCTCCGCCCGAGGAGCCGCTCCACCCCTTCGCCACCCCCATCGTTGGGCAACGGAGCTTTGCAGCCGCCAACGCCTGGGACGCCGACGTCCCGCCCCCGGCGCCCGATACCTCCCGGGTCCATCCCGCCATGGCCGGCGCCCTCGTGGGCTTTGTCGGGCTGTGCGGCGGCGTGCGCACCCGCCTGCGCCGGCGGCCCTCGAAAAGCACCCAGTAGCGTTTCTCATCTCGCGCAACAGGTTGGCGGCGTGCCACCTCCTTTGTCGCATTTCTTCGCCTTCCATTGAGACAACCTGCTGCAGTGCTGCGAATCGGATAGCCGGCGCCCAACCGCTCAAACCTGTTGTGCGCCAGGGCATCTCGGCACACCTCTGCTGGTCGACGCCGGTCAACCCCCAGAGAAGCGAACAGCGGGTATCAGCCTTTGCCGTCCTCAGCTATGCCCGATTTCTCGCCAATGGTGACGTGAACTGCGCCTGAATTCTCGTTGACTAGTTATTTCGGGCTGGTCATAGTCACTTCACGGAGCGTGGCGGAAGCTCGCTCCGAACCTCCCCTCACCAAGGACAGGAGTACGTCCCATGCCTCGCCCCCTGCTCCGGCAGGCCGCGCTCGCCGGCCTGCTCGTCGCTGCCACCGCCGCCGGCGTGGCCCAGGCCGCGCTGGTCGATGTCGGGGAGATCTACGCCCCGGTGAACGCCGGCAACGTCGGCGAGAGCACCCAGAACTCCGATGCCGGCGCCGACAACTCGGGCGATGCCCTGCTGATCGACATCGATGGTGTCTACGCGCCGGTCAACGCCGGCAACGTCGGCAAGAGCACCCAGAACAGCACCCAGAACTCCGGCGATGCCGGCGACGGCGGAAGCTCCGAGGGCGCCATTGTGGTCGAGGGCGTGACCACGCCGGTGAACGCCGGCAACGTCGGGACCAGCACCCAGAACGTCGGCGGTTCGGGGTCCGGTGAGAGCGCCGGCCCGAGCTCGAGCCCCATGCCGCTTCCGACCCTGATCCGGATCGGCGAGATCTACGCCCCGATGAACCTCCTCAACATCGGCGACTCGTGCCAGAGCTCGGGGGCCACGACGGAAGCGGAAGTCTGCGATCCGGACCGCCCCACCGAGCCGGTGCTCGGCTCCTCCGGCCTCCCCCTCCCCACCCCCGCTCCTGGCCCCGACCTCAACCCCGGTCCGACTCCCAACCCCGGTCCCGGCCCCGGCACGAACCCGAACCCCAACCCCGGCCCCGGCACGAACCCCGGGAACCCGGGCGGCGGCAACCCGGGGGCGGGGACGAGCCAGACCGGCACCCACCCCGGGACGGGGACCACGGTGCCCACGCCGAGCAGGAACGGCGGCCCCGGCCCCGCGTCGGAGGTCTCGGGCTCGTCTCTGCAGGTGGCGTCGGCGCCCCTGGGCGGTGGGCAGCTGCGCCCCGAGGTCAGCCCGTCGGTCAACCTCGAGGCTCCCGCCACCCCGGCCCCGGCCGCGGGGGCGCTCCCCGGAGCCGGCGGCGTTCTCGGCCGCACCGGATTCTCGGCGGCGGCGCTGGCGGCCATCGGGCTCGTGCTGATGCTGGCGGGGATCCTGCTCGCCCTCGCCAAGCGCCACCTGACGCCGGCTCGCCGGACCTCGCCGGCCCAGTGACGGACGCAAATGTGCCGGAGCGAAGGGTACGACCAGCGCCGATCCACCCGTAGCTCGATCACCTGTGAAGGACGAGACGGCGCACCACGGAAATTCCTTCCGATCCCCCGAGCTCCAAGGGAGCACTCCCGATGGACACGTTGACCGCAGATCCCCCCATCCCCGCTGCCGGCGCTTCTGACGAGTCCGACCGGTCACCCTCCCACCGGTCACTCCCTCCGTCGGACGCCTCCCGGCCCGGCACGCCCGAACTCGAGGCGTTGCTCGCCGAACTCGAAGCGGGGTTCACCGCCGGCCCGTCCACCCCCCTGACGGCCGGGCCGGCGGTGCCTTCTTCCCAGCCGACGCCCGCGGTGAAGACCCGGCCCGTCCGCCGCCCGAGGATCGTCGCCTGCCTGTCGGTGGCGATCGCCTCCTTGCTCTGCGCCAGCGGTACGGTGCTCACAGAGCGCCTCACCGGCCGCAACCTCTCGAAGCTGGTGGCCGACGTCATCCGCCCGGACGACGACGGTGCCGACCCGGGGAGGACCGGTCAGGTCGCCGCCGGCCGTCCGGGCGGAGCGACGTCGGCGACGACCGGCCCGTCCGCCACGCTCCCGCCGGCCGTGGGCGCCCCCGCCGCCGGCCCGACCGATGAGGGTTCCGTCCCCAACTCCTCCCAGCCTGGAGCCTCGGGTTCCACCACCCGGTCGACGCAACCCGCACGGGGCCAGGCCCCGGCGTCCTCCGGAACCGTCGGCGCCAACGCCGGCGCGCCCGCTCCGGGCAGCGGGACCACCGCCGGCACCGCCCCGGCCACCGACGGGCGCCCCGCCCTCGAGCGCGAGATCGACGCCCTCAAGCCCTTCGTCGAGCGGGAGGCGGGTCTCACCTTCACGGCTGCGGTACCGGTGCGGATCATGTCCGATGCCGAGTTCACCGCCCGGCTGGCCGAGCTCAACTGGCTGCCCAAGGGCGACGCCGCCGTGCAGCTGGGGGGCGTCTACCGGACCCTCGGCATCATCGATGCCGGCGTGGATCTCCCCACCGAGCTGGCCAAGTTCTCCCGTACCGAGCTGGTGACCCTCTACGACGTTGTCGACGGCCAGCTGCTCGTCCGCGATCGGGCCGCTGATCCCTACCTCCGGGCCATGCTGGTGCGGGAGCTCACCCGGGCGCTCAACGACCAGCACTTCGACATCTACCGTCCGGCGTCGGCCGGGTTCAACGACGAGTCGCTCGAGGGGCTCAAGGCCCTGGCCGAGGGTGACGCCACCAGGCTGTACCAGCGGTACCTCAACACCCTCACCGCCGGCGACAAGGCCATGGTCGTCGAGCGCAACCGCGCCGCCGGCCAGGCGACCGCCGACATCAACCCGGCCGTCCGGACCCGCTTCGGTTACTACATCGCCCAGGGCATCAAGCTGGTGGAAGCGATCCTGAACGCGGGAAACCGCAGCCGGCTGGATGCGGCCTTTGCCGCCCCGCCCCTCTCCAGTGAGCAGATCCTCCACCCCGAGCGGTACCTCGGCGGCGACAACCCCCGACCACCGGCCGAGCCGGCCGCCGATGGCGCCGTCGTGAGCCGGGGGGTCCTCGGTGAGGTCGGCCTCTACCTCATGCTGGCCAGCGCCACCGACCAGAACACGGCCGCCCTCGGTTCCCAGGGTTGGGGCGGCGACCGCTACGTCTCGTGGCGGGACGGCGCCCGGAGCTGCGTCCGGCAGACCATCGAGACCGACAGCGCCCAGGACAGCGCCGAGCTCGGAGCCGCCCTCCAGCGCTGGGCCCAGGCCCGCCCCGGCGCCGAGGTCACCGGCTCCGGCCCGTTCACCATCACCCGCTGCAGCTGATTCCCACGCCCGTCAGTCCCAACCGAAAGGGCGCCGCCGAAGCGGCGCCCTTTCTCGCGGCCTCCGGAATTCATCAAATGGGACGGGGCGGCTTTACTCAGTCATATCCAGAGTCAAAGCTTGTCTATTAGATAGGCCCGAGACGCCCCCTTTTGCACTGTATCCGGGCAACAGTTTTGCCTTGACTAGTCATCAAGGACTAGTCACACTCAGGTACGTAGCGTGATGAACATGCCGCTGCGCCCCTCCCCTCACCCTCACCAAGTAGAAGGAGTCCCCTCCATGCTTCGCACCAAGAAGCTTGTCCTCGCCGGCCTCGTTGGCGGCGCCCTCCTCCTCGGCAACCTCGGCGCCTCGAGCTGGGCCACCCAGTACGGCCTCGTGAACCTCGGCCCCATCAACGCCGCCGGGCAGGCCGCCAACATCGGCGAGAGCACCCAGGACGTCGACGGCGGCTACGGCAGCGGCGACCAGTTCGGTCTGGTCAACCTGACCTCTCTCACGGCCGTCCTTCAGGCCGCCAACATCGGCGAGGCCGACCAGTACTACGGCTCCCCGAACAACTGCGAGAGCGAGTGCGGCGGCGACGACCAGGTCGGCCTGGCCAACCTCGGTCCGATCAACGCCATCGCCCAGGCTCTCAACATCGGCATCGCCGAGCAGAACGCCAGCGGTGGCGGGAGCAGCGGCGACCAGGTCGGCCTGGTGAACCTCGCTCCGGTCACCGCCGTCCTTCAGCTCCTCAACAACGGTGCCGCCTGCCAGAACTACAACTCGGGTGGCTGCGGCTCCGAGCTCCTCGGGTCGGCCATTACCGGCTAGACGATTCACCTTGATTGGCTCCGGACTCGGAGCAACTGGCCCGCCCCGTTGTATGACGGGGCGGGCCCGTTTCTTTCTCGTACCCCGAGCCGCAGATCCCTCGAACACGTCCTGTATGAATCGTGATTTGCCAATCTTCAGATGACCACTGAAGTGGCAAGCATAAAGGCGAGTACGAATCGGACACTTCGCCTCTTCGGCGCGTTGTCGCACTCATTGCTCCAGATACGACATGCGGACACATTGGGCATTCCAAGCCCAACTCGACCGGAACTATCTGTCAATAGTCAGCGCGAAAGATTTGAGCTTTTCCTCTTGACACGGCCCGATCGCTCCCCGCATACTCCCCCACATCGAGTGGCCAATCGGTCACTCTGCGCAGTACCCCACTTACCTCACTAGGAGCGCTCTTACCATGCTTCGGACTTCTCTGAAGAAGGCCGTCGCGCTGGGGCTCCTCTCCGCCCTGACACTCGGCGGCGGGATCGCCCAAGCCCAGCGTGACCACGATGACGATGACGACGACGATGGCGACGACACGGAGCAGGTCTTCGTCGGCGGTTCCTGCGAAAACAACGGGAACGTAGGGATCAACCTCGGGCTCTGCGGCCTCGCTGCCCCGCTCAGCCTCCTCAACATCCTCGGCGAGAACGAGCAGACCGCCTTCGCCGGCGGGGCCCTCGTCGACGCTGACGAGGACGGCGAGGAAGGCGACGACGAAGGCGGATCCTGCGAGAACAACGGCAACGTCGGGATCAACGTCGGGCTCTGCGGCCTCGCCGCTCCGCTCAGCCTCCTCAACATCCTGGGCGAGAACGAGCAGGCGGCGATCGGTGCCGGTGGCGACTGCGAGAACAACGACAACGTCGGCATCAACCTCGGCCTGTGCCGGATCAGCCTGCCGATCAGCGTGCTCAACCTGCTGGGTGAGAACGAGCAGTTCGCGGTGACTCCGTAGCCATACCAGCGACCTGTCCCCCAAGGGTGGGTTTGTCCCCTGGGGGACGCGCAAGATTCCTTGGTGAGGGAATCCTCCATCCCGGTCCAAATGGGCCGGGATGGGGCGCGTTCCGGCCCGAAATGTTGCTGGGAACCAATGCCCACTATCTAGGACAAAGGGTCCTCAGGACTCCCGCCGGCGCCACTGCAGGAATGACTCCATGAAAGGGTCGATCTCCCCATCGAGGACGGCGGAGACATTGCCCGTTTCGTAATCGGTCCGGAGGTCCTTGACCAGCTGGTAGGGAGCGAGGACGTAGGAGCGGATCTGGCTCCCCCAGGCCACGTCCCGCTTCTCCCCCGAGAGCTTCTCCATCTCCGCCCGGCGCTCCTGGCGGGCCAGCTCGGCCAGGCGGGCAGCCAGGATCTGCATGGCCCGGGCCCGGTTCTGGTGCTGGGACCGTTCGTTCTGGCAGGACACGACGACGCCTGTGGGCAAATGGGTGATGCGCACGGCCGAGTCGGTGACGTTGACGTGCTGGCCCCCCGCCCCCGACGAGCGGTAGGTGTCGATGCGGAGATCTTCCGGATCGATCTCGGGTTCCTCGGTCTCCTCCAGGGCGGGCACGGCCTCGAAGGAGGCGAAGGCGGTGTGGCGGCGGGACTGGGCGTCGAAGGGCGAGATCCGCACCAGGCGGTGCACGCCCTTCTCGCCCGAGAGCATCCCATAGGCGTGACGGCCCTTGACGGTGAAGGTGGCCGAGCTGATGCCCGCCTCCTCTGCCGGCGACACCTCGTCCAGCTCGAAGGAGAAGTCGTGGCGCTGGGCCCAGCGGGAGTACATCCGCAGGAGCATCTCGGCCCAGTCGGCGGCGTCGGTGCCGCCGGCACCGGAGTGCACCTCGCAGATGGCGTCCCGCTCGTCGTGCTCTCCGGTGAACAGGGCCTGGAGCTCCAGCTCGGAGAGGTCGCGGGAGAGGCCGGCGAGGCCGGTGCCGATCTCGCCCGCCACCGACTCGTCGCCCTCCTCGCGGGCCAGCTCGTCGAGCGTCTCCATATCGGACAGGCGGCGCTCCAGGCCGTCGACCCGGTCGACGTCGTCCTTCACCCGGGACAGCTCGGTGGTGACGCGCCGGGCGGCGTCGGGGTCGTCCCACAGGGCGGGGTCCGACGCCTCCTTTTCGAGTTCGGCCAGCCGGGCCCGGGCGCCGTCGATGCGCAGGTATTCCTTGGCGTCGTCGAGGCGACGGCGCAGATCGGCCAGTTCGGCGGCGAAATCCTGCACCCTCAGCGGCCGTGGCAGAACTTGAACTTCTTGCCGCTGCCGCAGTAGCAGGGTTCGTTGCGGCCCGGTGTCTTCTCCACCCGGACGGGCGCCGGCGCCGGGGCGGCGGCGGCGTCGCCGGCAGCAGCCGCCATGTCGACGTCTCCCGACGCCTTCGCCTCGGCCGCCGCCGCCGTGCGCAACGCCTGGGACCCCTGCACCGGACCCTCGGGGGCGGAGTACGACAGCTTCCGGGCCGGCGCCGCCTGCGGCTCCTCCTGCTTCACCACCTGGAGGTGGAAGACGTAGCGCACGAAGTCGTCCTCCACTGCGCCCATCATGGCCTCGAACATGTCGAAGCCCTCCCGCTGCCACTCCACCAGCGGGTCCTTCTGGCCCATGGCCCGCAGGTTGATGCCCTCCTGGAGGTAGTCCATCTCGTAGAGGTGTTCGCGCCACTTCTGGTCGATGACCGAGAGCATCACCCGGCGCTCGATCTCCCGCAGCTGCTCCGAGCCGACGATGGCTTCCTTCTCCTCGTACTTGGCCAGGGCGTCGGCGCACAGCACCTCGGCCATCTCCTCCGGGCGGCCCAGGGCGGACAGCTGCGCCTCGGTGACCGTGGTCGGGAAGTAGGCGTGGACGTACTTGAGCAGCTCGGCGACGTCCCACTCCTCGGGGAACTGCCCGGGACAGAAGGTGTCCACCGCCCGGGTGATGCTGTCCTGGATGGCCTCGGTGGCCTGGTCCCTGAGGTCCTCACCGTCGAGCACCTGCTGGCGCCGCTTGTAGACCACCTTGCGCTGCTGGTTCATGACCTCGTCGTACTTGAGGACGTCCTTGCGGATCTCGAAGTTGCGGTCCTCGACCGTGCGCTGGGCCCGCTCGATGGCCTTGGAGACCATCTTCGCCTCGATGGGGACGTCGTCGGGGAGGGCCTTGCCCATCACCCAGTTCATGGCCCCGGTGGCGAAGATCCGCATCAGGTCATCTTCCAGGGAGAGGTAGAAGCGGCTCTCCCCCGGGTCGCCCTGCCGGCCGGACCGGCCCCGGAGCTGGTTGTCGATGCGGCGCGACTCGTGGCGCTCGGTGCCCAGCACGTAGAGCCCGCCGAGCTCGACGACCTCCTTGTGCTCCTCGGCGCATTCCGCCTTGAACTTGGCCAGCAGCTCCTGGTAGCGCTCCGGGTGCTCCTCGGGGATCAGCCCGTCCCGGATCAGCTCCTGCTTGGCCAGGCCCTCGGGGTAGCCGCCGAGGAGGATGTCGACGCCCCGCCCGGCCATGTTGGTGGCCACGGTGACGGCGCCCACGCGCCCGGCCTGGGTGACGATGCCGGCCTCTTTCTCATGCTGCTTGGCGTTGAGGACGGCATGGGCGATGCCCCGCTTCTCCAGCTGGCGGGAGAGGTACTCCGATTTCTCCACCGAGATGGTGCCCACCAGCACGGGCTGGCCGGCGGCGTGCCGCTCCACGATGTCGTCGACGGCGGCGTTGAACTTGGCCTCTTCGGTCTTGTAGATGAGGTCGCCCTGGTCGGCCCGGATCATCGGCTTGTTGGTCGGGATGGGGACGACGTCGATGGCGTAGGTGTGGGCGAACTCACCCGCCTCGGTCACG
>JBIOYN010000102.1:0-10488 GCA_044870155.1 Acidimicrobiia bacterium | reverse complement strand
CAGGGGCCGGCGCCCATCGACCTGCCCCACGTCGACTGGCTGGCGGTGGGCCCCGAGGTGGCGCTGGTCATCGCCGCCCTGATCCTGGTGATGGTGGCCGCCCTCAACCGGGGCCGGCGGGACCTGTCGGGCCTCACCTCGACCTGGCCCTGGCCGGAGTGGCCGCCTCGGCGCTCATCACCGCCCGCCTGTGGAGCGTGGTCACCAACGGCGCTCCCTACCAGGCTCTGGCCAACATGGTGGCCGTCGACGGGTTCTCGGTGTTCGCCCGCCTGGTCATCCTGATCGCCACCGCCCTGGGGCTGCTCGTGGCCCAGGGATACCTGCGCCGCGAGGGTCTGGAAGGTGCCGAATGCCATGCCCTCCTGCTGCTGTCGGCGTCGGGGATGCTGCTCATGACGTCGGCCAACGACCTCATCGTGGTCTTCCTGGCCCTCGAGATCCTCTCCATCGCCCTCTACGTCCTGGCCGCCTTCGACCGCCGGCGCCTGGAGTCCCAGGAAGCGGGCCTCAAGTACTTCGTGCTGGGGTCGTTCTCCTCGGCCGTCTTCCTCTACGGGGTGGCCCTGTGCTACGGCGCCACGGGCACGACGTCCCTGCCCGGCGTGGCCTCGTTCCTGGCCGGCAACACGGTGTTCTCCTCGGGGCTGCTGCTCGCCGGCGTGGCCTTCATGCTGGTGGGCCTGGGGTTCAAGGTGGCGGCCGTGCCCTTCCACATGTGGACGCCCGACGTCTACCAGGGGGCCCCGTCGCCGGTCACGGGGTTCATGGCCGCCGGCGCCAAGGCCGCCGGATTCGCCGCCCTCCTGCGCGTGTTCGGGACGGCCTTCGACGCCTACTCGGTGGACTGGCGACCGCTGGCCTGGGGCCTGGCCGTGGCGTCGCTGGTGGTGGGGAACGTGGTGGCCATCGTCCAGCAGGATGTGAAGCGGATGCTGGCCTACTCGTCGATCGGCCACGCCGGCTATGTCCTCATGGGGTTCCAGACCGACACCGGCGACGGCTTCGCCTCCGCCCTCTTCTACCTGCTGGCCTACACGTTCATGGTGCTCGGCTCCTTCGCCGTCGTCAGCATCGTGGGCCGGCGGGGCGACCGCCGCCACCGCCTCGACGACTACCGGGGCCTGGGCGCCCGCCAGCCGCTGCTGGCCGGGGCGCTGACGCTGTTCCTCCTGGCCCAGGCCGGGGTGCCGCTCACGGCCGGGTTCATGGCCAAGTTCTCGGTGTTCTCGGCCACCATCGACGCCCGGGAGTACGCCCTCGTCATCGTGGGCGTGCTGTCCGCCGTCATCTCGATGTTCTTCTACCTGCGCCTGATCGTGCTCATGTACATGACCGATCCTGAGCCGGGCGACGCCGGTCCCGGCTTCGAGCTCGACGCCGCCACCGGCACCGCCCTCGCCGTCGCCGCCGTGGCCACGGTAGTTCTGGGGGTTTTGCCCGGCCCCGTCCTGGATTTCGCCCGTCATGCCACGCTGTTGTTCTGATCTATCGTCGCGAGGGCATGGAACGGGAGCGGGCGCCGTCGGGGATGCAGCGGTTCACCATGCGGCGCGACCACGACGCCTCCGGCGTGTCGGGCACCGGCTGCGTCCTGGAAGGGGTGCTGTTCTCCACCGGCGTGGTGGTGATCCACTGGCTGACGCCACCACCCCGGGGCTCGATCAGCGTCTTCGACTCGATGGAGCAGTTCCTGTCCATCCACGTCGTGCCCCACCCCCACAACCACACCTGCCTCGTCTTTGAGGACGGGCACGAGCTGGCCGGCGAGGACATCGTCATCGAGCGCGCCGCCGCCCACGCCGACTGACGTCGACGGGCGCTACGCCACCACGGCCCGGCGGAAGCGGCGCCGGGGGCGGTCGTTGATGCTCACCCGGGCATCCAGAAACCGTCCGGCGAGGGCGTGGGCCTCGTCGATGATGGTGTCGGCGCCGGAGAAATCGAAGGGTGAGCGCCCGTCCGCCGGCCGGGGGAGCACGACCACCTCGATGGCGGGCGGGGCGGCGGCCAGCTCGCGCTCGAAACGGAGGTTGCGGGCGATGGCGAAGGCCCGGAGCACCACATCGAGGGGATTGCGGACGGGGCTGTCGGCCACCCCGCCGGACACGTTGAGCACGTAGACCCGGTCGACCGGCCCGGCCAGGGCGTGGGACAGCGGCACGTTGTCGACGACCCCGCCGTCCACCAGCGTGCGGTGGTCGTGGGTGACGGGCGGGAACGAGCCGGGCAGGGCGGCCGAGGCCAGCAGTGCAGGCTTGAGCGGCCCCGAGGCGATGACCACCTCCTCGCCGGTGGCCAGGTCGGTGGTGATGATCCGCAAGGGAACGACCAGCTCGTCGAACCAGGCGCAGGGAGACATGCGGTCGATGAGCCCGGCCAGGCCCTGGTTGGAATACAGGTGATCGCCCCCGGAGAGCAGGCTCCAGGCCCGGCCCAGGCGGCCGCCGGGGAAGATGTGCTCGGTGCGCAGGGAGCTCCAGATGCCGGCCAGGTGGTCGACGCCCGAGAGCGTGGGGTTGGCGGCTATCCCGCTGCCGTTGAGGGCGCCGGCTGAGGTGCCGACGATCACGTCCGGGAAGATCCCCCGCTCGATCAGGGCGCGGAGCATGCCGACCTGGGCGGACCCGTGGTTGCCGCCCCCGGAGAGGACGAACGCCACCCGCACCCGGCTGTCGGCCCGCACTCCGAATCGGTTGAAGACCAGTGTCATGGTCGCCCCTGGACGCTCATTGTTGAGCACCGCTCACTCTCTGTGTACACATTCGATTTCGGCACGATCGGACCCTCCTCCTGAAGAGTGGTCCTTCTCACCCCAAAACGTTGGTGGTGGTGGCGAACGTTTTGGGAGGGAACGGCAAATTCATTGATCGTGAAAATGATCACGTAGACTCGGCGCCGTTCTCGACCGGTTCCCGAACGGGGGTCGCGTACGTGCTGTTGGCTTTCCAGCCCGGGTCCATCCTGGCGGCGAGCTACTTCCAGGCCTACTTCACGGTGGCGGTCTTCATGGCCGCGGCTGTCGGTATGGTGGGCCTCATGCTCGGCGTCGGGCGGCTCCTCCGGCCGACCCGGCCGCAACCTCAGAAGCTCATCACCTATGAATCCGGCGTGGATCCCCTCGGTGGCTGGGGCCAGGCCCACGTCCGTTATTACCTCTATGCCCTGCTGTTCGTCATGTTCGATGTGGAAGCCGTGTTCATCTTCCCCTGGGCCATCCGGCTCGAGCCGCTCGGCGTGTTCGGCCTGGTGGAGATGATGGTTTTCATCGTCATCCTGGCTCTCGGTCTGCTCTACGCCTGGCGAAAGGGGGTGCTGCGGTGGGCCTAGTGGAAAAGGGGAAGATCCCCAAGCCCCTCACCTGGCTGCTCAACTACAGCCGCAAGTACTCCCTGTGGATGTACCAGTGGGGCCTGGCCTGCTGCGCCATCGAGATGGGGGCGGCGCTGGCCAGCCCCCGCTACGACATGATGCGTCTCGGGGTCATTCCCTTCCCGGCCAGCCCCCGCCAGGCTGACCTCATCGTCATCTCCGGCACGGTCACGGACAAGATGGCACCGGCCGTCCGACGGCTGTGGGAGCAGATGCCGGACCCGAAGTACGTCATCTCCATGGGGAGCTGCGCCAACTGCGGCGGCCCCTACTGGGACTCCTATTCGGTGACCAAGGGGATCGACCAGGTGATCCCCGTCGATGTGTATGTGCCCGGCTGTCCCCCGCGGCCCGAGGCCCTGCTGGAAGGGGTGGTCCTCCTCCAGCAGCGGATCCAGAACGAGGACATGGCGGAGCGGTGGCGGGGCCAGCCGATCGTGGTGGGAGGCTGACCGGGCCGTGACCGACGAGCAGACGCCGGCGCCGGAGGCGGCCGGGGGCTCGGGGGTGACCCCCGACGTCGAGGCCGAGCCCGAACCGCAGGCCGAGCCCGAACCGCACGCCGCCGTCGAGCCCGAGGCGGAGGTCGCCCCGGAGGCTGAGGTCGTCCCCGAGCCCGAACCGGAGGCCCCCGCCCCCATGCCCGAGGAGGCGGCCGAGCTGCTGCGGCGCCTCGAGGCCGAGCTGGGTGACGGGATCGTGGAGTCCGGGCACACCTACGGCGACCTCGTCGTCCGGGTCGCCCCCGAGGCCTGGCGGCGCGCCGCCGAGGCGGCCCGGGACAAGCTGGCTTGTGACTATCTGTCGTTCGTGTCGGGGATCGACTGGGCGCCCGCCCCCCGCCCCGGGGGCGACGACGCCGAAGGGGACACCTCGGCGCCCGTCCAGCCCACGGAGATGACCTTCGGGGTCGCCGGTTCGGCGGGCCGCTTCCAGCTCCTGGCCCGGGTGTCGTCCACCACCCGTCACCACGGGGTGACGTTCAAGACCGACGTCGACGAGGCCGACCCCCGGGCCGTCTCCTGGGTCCCGGTCTATCCCGGGGCTGATTGGCACGAGCGCGAGTGCTGGGAGATGTTCGGTGTGGTCTTCGACGGCCATCCCGCCCTGCGCCATCTCTACCTGCCGGCCGAGTTCGAGGGCCATCCGCTGCGCAAGGACTTCCCCCTCCTGGCCCGGGAGATCAAGCCCTGGCCCGGCCTGGTCGACGTCGAGCCCATGCCCGGCGAGGAGGCCACCTCGACACTCGGTACCGAAGGCGAGGCGGGCGCCGAGTGACCGGCACCGACTTCCGCACCCAGGCCTTCGTCCAGAAGCACCTGGCCGACGCCCGGATCAACGTGGAGCTCGAGACCGAGGGCATGGTCCTCAACATCGGGCCCCAGCACCCCGCCACCCACGGCACCCTGCGGGTGGTGGTCAAGCTCGACGGCGAGCGGGTCGTGTCCGCCGACCCCGTCATCGGCTACATGCACCGGGGCTACGAGAAGCTCTCCGAGTTCCGGACCTATCCCCAGATCACCACGCTCATCAACCGGATCGACTGGCTGTCGAGCTTCGCCAACGAGGTTCCCTTCATCCACGGGGCCGAGCTCCTCATGGGGATCGAGGCGCCCCCCCGGGCCCAGTACATCCGGACCATCCTCACCGAGCTGTCCCGCATCGCCACCTTCATCCTCTTCCTGGGGGAGATGGGAGTGCAGGTGGGGGCGCTCACCCCGGTGTTCTACGGGTTCCGGGACCGGGAGCACGTCCTCAACCTCATCGAGGCGGCCACCGGCGGGCGCTTCCATCCCAACTTCAACCGCATCGGGGGCCTGAAGATCGACCTCCCCCAGGGGTGGATCGACGAGACCCGCCGCGTCATGCGCAAGGTCTTCAAGTCGGTGGACGACTTCGAGGAGCTGCTCGTCGGCAACGAGATCTTCGAGGTGCGCACCAAGGGGATCGGCGTCATTCCCGCCTCGGTGGGGGCCGCCTACGGGGTGTCCGGGTCCAACCTGCGGGCGTCGGGTGTCGACTGGGACCTGCGCCGCGACGGGAACCCCTATCTCGCCTACCGGGACCTGGACTGGAAGGTGTGGACCCATCCCGACGGCGACTCCTTCTCGCGCTACTGGGTGCGGATGCAGGAGACCCGGGAGTCGGCCCGCATGGTGCTCCAGATGCTCGACGGCCTCCCCTCCGGTCCGGTCATGGCCAAGGTGCCCCGCATCATCAAGGTCCCCGAGGGCGAGGTGTGGGTGAACACCGAGAATCCCCTCGGGGAGATGGGCTACTACCTCGTCTCCAAGGGCGCCACCGGGCCCTTCCGGGTGAAGATCCGCTCCGCCAGCTTCTCCAACGTCTCGATCCTCCCCTGGCTGCTGCGGGGCGTCTACGTTCCCGACATCATCACCATCCTGGCCAGCCTGTACTTCATCCTCGGGGACATCGACCGGTGAGCGGCCTGTTCGCCATCGACCTTCCCTGGGGCCTGATCGTGGCCATCAAGACGGCGGTGGTCCTGTCCATCATCCCCGCCGGCGCCCTCATCCTGGGCTACGTCTTCCTGCTCAAGATGATGGCCCACATGCAGAGCCGCCTCGGCCCCATGGACCCCGGCGGCTTCCATGGCTGGTTCCAGCTCATCGGCGACGGGATCAAGTTCATCCAGAAGGAGGACATCGTCCCCGCCGACGCCGACCGGCGCGTGTTCATGGCCGCCCCGGCCGTGATCCTCATCTCCACCTTCCTCATCTACCTGGTCATCCCCGCCGGCCCCCGCCTGGTGGTGGCCGACCTCAAGGTCGGGATCTTCTACGCCCTGGCCGTCAGCTCGCTGTCGGTCATCGGGGTGCTCATGGCCGGTTGGGCGTCGGCCAACAAGTACGCCCTCATGGGCGCGCTGCGGGCCGCCGCCCAGCTCATCGCCTACGAGCTCCCGCTCGTCCTGGCCGTGGTCGGGGTCGTCATCCAGGCCGGGAGCATGAGCCTCCAGGACATCGTGCACTTCCAGGCCCAGGGCGAGATCTTCGGCTTCGGCGGGTTCGGCCTGCCCCTGATCCTCACCCAGTTCGTCGGCTTCGGCCTCTTCCTCATCGCCACCCAAGCCGAGCTCACCCAGACGCCTTTCGACATGCCGGTGGCGGAGAGCGAGCTGGTGGCCGGCTACATGGTGGAGTACTCGGGCTTCCGCTTCCTGTTCTTCTTCATGGGGGAGTTCGGGACGGCCTTCGCCTTCGCCGGCATCGCCGCCACCCTGTTCCTGGGTGGGTGGGCCATCCCGGGGGTGGAGGGCACGGTGGCCGACATCCTCGGGCCCCTCGTCCTGTTCACCAAGATCATGCTGGTGGCGTTCCTGATCTTCTGGGTGCGCTTCACCTATCCGCGCCTGCGGGAGGACCAGCTCCAGGCCGTGGCCTGGAAGTACCTCATCCCCATCTCGCTGCTGAACATCCTCGTGACCGGCATCTTCAAGGTGGTGGCCTGATGGCCAAGAAGAAGGTTCCCGGGCTCATCGAAGGGCTCGGGGTGACGCTGCGGACCATGCTCAAGCCCGCCGTCACCGTGCAGTACCCCCACGAGCGGGAGGACCCCCCGAGCCGGGCCCGGGGCGTCATCGCCCTCAAGGAGGAGAACTGCACGGTGTGCATGCTGTGCGCCCGGCAGTGCCCCGACTGGTGCATCTACATCGAGGGCCACAAGGAGAAGCGCCCGCCCCGGCGGGCCGGCGGCCGGGACCGCACCGTCTCCATCCTCGACCGCTTCGACATCGACTACGCCCTGTGCATGTACTGCGGCATCTGCGTGGAGGTGTGCCCCTTCGACGCCCTGTTCTGGAGCCCGGAGTACGAGTATTCCGAGCCCCGCATCGGCAACCTCCTCCACGACAAGGACAAGCTCGGTGAGTGGATGGCGACCGTCCCCACGCCAGAGCCCCTCGAGGTCGGGGCCGAGGTGAAGGGCAAGAAGTAATGACCATCCTCGCCGACGCCACCGCCGCCAACGTCGCCTTCTGGATCATCGCCGTGATCATGGCGGCGGCGGCCATCGCCGTGGTGACGGTGCCCAACGTGGTGCACGCCGCCCTCTCCCTGGTCGTGGTCCTGGCCGGGGTGGCGGCCCAGTACGTGCTGCTCCAGGCGGAGTTCGTCGGGCTCGTCCAGGTCCTGATCTACATCGGCGCCGTGATCATCCTGTTCCTCTTCGGCATCATGCTCACCCGGGACCCGATGAAACGGAACATCGAGTTGGACAACAACCAGCGCCTGGCGGCGGCCGGCGTCGCCCTCCTCATCCTGGTCGTCCTCGCCGTCCGGCTCTTCGACAGCTTCGGCGGAGTGCACATCGATCTGGCCCGGGCTGCCGGCGCCAACGACACGGGGGCGGTGGCCGACTCCATCTTCCGGGTCTACGTGGTCGCCTTCGAGGTTGTCTCCATGCTCCTGCTGGCCGCTCTGGTGGGCGCCATCGTGCTGGCCAGGAAGGACTGACTATGCCCATTGCCCTGCGCCTGGCGGCTCCCTGATGCCCATCACCCAGTTCCTGGTCCTGTCGGCCTTCCTCTTCTGCGTCGGGGTCTACGGCGTGCTGGCCCGGCGCAACGGCGTGCTCGTCCTCATGAGCGTCGAGCTCATGCTCAACGCCGTGAATCTCAACCTCATCGCCTTCGCCGCCCGGCTGGGCGACGTCGCCGGCCAGGTCTTCGCCCTCTTCGTCATCACCATCGCCGCCGCCGAGGTCGGCGTCGGACTGGCCATCGTCCTGCTCATCTACCGGAACCGGGTCGACGTCAACCTCGACGAGATCGACCTGATGAAGGGCTGATCGGGTCCCCTCCATGGCTGAGAACTCCTGGCTCATCCCCTTCATCCCGGCGGTGTCGTACTTCGTCATCCTCTTCTTCGGGAAGCGCATGCCCATGAAGGGAGCGGAGTCCGGCCTCCTGGCGGTGGGGACGAGCTTCGTCCTGGCCATTGTCGTGGGGGCCCAGTGGATCGGGAACGAGGAGGTCGTCGACCGGCACTGGGAGTGGTTCGACTTCGGCGGGAAGCACCCCATCGACATCGGCCTGCACGTCGACGGCCTCACGGCGATGATGTTCATCGTCGTCACCTTCGTGTCACTCATGGTCCACATCTATTCCGTGGGCTACATGCACGGCGACGTCCGCTTCACCCACTTCTTCGCCTCGCTCTCGTTGTTCACGGCCTCCATGCTGTTCATGGTCATGGCCGACAACCTGCTCCAGCTCATGATCGGGTGGGAGCTGGTCGGGCTCTGCTCCTTCAAGCTCATCGGCCACTGGTTCGAGGAGAAGGCCAACTCCTCGGCCGCCCTCAAGGCCTTCTTCACCACCCGGACGGGCGACGTCGGCCTGATGCTGGGCGTCATCACCCTGTTCTTCGCCGCCGGCCAGAACTTCAACATCGAGGTCATCAACCGGATGGCCCTCGAGGGTGAGATGACCCACACCCTGGCGCTGGCCGGGGGCGTGCTGCTCTTCATCGGGGTCATGGGCAAGAGCGCCCAGTTCCCCCTCCACATCTGGCTGCCGGACGCCATGGCCGGTCCCACCCCCGTCTCCGCCCTCATCCACGCCGCCACCATGGTCGTGGCCGGCGTCTACCTGGTGGCCCGGATGTACGGCGTGTTCTGGGAGGGCTTCTCCATCGAGGCGGGCGGCATCAACCTGGTGGCCCTCATCGCCTCCATCACCATGGTCATCGCCGCCGGCCTGGCCTTCGTACAGGACGACATCAAACGGGTCCTGGCCTATTCGACCGTCTCCCAGCTGGGCTACATGGTCGCCGCCCTCGGCGTCGGGGCGTGGACGGCGGGCGTGTTCCACCTCTTCACCCACGCCTTCTTCAAGGCCCTGCTCTTCCTCGGCTCGGGCTCGGTCATCCACGCCGTGCACTCGAACAACATGAGCGAGATGGGCGGGCTCAAGAAGCACATGCCGATCACGTTCTGGACCTTCGTCATCGGGACGGTGGCCCTGGCCGGCATCCCCCCGCTGGCGGGGTTCTGGTCCAAGGACGAGATCCTGCTCGGGGCCAAGGAGGGCGGCTTCCCCCTGGTGCTCGTGATCGGCGGCGTCACCGCCTTCATGACCGCCTGCTACATGGGCCGGGCCCTCTTCCTCACCTTCTTCGGGGAGTACCGCGGCCACGGCCACCCCCACGAGTCGCCCAAGTCGATGACCGTGCCGCTGGTGCTGCTCGCCGTCCCGTCCGTGTTGATCGGGCTCCTCAACGCCCCCGGAATCGAGAAGTTCTCCGAGTGGGTGCACTTCCACATCGAAGGATCCGAGTTCGAGTTGCACCACCATGCCTTCAACATCGGCCTGGCCGCCTTCTCCGTGCTCCTGGCCCTGGCCGGACTGGGCGTCGCCACCTGGGTGTACTACCTGAAGACGGCACCCCAGGGCATCCTGGAACGCTCGCCGGCGCTGCGGGCGCTCCACAACTTCGTGGTCGAGAAGTACTACCTCGACAAGATCTTCGTCGACGGCGTGGTCGGCTTCATCAAGGGCCCCCTGGCCCGGGGCGTGTACTGGACCAACCAGAAGATCATCGACGGGGTCATCAACGCCATCGGGGTGGGAGCGAAGATCATCGGGCGCTTCACCTACGACGTCCTCGACCAGAAGGGCGTCGACGGCATCGTCAACGGGATCGGGATCGGGGCCTCGGAGACGGGCGGGCTCCTGCGGCTGGTGCAGTCCGGCCGGATCCAGCAGTACGCCCTCATGCTCTTCGGTGCGGTGGGCCTCCTCGGCCTGGCGCTGGTGGTCTTCGACTAGGTAGGGGAGGCAGGACACCCACGATGGACTGGTTCGACTCCTGGGCGCTCACCCTGGCGGTATTCATCCCGCTCGTGGGCGTAGCTGTGATCCTCGCCATCCCCCGGGCCAACGAGGCCGCCCACAAGGCCACCGCCCTGGCCGCCACCCTGCTCACCCTGGTGGTGGGGCTCGGCATCCTGGCCAAGTTCAACTACGACGACGCCGGCGCCCTCCAGCTCGACGTCAACAAGACGTGGATCGAGGTCATCTCCTCCCGCTACCACATGGCCGTCGACGGGATCTCTCTCCCGCTCATGATCCTGACCATGGCCATCACCCTGCTG
>JBIOYN010000101.1:0-2781 GCA_044870155.1 Acidimicrobiia bacterium | reverse complement strand
TGTAATAGGTCGCCGTCGGGTCGGACAGGTTCTTGCTGGCGAAGTTGTAGATGTACTGGCCATGGCCACCTCGCCGGTGGCGTCGCGCAGCAGCTGCTCCAGCGGCGTGGACTGGTCGGCCCGCAGGGCGTCGACGACCCGGCGCGATTCGGCCATGGCCAGTACATCTACAACTTCGCCAGCAAGAACCTGTCCGACCCGACGGCGACCTATTACATGACAGTCAAGGGCACCATTAGCAGCTGGAACATCGTCACGAGCCCGGGCATGGTCCAGGTTAAGTTCGAGCTGAAGTCCAAGTAGCAGAACCTGGCAGTCACAAAATGGAGCCGCCGGCGGTTGCCGGCGGCTCCATACATCAGCCATCTGGGCTATATGCATGGCGCGCAAGCGCGGCACGGAGGATTCAAGCTCCGAACGTTGCCGGGTCGACTGCTACTCGGTCACGTCGTCGGCTGGCAGTATTCGCGCGTGCGCTCTCCCATCGTGGTCGGGCGACAGGGGGAGTTCCACGTCGTCAGTGCCTACCGGCTGCCCGAGATTGGCGACGCGTCCACTATCCCGTGCGGGACGGACGAGGAGATCGGGGCCGGCGTCGAGGCCGTGCTCGAGTCGCTCGCCAAGGAGATCGCCGATGAAGGCGTAGCGGTGAGGACGCACGCCTGTCCCCAAAGGGCCGCTGCCGCGGGCGGGGCTGCCTACCGGCGCTCCGCCCGCAGCTTGGCGCAGGCGTAGACGGCCCGGGTGTGGGGCGTCTCGATCCCCAGGCCCTCCCCCAGCTCGATCAGGGCGCCCACCACCGCCTCCAGCTCCAGCGGCCGGCCGGCCTCCAGGTCCTGGAGCATGGAGGTCTTGTGCTCGCCCACTTCCTCGGCCCCCGCCATCCGCCGCTCGATCGACACCGGCAGGCGCAGCCCGAGCCCGGCGGCCACCGCCTCCACCTCGGCCATGATCCTGCGGGCCAGAGCGGAGACGTCGGGATGGCGGGTCATCTCGGCCAGGGTGGCACCGGTCAGCACGCTGATGGGGTTGAAGGCGGCGTTGCCCATCAGCTTGACGAACACCTCCTCACGCAGATGGGCGGTGACCGAGCAGCGCAGCCCGGCCTCGCGGAGGGCGGCGGCGATGGCCTGGCAGCGCTCGGAGCGCCCCCCGGCCGGTTCGCCCAGGGAGATGCGGCTGCCCTCGATGTGGCGGATGACCCCCGGCTCGGCCACCTCGGCCGACAAGTAGATGATCGAGCCCACCACCCGCCGGGCTTCGATGGCGGCGGCGATCACCCCTCCCGGGTCCACCCGCTCCAGCGGGGTGAACCACCAGGGGATCCCGTTCTGGGTGCTCATGACCACCGTGTCGGGACCGAGCAGGGGGCGGAGTCGGGGGGCGAGGTCGGCCAGGCTGTGGGCCTTCACCCCCAGCACGACCAGGTCGGCCGGACCGATTGACTCCGGGTCGCCCGCCACCGCGGGACGGGCCTCGAAGTCGCCCTCCGGGCTCTCGACGCGCACGCCCCGCTCCCGCATGGCCGCCAGGTGGGGGCCGCGGGCGAGCAGCGTGACGTCGATCCCGGCCCGGGCCAGGCGGGCCCCCACGTAGCCCCCGACCGCCCCCGCTCCGGCGACGACGAGCCTCACGCCCGGCCGGGAGCGAAGCTGGAGGCCAGGCTCAGGCGCTGGATCTTGCCCGTGGCCGTGCGGGGGATGGCCTCGACCACGTGGAGCTGGGCCGGGCACTTGAAGGCGGCCAGCCGGTCCCGGCACCAGGCCAGCAGCTCGGCTTCTGCCACCGGCTGGCCCAGCACCACGGCGGCCGCCACCACCTCTCCCCACACCGGGTGGGGCACGCCGAAGGCCACGGCCTCGGCCACCGCCGGGTGGGCCAGGAGCACGTCGTCGATTTCCCGGGGAGCGATCTTCTCGCCGCCCCGGTTGATCAGCTCCTTGATCCGGCCGGTGAGGCGCAGGTAGCCGTCGGCGTCGATCACGCCCTGGTCCCCGGTGCGGAACCATCCGGCGGTGAACGAGTCGGCGTTGGCCGCTGGGTTGTCCTCGTAGCCGTCGATCACGTTGGGCCCGGCGATCACCACCTCGCCCGGCTCGCCGGCGGGCAGCTCGGTGCCCTCCGGCCCCAGGATCCCGATGCGCACCCCCGTCCCCGGACCCACCGTCCCCGGCTTGCGCGCCCCCGGGGGCAGAGGGTTGGAAGCCATCTGGTGGGCGGCCTCGGTCATGCCGTAGGCCTCGAGGACGGGGACGCCGAGGCGCGACTCGAGCTGGACCATCACCTCGGGGGCCAGGGCGGCGCTGCAGGAGCGGATGAAACGGAGTTGCTCGGCGCCGTCGGGCCGCTCGGCCCCGAGGCGGGCCAGGAGCAGCTGGTGGATGGTGGGGACGGCCGAGTACCAGGTGACACCGTGGGCCCGGACCAGGCGCCAGAAGGAGAAGGGGCTGAAGGCCGGGGGCACCACCACGGTCCCGCCCGAGGCGAAGGTGGCGAGGGTGCTGGCCACCAGCCCGTGGACGTGAAACAGCGGCATCACGCACAAGGAGACGTCCTCGGAGCCCAGCTGGTACGTCTCCACCACGTTGCCCACCGAGACGGCCAGGTTGCCGTGGCGGAGCGGGACCCGCTTGGGCCGCCCGGTGCTGCCGCTGGTGTGGAGGACCAGGGCGACGTCCTCCGGGGCCGGCTCCCGGGCCGGACCCCGTAGCGCGGACCCGGCGCTGGCGAGGGCCTCGGCCGTGAGCACCGGGACGTCGCAGTCGGCCGCCGCCCGCCGGG
>JBIOYN010000100.1:0-11463 GCA_044870155.1 Acidimicrobiia bacterium | reverse complement strand
CGGCCAGCGCCGCTCCGGCCTCAACCAGCGCCAGCCGGGACGACTCCAGCTCCATCCTGGTGGCACGCAACAAGTGCGCCCGGGCCTTGGCCGCCACCCGGGCCGCCTCGGCTTCGGCCGCCCGCTGCTCGGCCGCCTGCTGCTCCACGCGGGCCGCCTCGAGCTCTGCCGCGGCCCGGCGGCAGTCGGCCTCAGCTTCCTCGAGAACGTGGGCCCGGGCCGCGACCACGTCCTCGAAGGACGTCCCCAGCTCCTGCCCGCACAGCGGGCAGGGCGCCTCGGGATCGAGGCCGGCGGCCGACGTGGCCTCGGCGCCGGCGGTCCGCCGGCGGGCCTCGGCGCCCGCCAGGGCGGCTTCGCAGCCCCGGACCCGACCCAGGGCCTCTCCCGCCTCCCGGACCCGGCGGGCCGCCTCCTCGTCGGCGGTCACGACCTCGCCCTCGACGCCGACGCCTCCGTCCCCCGCCGTGTTCCCGGCGCCGGTGCCGCCGGTGGCGCCCCCCGGGGAACCGTGCGGGTCTGCCTTGCGAGCTGCGGCGCGGGCCGCCACCTCGCGGGCGCGGGCCGCCTCCAGCACCTCCAGGGCGTGGAGGCGGGCCCGGGCTGCCTCCAGCCCGGCGGCCTGGGCCTCCAGCGCCGGCAGGCGCCGGGCGGCGTCGGCCAGGGCCTGACGCTCGGACTCGTGCGCCGCCAGGCGGGCGGCGAGATCCTGGCGCCGGCGGTTCGCCTCCTCCCAGCGCGCCCGCAGTCGTTCACGCTCGAGCCGGGCCGCCTCCGCTGCCGAAGACCGCTCCTCCGCCTGCGCCGCCAGCTGGGCCGCCGCCGCCAGCTGCTCCTCGGCCGCGCCCAGAGTGCCGGCGGCCTGGGTGTGCGCCGCCTCCAGTGTGGCCACCTCGCCGGCCAGGGCGTCGAGGTCACCCAGCACCAGCCGGGCGGCTTCCACCGCCTCGGTGGCGGCCCGGGCCTTGCCCCGGGCTGCATCCCGGGCCTTGTCCAGCGGGGTGATGCCGAGCAGGTCGAGGACGAGACGGCGGCGCTCCTCCGGCCGGCGCCCGGAGAAGGCGTCGACCTGCTTCTGCTCGCAGCACACCGAGGCCCGGAAGGCGTCGGCACTCATGCCTAGCACCTGGTGGACGTACTGGCGGACCGACGTCGCCCCCGCCGCCAGCCGCAGCCCGTCACAGGCGGCTTCGGCGCTGACATTGAGCGTGTTCCCGGTCAGTGCCCGGGTCACCTCGTAGAGGTGGCCGTCGTGGTCGAACTCCACCGTGACCCGGCACTCGCCGTCGGACCCGTCGGCCCGCAGGGCGTCCTTGCCCGTCCGGGCCACCCCGAACAGTGCCCAGGTGATCGCCTCTACCAGTGTCGACTTCCCCGAGCCGTTGGGCCCGAAGATGCCCACCACTCCGTCGGGCACGGCCAGGTCGAGATCGGCGAACACCCGGAAGTTGTGGAGCGCCAGGCGGGCGATCCGCACTAGCCCGCCTCGTCCACGGCGCTGCGGATGAGCTCATCACCCAGGGCTCGCAGTCGGGTGCGGTCGTAGCCGCACAGGTCCTGGTGCTCGAGGAACCGGGCCCAGCGGGCGCCGATGGCGTCGCGGGTGGGCAGGTCGGTGACCCGGGCGGCGTCGGCCAGGAAGCTGGGCTCGAGCCGGAAGGCCAGGGTGTGGGCGAAGGCGTCCTGGAGCCGGGTGTGGTCGAGGAGCCGCCACGCCTGGGGGTCGGCGCCGTCGACGAATACGCGGGCCACCGCCCCGGCCGGCACCTGGGCCGCCCGGGCGGCGATGGCCGCTTCCAGCTCGGCCGGGGCCAGGCCGGCGGCGGCCACGGGATCGGGTGTCGACAGCGGCCGCTGGTCGCGTAGTGCATGGTGGGTACACGCCCCGGTGTCGGTGTCGAGGCACACGAGCCCCTTGGGCCGGCCGGGATCGTCGGCGAAGGAGAAGGTGTCGGTGGAGCCGGCGTACCACACGCCGTCGCGCACCCGGGTGTGGACGTGGTAGTGGCCGAGGAGCACGAGGTCGCTGCGCAGGGCGGCGGCGTCGACCTCGATCTCGTTGACGTCCCGGCACCGGGGCTCCACCTGGGGCACCCGGGGGTGGGTGAGCAGCAGGTTCACCCGGTCGGTGCTGTGGTGCGCGCAGGCGGTGTCGAGCGCCTCGAGCGTCTCTTCCACCGTGAGCATCTGGGGGACGGCGTGGACCCGCAGGCCGGGCAGGTCGACGGCGGCGTAGGCGCCCTGGTAGGCGAGGTGGAACTCGGGAAAGGTGTCGTGCAGGGGGCCGTAGGGCGACCCCGTGCCCGGCAGGCGGGGGGTGTCATGGTTGCCGGAGATGCCCACCAGCGGGACGCCGTGCTCGCGGATGCGCCGCAGTGCCCGCTGGGCCACCCGGAAGGCGCGATAGCCGGGGCGGGGCTGGTCGAACACGTCGCCCAGCCACACGAACACGTCGGGATCGAGTGACAGGGCGAGGTCGACGGCCGCCTCGAACGAGGCTTCGAAGTCGGCCTCCCGCTGGTTGGTGCCCTCGGGGGTGGTGCGGGCGTGGTACTGGCGGCCCAGATGGGCGTCGCCCAGCGCCACTACCCGGGCCATGGTGCCCGTCCGTATGCGAATGACATGCTTGTGACTATAAGCCAGGGGTGTGACAGTTCAGGGCCAGCGCCTGGTCTTCCGCAGGGAAAGGGAGCCTCGGGAGCGAACCTCCTTTCTCGCATGCTCGTCACCAACCACGTCCTCGCCGGCGCCGTCATCGGCGCTGCCGTCAAACAGCGGCCGGCCCTGGCCTTCGGCCTCGGCGTGGCCTCCCATCTGGCCATGGACGCCGTCCCCCACTGGGGACTCCCCCGCGGGCCGGAGTCCCACGCCCGCTTCCTGCAGGTCGCCTACCGGGACGGCACCGTCGGCCTCGCCGCCCTGTGCCTCCTCGGGGCCCGGGCCACCGGCGGGCGCCGCCGGGTGGTGCTGGCCGGGATGGCGGGCGCCGCCCTCCTCGACATCGACAAGCCGGCCCGGCACTTCTTTGGACGGAACCCCGTCCCCCAGCCGATCCAGCGGTTCCACGAGGACATCCAGCGGGAGGCGCCCCACCGCATGCCGGCCGAGTTCGTGGCCGCCGCCGCCCTGCTGACGGTGGCCACCGTCCTGCTGCGGCGCTCGCGTATTTGACCGCTTTGTCCCCTGTTTGGGGGCACGTACCACCGGGTAGCTGCCAGTCACTCGGCGCGTCCGAGACCTTGCGTTCAGCACTCCCGGAGGTTTTCGGTCATGAGGTCCACGCAGTACCCGCCCCGCCGTGACCAGCAAGTCGAGAGGGAAGCGGCTCCGGTCGCTGACGGCACTGAGTCGGCCACGGTGAGCATCGAGGACATCGACGAGCTGCTCGAGGAGATCGACACGCTCCTCGAGGACCAGGCCGTCCTCACGAACTTCCGACAACGGTCCGGCCAGTGAGCTTCATCGCCCACGGCGCCAACGGCACCCTCAACCTGCAGGCCACGTTGTCGGCGTCGAGCGCCACCGGGCCGTGGGAGACCTTCGTGGTCCCCCATCACCCCATCACCTGCGCCGGCGAGCTGCACTACGAGTTGGACGGGTGCTTCCGCTGCGACCACGCCATCGCCCCACCCGGCGACGTGCGCACGCAGTTCTGCCTGGACCACAGCGTGGCCCTGCTGCTCATCGAGCTCTCCACCGAGCTCTTCTAGAACCGGGGCCGCAGCGCCTTCACGTTGGCCACGAACCGCTGCGTCTCGGGGAAGACGCCGCGCTCGTGCACCGATCGCAGGCCCTGGTAGTACGAGGCCAGGGCGGTGTTGACGTTCCCGCCGTTGCGGTCCAGGAGATAGCGGAGGAAGCGTGTCCCCATGCGGATGTTGGCCGCCGGATCATGGGGGTCGAGGGTGCGGCCCTGGCGGAGCAGGATCCGGGAGACGAACTCCACCGTGTCGGGCATGAGCTGCATGACTCCGACGGCCTCGGTGGAGGACACCTTGTGCACCTGCCAGCCCGACTCCTGCCAGGACAGCGCCATGGCCAGGTCGACGGGCACGCCGGCGGTCTTGGCGTACTGGGCGAAGTAGGGCCGCAGGCCGGCGCGGGACGGCGGGACCTGGATGGCCCGGGCCTTCGTCGTGGCCGGCGCCGGGGTGACCTTGGCGACGGGCTGGGTGGTCACGCGGGCGACCGGCGTGGCGGGTACGCCGGGCGCGGGGACGGTGAGCTTGGAGCCGGCCTCGATGTGGTCGGGGTTGGCGATGGCGTTGGCCCGGGCGAGGGTGGCGATGGGGACGCCGTACTTGCGCGAGAGCCCGTCGAGGGTGTCGCCGGGTTTCACGGCGTGGACGGTTCCGGCGGCGCCGCCGGCGAGAACTACCGCAGTGAGGGAGAAGACGCCGCCGAGCGCCCGTCGTCCCCGCAACCGGCGTTTCTCAGCCCCTACAGGCGGGGGTGAGAAACGCCGGTTCGAGATTTGGTGCCCCATAGGCAACAAACAATAACAGGCGCAACATCAGCAACGCAGCCTGTTTGCCCGTCGCCTCCTTCATTGCGCCTTTTGGGCGTTACGTGCCGCCCGCCCCGCCCCGCTTGGCCTCGTTCCGGCGCTCCGCTTCGAGCCGCCCGAGGTCGTGGTCTTCCATGTCCACGTAGCGCATGGCTTCGGCCAGGTGGTGGTGTCCGGCGCGGTCCCGGATGAGCCGCCACATCTCCTGGCACACGGCCCGGTAGGCGGGATGGCCCTGCGGCGTCGTGCGCAGTTCGATGACGTGCATGGCCTCCCGGGCGTTCATCTGCATGGCGAAGCGGATGCGGTAGGCCAGCGCCACGGCATAGGCGGCCTGAGCCGGGAACTGCTCGGTCAGGTTGTCGTAGAGGGCGGCGGAGCGTTCCATCGTCTCGGTGAAGAGCGACCCGGCGCCCGCCTCGGTCACCGCCGGGGGCATGTCGTAGCCGTGACGGGGGCTGAGCCCCTGCCACTCGATGGTCAGCAGGCGATGGCGCTGGAGGTCGCGGAAGGCGCCGTAATCAGCGAGGACGTCGAACCGGTAGCCCGTCCGCTCCAGCGCCCGCCCCGGCTTGTGGCGCCGGTTGCCCCGCTCCCCCACATAGGCGTCGAGCAGGGCGAAGCGCTCCTCGGGCGCGAGCTTGGCCACCCGTTCCTGGCACTGGTCCTCGGGCAGGTCGCTGGCGGCGTAGAGAATGGCGGCCAGCACCTTGTCCTCGCCGTCGGGGTCCCAGTCGACCAGCGTCACCAGCGGCCGGTCCTCGGGTTCCATGTCGCCGAGCAGGTGGGCGGTCATGGCCTCGGTGGCGGTGGAGCGCTCCTCCAGGTAGGTGCTCCAGGCCACGCCCCGGTCCTCCCGGTCCACCCGCTTGAGGAACGACGGGATGACGAGGCGGAGCTCCTCCAGCATCATCTGGGCGTAGCGGCGGACCTCGGGGAGCGGATGGGCGCGCATGCGCAGCAGGAGGGCCTCGTAGCCCTGCCCCGTCCCGTAGATCCCGACGTTGGAGAGGCTGGCGGCGGGCAGCATGCCCCGTACCGCGTCGCAGGCCATGGCCTTGATGGTCGAGCGCCACACGAAGTCCGAGTCCCCCGGCTGCTGGGGGTGCACGGCCCGGGCCCATTCCATCACCTTGGCCAGGGCGGCCGAGTAGGCGTTGAACATCTCGTCCATCTCGGCCACGTAGCGGGCGCCCAGGGGTGAGTCGAGCACCTGAGGGTCCCGCCAGTAGCGGTAGCGGCCGTCGAGGCGGACGTCGTAGGCGATGTAGCGCGTCGACTGCTCCAGGTAGGCCATGAGCCGGCCCCATTCCAGGACCTTGGTGAGCAGGTTGGAGGACTGCTCGCAGGCCAGATGCACGCCGCCCAGCTGGGCCACCGAGTCGTCGCCGTACTCGAGGAAGACGCTGTCGTAGAGAGCTTCGGCCCGGCGCAGGCCGGCCCGCGGCTCGTCGGACCCGCCGCCGGACTCGACGTCTTCGGCGAACTCGTCGAGGAACAGGCGACGGAGGCTCTTGTGGGTCCGCGAGTAGCGGGCGAACAGGGCGCCCTTCACCACCTCGGGGAGGTTCACCAGGGCGAAGACGGGCCGGTCCAGGTTGGTGAAGTAGCGCTCGAGGGTCTCGGCCTCGTCCGGGGTGAAGGGCTCGCTGGCGTAGAGCATTGCGCGTGGGATCGTAGCCCCGAGCTGACGGAAAACGGGTGGACCGCCGTGCCGTCCGGGTGCCACCGTGTGGCCCGTGCCCGAGCTCGAGGCCACCGTCCGCCCCGCCGCCCGGGTGCTGCTCATCGACGACCGTGACCGGGTCGTCCTCTTGCGCTTCGGGCCCGACCATGGCGGGCGCTACTTCTGGATCTGCCCCGGGGGCGGCCTCGAGGCCGGCGAGACCCACGA
This sequence comes from Acidimicrobiia bacterium, assembly GCA_044870155.1. Lineage (GTDB taxonomy): Bacteria > Actinomycetota > Acidimicrobiia > IMCC26256 > BP-133 > CAWBJP01. The sequence continues at coordinate 5,062 of JBIOYN010000100.1, read as the reverse complement.
GCAGGCGGCGCACCGGGAGCTCCTCGAGGAGCTCGAGCTGACCGGCGTCGACCTGGGGCCGTGCCGGTGGGAGCGGGAGTACACCTTCGACTGGTTCGAGCGCCGGGTGTGCCAGCGTGAGCGGTGGTTTCTCCTGCGCTGCCCCGCCCGGGAGCTCGACCCGGCCCACCTCGCCCGCTCGCGCGCCGAAGGCATCCACGACGCCCGCTGGTGGACCCTCCCTGAGCTCCGGGCCACCAAGGACTACCTCATCCCCCGCCACCTCCCGGATCTCGTAGCCCAGGTCCTCGCCGGCCACATCCCCACCGAGGTCACCCGCCTCTGACGCGGGACCTCAAATCAGCAGCCGGAAGGCCGAGGGGACCACGGACACCGCCACCTCCTCCGCCCCCTTCCCCGCGGCCTTCCTCCCGTCGACCTCGACGGGCACCCTCCGCCCGCAGCGCACCACCACGGACCTCGCCCGCCGCACCACGATCCCCGGGTGGGGCACATGCGTCCCCGACGCCAACCGCTCCCGCGTGGCCGCCCGCTGCCCCGGGGGCACGTCGTAGACCTGCACCTCACACCGCCCGTCCCCGGGATGCCCCCGGGGGCTGATGTCGTTTCCCCGCAGGAACTGCCCATTGGCGATGACGACGGTCGTGGCCTGAGAGAGACCGACCGCCCTCCCGTCCACCACCACCTCGAAGGTAACCGTCCGGTGCCACGCCCGTAGCTCATCAGGGGGGACCCCCACCACCACGGCGTTGACCGCCAACCCCCCGTCGCCGAGGTGCAGGACATCCACGGGGACGGCCAGCACGCCCGTCCCCTCCCCCACCAGCCCCACCGCCCGGGCCAGGTCCGACGCCTCCGACGCCCGGAACCGCACCAGCGGATCCGGGCCGGCGGCGGCCAGGGCGGCGGCCAGGGCGACGTCATCCCCGGTGACGTCGAGGTCAGGGGTGGCGTCGCCCACCGGCGTCCCCCACTCCTCGCCCTTGCGGATCACACCCCGACAGCCGAGGAGGCGGCGACCACGCCCCGGAAGAGCGCATCGGCGGCGGAGCGGGCGGCGGCGGCCGTCTCGGGGACGGGCGCCACGTCGCCGATCTGGCGGAGGAGGTCGATGAGCTGCTTGACGTTGCGGACGAAGTCGCCGCCGGTGAGGTCGTCGTCGGCCAGTACCTCCTCCAGCTCCCGACCGGCGGCCCAGGCGTGGGCGGGTTGGGCGAACCCGCCGTCGATGGCCCGGGTCTCAGGCAGGCCGGCCTCGTCCTCCACGGCGTTGAGGTCCCGCCAGATGCGGTCGACCTCCAGCATCCGTTCCCGCACCCGGCGGTTGGGGTACCGGGCCCGGGCCAGGCTGGCCTCCTCCGATCCCGGGCCCCGGCTCTCGTAGGTGAAGGCCGAGCACACGGCGGCCAGCGACGGCGGGTCGAGACCGTCGAGGAGGCCGTCGCGCATCGTCTCCGCCACCAACAGGTCGGTCTCGATGTAGAGCCGGGCCAGGAGGTCGCCGGCCTCCGTCAGGGCCCAGCCGTCGAGGTAGCCCCACGCCTCGAGGACCCGCAGCACCCGATCGAACAGGCGGGCCAGGCTCTCGACCCGGCCCCGGATGCGGCGCTCCAGGCGCTCGGCGTCGCGGGCCAGGCGGTCGGCCCGCTCGGCGTAGCGGAGGTGATCGGCCAGGTCGGGACAGGAGGCGACGGGGTGGCGGGCGGCGGTGTCCCGCCCACCGGAGTCGGATGACGGCGACGCCTCCCGTCTCCCGGGGCGGGGTCGCATGGTGCGCAGCGATTCGCTCACCGCCCGGCGGAAGGCCGGGCTGCGGGGAGCGTAGGGCCGGGGCAGCTCGATGGTTCCCACCGGCTCGGCGGCACCGGGGGCGAGATCGGAGGCCCCCAGCCGGACGACCCCGCGGTCCGGGGTGAGGGCCAGGACCTTGACGTCGCCGCCCCGGCCCCGGGTGCGCTGGAGCACGACCGTCTTCGCCCCCCGGCGCATGAGCACGTCACCCGGCTTCAGGTGCTCGAGCCCCCCGTCGCCCGCCGCCGCCCGGCGGCGCTCGCTCCGGTTGGCCAGGAGCCGGCGGTACTCCTCGACGTCGCCCCGGTCGCAGGCGGCGCCCTGGCGGTGACTGGCCAGCAGCTCCCGGCTGCGTTCCAGCTGGCGCTCCAGCCGCACGATCTCCTTGTCCGCCCCGTACTGGGCGAAGGACAGGTTGAGCAGGTGGTGGGCCACGTCCGACGGGTAACGCCGAACCAGGTTGGCGGCCATGTTGTAGGTCGGCCGGAAGGAGCTGCGCAGGGCGTAGGACCGGGTCGAGGCCAGCGACGCCACCTGGTCGAAGGGCACGAAGGGATTCCACAGCACCACGGCGTAGCCGAGGTCGTCGATCCCCCGGCGCCCGGCCCGGCCGGTGAGCTGGGTGTACTCCCCGGGGGTGAGGAACTCGTGGCGCTCGCCGGTGAACTTGGACAGCTTCTCGATGACCACCGACCGGGCGGGCATGTTGATGCCCAGGGACAGGGTCTCCGTGGCGAAGACGACCTTGACCAGCCCCCGCGAGAACGCCTCTTCCACCGCCTCTTTCATGGGCGGCACCATGCCGGCGTGGTGGGCGGCGAGGCCCGCCTCCAGCCCCGCCAGCCACTGCGGATAGCCGAGGACCTCCAGGTCGGTGTCGGACAGGGACGCCACCTTGGCCTCGGCGATCTCCCGGATGGCGTCCCGCTCGTCCGGGGCGGTGAGGCGCAGGCCGGCGGCCAGGGTCTGTTCCACGGCCTGGTCGCAGCCCGCCCGGCTGAAGATGAAGTAGATGGCGGGCAGCATCCCCTCGGAGTCGAGCAGCTCGATGACCTCGAAGCGCCGGGGGGTGTAGAGCCGCCCCTTGGGCCGGCCCCGCAGTCCCCTCGGGGACACCCCGCTCCCCGGGCCGGGTCGGCGCACGGACCGTGAGTCGAGGCGGTGGGCCTCGGGGTTGGGCCGCAGGTCGCCGGCGGGCTCCGATCCGGAGGCGGCGCCGGAGGCGGCCGGATACTCGACGAACGTGGGCAGGAGGTGGAGGACGTCCGACTCCCGGTCGCCGACCAGGTACAGGTGGCGCAGACGAACCGGCCGGCGCTCCTCGATGACGGCCGTCGTCTCCCCCCGCACCGTCTGGATCCAGTCGGCGAACTCCTCGGCGTTGGAGACGGTGGCCGACAGGCACACCAGGTCCACCGTCGGGTCGAGGTGGATGATCACCTCTTCCCACACCGCACCCCGGTACGGGTTCTGGAGGTAGTGGACCTCGTCGAGGACCACGTAGCGCAGCCCGTCGAGGGTGGGCGAGGCGGCGTAGATCATGTTCCGGAGCACCTCGGTGGTCATCACCACCACGGGGGCCTCCCCGTTGATGGAGTTGTCGCCGGTGAGGAGCCCGACCCGGTCCGCCCCGTGGGCCCGGACGAGATCGCCGTACTTCTGGTTGGACAGGGCCTTGAGCGGCGTCGTGTAGAACGCCTTGCGGCCCTCGGCCAGCGCCATCTCGACGGCGTATTCCGCCACCACCGTCTTGCCCGAGCCGGTGGGGGCGGCCACCAGCACCGAGCGGCCGGCGTCGAGAGCGTCGAGAGCCTCGTGTTGGAAGGGGTCGAGGGGAAAGCCCCGGGCGGCCTCGAAGGCGCGGCGCCGGCCGTCCCTCACCGTTTCATGAACCTGCCTACGAGGAGCGCGCCCTCATAGAGGATGTACATGGGGATGGCCAGGGCGAAGAGGGAGATGGGGTCCTGGCTCGGGGTGACGACAGCGGCGATGATCACGATGACGAGGAAGGCGATGCGCCGCCAGTGCCGCAGCTGGTCGGTGGTGATGATGCGGGCCAGCAGCAGGAAGACGACGAGGATGGGGAACTCGAAGGCGAAGCCGAAACTGACGGCCATGAGGAACACCAGCGACAGGTAGCTGCCAGCGGAGAGCAACGGCCGCAGGTTGTCGCCCCCCACCCCGATGAGGAACTGGAGCGCCTTGGGGAAGGTGAGGAGCGCCAGCGTGGCCCCGCCGGCGAAGAGGATGACCGAGCTGACCACGAAGGGGATGGCGTAGCGCTTCTCCTTCGGGTAAAGGCCCGGGGTGACGAAGCGCCACAGGTGCCAGAACACCATCGGCGAGGCCAGCACCAGCCCGCCGTAGGCCGACACCTTCATGCGGGTCAGGAACGCCTCCAGGGGCTGGGTGAAGATGAGCCCCTCCTGGCCGGTGATCTCCTTGTACGGCTCCACCATGAAGCCGATGATCCGGTTGAAGAGCAGGAAGCAGATCACCCCGCCGGCCGCCACCGCGATCAGCGAGAAGAAGATCCGGTCGCGCAGCTCCGTCAGGTGCTGCACGATCGTCATGCTCGCCGCGTCAGCCTTGGCTTGCGCCCGGCCCTTGACCCTCTCCTTGAGCCGCCAGGCCATCAGGCCTCGGTCGTTCCGGCGGTCCCGTCGCCGTTACCTGAAGGCGGCCCTTCGTCGCCCGTCAGCGGGCGGAGGGGGACGGCTGGACCCGACGGCGCCGGCGCTCCCGGTGGGGGCGTGACCGACGGGTCGGGCGAGGCACCGCTCACGGCCTGAGCGGGCTGGGAGGCCTGCTCGGCGGACGGGGTCACCGCCGACTTGGGAACCGACGGAGGCGGTTCCTCGAAGACGTTGCGGAACTCGCTGAACTCGTCCTGGAAGGAGCTCTGGAACTTGCGGAACTCGCGCACCGCCCGACCGACCTGGCGGCCGATCTCGGGCAGCTTCGCCGGCCCGAACACGAGCAGGGCCACGACGAAGATGATGATGACTTCCATGGGTCCGATGTTCATCAAGCGCTCTGTCCTTCTCTGCGCCTGAAAATGCTACCGCCTCCTCTCGAAACGCCCGGTTCGGGGCGGTGAAAGGAGGCGGTTCAGAAGAGGCGGGGCCGGCCGGGGCCTGCCGGCCCGCAGCGGCGGACTACTCCTTGGGAGCCTCGGCGATCTTGTCGGCCAGCTGCTCGTACCAGGTGTCGTCCTGGAGCATGAGGTGGAAGTCGAGGAGGTCGTCGTAGGAGACCGGGGCGCCACCGG
>JBIOYN010000099.1:0-8266 GCA_044870155.1 Acidimicrobiia bacterium | reverse complement strand
CCAGCGGGGGCCCTGCCCGCCTCGGGCGCTGACCGGTCGGCACCGGAATCACCGATGAGCTCGGTCGACAAGACGGGCAACGGCCGTTGGCGGGCCCGCTATCGAGACCCCGCCGGGAAGTCGCGCAGCAGGACGTTCCGCAGGAAGGGTGACGCCGAGCGGTTCCTGGCCGCCACCGCGACTGACATCCATCGCGGCGACTGGATCGACCCGAAGCTGCGCCGGGCCCGCTTCGACGAGTGGGCCGACGTTTTCGAGGACGGGCTCGTGCGACTCGCGCCCACCACCTCCCGCCGGTACCGCCAGCTCCTTGCCCTCCAGATCCGGCCGTGGTTCGGCGGCCGGCCGATCGCCGGGATCGACTACCAGGACGTGGAGTCGTTCATCGTCGACCTGTACCGGCGCGGCTACAGCGCCAAGACCGTGCGGGATTGCGTCTCGGTCCTCTCCCTGGTGATGAAGGCGGCGCAGCGAGCCAAGGTGATCCGGGAGAACCCGGCCGCCGGCCACCACGTCAGGGTGGCCCGCCAGCGGGGCAGGCACTTCCCCTCGACGAGCTCCACCGCCTCGTGGAACACACCCGGGAGGACTACCGCCTAGCCGTCATGGTCCTGATCTACACGGGGATGCGCCCGAGCGAGTTGTGCGGCCTGCGGGTCCGCCACCTCGACCTGCTCAAGGGCAGCGTGCACGTGTGCGAGACCCTCACGCCGGTCGGGAGCCGCCTGGTGGCGGGGACGACCAAGACAGACCAGGAGCGGATCGTCCCGCTCCCCCGCTTCGTCTGCGACCTCCTCGCCGGCCACCTCGCCGCCCGCGCCGAACAGCTCGGCCGTCCGGTCGCCGCCGACGACTACGTCTTCACCGGCGTGAAGGGGACGCCGCTCAACCGCGACTTCCTCCGCAAGGGCGTCCTCGTTCCCGCCCTTCGGGCGGCTGGACTGCCGGAGGATTTCCGCACCTACGACCTGCGCCACGCCCACGCGTCCCAGCTGATCGACATGGGTGCCAGCCCGCTGGCCATCAAGGAGCGCCTCGGGCACGCCGACATCCTGACGACCTTCCGGAAGTACGGGCACCTGTTCCAAGGTGTGCAGGAGCGCCTCACCGCCCAACTCGAAGAAGCCCATCGTCAAGCCGTCTCCGCGATGCCGGCGGGTGACATTGTCGAACTGCGGCCGGACCGACGAGGCACGGCCGGTGGAGGGCCGTCGCACTGAACGTGAGAGAGCTCAGCGCCAAGGAACGCCTCGTTCTGGCCAACGCGGCAGCGAACGCACGCCTCGAAGGGCAGGAGCTCCCGGAGGAGGACGAGGAGCTTGCGACTGCCTACCTCGCCGGCGAGATCGACGCCGCCACCTACCAACAGCGCATCCGAGAGCTCGTGACCGGCCGCGCTCCAACTGCCTGACCGGACGAAGCGCCTCGGGTCGATGGCCTCAAAGGCGTGTGCGGACCGGCAATCAGTCAGGCATGAAGGCCTCAAGTTGGTCGATCACCATGTTGATGATGGCGGCATTCACCTCGTCGCCTTTCTCACGGAGGGATTCGGCAACGCTGACAAGGTCGAGGATGATCCCTTCGAGCGCTTCCGCCGGGATTGGAATCGGGTCGTCCGAGTTGCCTGGCCCGGCATCGGGCGTCACTGCGCGGCTGAACCGTCGCCTGCCAAGGCCTCGACGTCCTCTCGCTTGAAGCCCCGTAAACCGCCAGCGAACCTCGTTGTGCGGATCCGACCGGCGGACACCGCCGCGTAGAACTCGCGGACGCCGACCCGCGAGGCACGGATGGCGTCGGTGGCCCTGAGGAAGCCCTCTGGGGTAGCCCGGGCCCGATCGAGCGCCTTCTGGTAGGCCTGGGCCCGCACAGTTTCGAGCTCCCGGGATGGGGACTGGTCCGTAGCCATGGCCGGATTGTGTCAACAATCGTCACAGGAAGCCACGACCATGACGTTCGCCTCCGGCCGGCCGCCGATACCGACCGACTTACGAAGCGCCACGCGACGTCGAGAATCCTGATCGTCCAAAGCGGTCTCTGAGCACTGTCGCAGGACACGTATCGGACACACGAGACACGAAAAAGACACGAAATCGGGGTCACCAGCGGTCACGAGCGGATACTGACAGGCATGGTGTTTGCCCACGTCAGAGATACTTTTTGGCCTCTGACCAGCCGCGCCGGAAACCCGGCGACGCGGGTTCGACTCCCGCCACCTCCACGACCGGCCCCGGAGTGATTCGGGGCCGACTCGCGCCGGGAGCTAGGGGACGGCCGGCGGAGGCGTGGGCGGCGTGAGCTGGTTCACGGTCACCGGCTTCCACAGCGGCACGGACGGGGCCGGGTCGGGGGTCCTCGCCGCCCGGCGGGCGGCGCTCGCCCTGGCCCAGGCCGAGGCGGCCAGGAGGAGGACGACGCCCAGGGCCGACAGCACGGCGGCTGGAACCATCACCGGCTTGGCCACTGCCAGCGCCAGGGACCCCATGACCCCGAGGCGGCCGTCCACCGACCAGTGGGACACGGCCCACGGGACGAGATACCCGAGCACGAACCAACCGCCGCCCGTCCACAGACCGAACGCACCGGCCCGGCGCAGGACCCGGGAGCGATCTGCTGCCACCACGAAGGCGAGGGCGAAGAGGACGGCGGAGGCCTGGGCGGCCGTCGTCGGCAGCCCCGTGGCCGCCCTGCGGATTCCACCCAGGTCGGGCAGACCGGTGGTGGGCAGCTCCACACTCAGGGGTGGCGGTGCCGGCAGGTTGCGGCGGAGCTCGGGATGGGCGGCGAGAAGGGCGTCGCGCCCGGCGACGGCGATGATCCCGGCGTCGACCTGGACCGGTCCCTCGCCCTCTCCCAACAGGCGGCGGTGGGCGCCGACGATGGCGGCCCGCAGGGCGGCCTGGACCCGGTGATCGTCGAAGGCACGCTGGGCGGCGAGCCGCAGCTCGGCGTCGGGCACCGCCGTGCTCGGGGGCACGGCGGCCACCAGGGCCCGCGTCAGGCCGTCCTCCACCGACCGGCGGATGGCGGGATCGGTGACCAGGACCTCGGCCACCTGCTCGGTCCGGGTCGGGTCGAGGAGCGTCGAGGTGGCGACCCACGACGACCAGGCGAGCGTGCCGGCCAGGGCGGCGAGAGCGGCGAGGAAAACAGCGACGAGCCGGCGCACGTTTCTTCTATCGGCAGGTCCGCCCGCCCAGGTAAGCCAAGCGCACAAAGTCCCTCATTCGGCAATTTGTGTTCAAACTGAATATGCCTGCCTCATCTCCCCGATTTCGGCCAAATTCGGTGGGAATCGGACATCGAGGCACATCAGCGGACAAGTTGCACCGGGCGTTTCGGCCGAAACCCACCGGCACGGTGCAACCGGTGTCAATGCTGGCAAATCGGACAGATTGCACGAGCGGGCACAAACTCCCGGGCGATCCGTCCCAGCTGTCCAGCCTGATCCTTATTAGGGGCCTAAGGGTGGAGGAATCGGACGAACCCAGTCGAATTCAAGCTTCGAATCCACGCGATTCTGCCATGCTCCACCAAGAAGGAGAAAGTATGAATAAGCCCCGCAAGCTCGCGGCCCTGGCGCTGGGCTTGAGTCTCGGTTTGGCCGGGTTCGGCCCCGCGGCGCTCGCCCAGCGGAACGGGCACGAGGAGCCGGAGGCGGAAGTCGCTGAGAGCTGCTCGACGTCCCAGTCCAATGACTCGACCAACTCGACCGGCGACTCCGTCCAGTCCGGTCTGATCAACATCAACAATGTCGGCGTCCAAGGCAACAACCTGGACGTGCTCGGCAACCTCCTGTGTCACGGCGTCCTGCTCAACGACGTCGTCGGTGGCATCCTCGGCTTCGCCGAGGGCGGCGACGACGGTCACGGCGACGGCGACGCCGCCGGCTGCACGAGCTCCATGGAGAACGAGTCCGACAACTCGACCGGTGACAGCCAGCAGGACGGCCTCGTCAACGCCAACAACGTTGCCGTGCAGGGCAACAACATCGGCGTGGGCGGCAACGCTCTGTGTGGCAGCAACTTCCTCAACGACGTGGTGGCCGGTGTCCTTGGCTTCGCCGAGGGCGGCGACCGCGACTTCTCCGATGAGGGTGGTGCTGACGGCTGCTCCACCGGAATGGAGAACGAGAGTGACAACGAGACCGGCGACAGCCTGCAGGGCGGTCTCGTGGCCAACGTCAACAACATCGCCGTTCAGGGCAACAACATCGACGCTCTGGGCAACGCCCTCTGCGGCTCGAACTTCCTGAACGACCTGACCGCTGGCATCCTCGGCACGGCCTTCGGCGACGACGACCGTCACGGTGGCCACCACGACGGCTTCCGGTCGTCCGAGCGTCACGACGATGACGCCTCGGCGTCCTGCAGCTCGGACTTTGAGAACGAGAGTGACAACGCCACCGGCGACAGCCTGCTCGGCGGCCTGCTCAACCTCGGCAACATCGCTGCTCAGGGCAACAACATCGGGGTCCTCGGTAACGGACTCTGCGGCAGCATCTTCCTCAACGACGTTCTGGTGTCGGTTCTCGGCATCCTCTAGAGCGCCACTGGCGAGAAGCGATCGGCCCTGCCCCTCCGGGGGCGGGGCCGAGTCGCGTCCGCCTACAGATACAGCTGCGGGTCTGCCGGGGTGCCGAGCTCCCGGGTCTCGAAGTGGAGATGCGGTCCCGTCGAGAACCCCGTCGACCCCACCAGCCCGATCACCTCGCCGGCGGCCACCTTCTGGCCGATGGTGACGTCGATGCGGGACTGGTGGGCGTAGAGCGTGGCCAGGCCGTTGCCGTGGTCGATGGCCACCAGGTTGCCGTAGCCGCCCCGGGGCCCGGCCCACACGATCCGCCCCGGGCCGGCCGCCTTGATGGGCGTGCCGGCGCCGGCGGCGAAGTCGAGCCCGGTGTGCAGCCGGGTGTCGCCGAAGATGGGATGGACCCGGTAGCCGAACCGTGACGACATGGGGGCGTTCACCGGCAACCGGAAGGTGTCCTTCTTGCGGGGGGCGAGCCGCTGGCCGGCCTGGATCTGGCGCAGCATCTCGCCGATGGCACTCGACTCGGCCTGGAGCAGCTGCAGCTCCCGGAGGAAGTCCTCCTTGCGTTCCTGGACCTCGTCGAGCAGCTCCTGCTGGCGGTCCTCCTCGACCTTGGCCGCGGTGCGGGCGGCGACCGCCTCGGCGCGGGCCGCCTCCAGGCGGACCCGCTCGGCGTCCATGGCGTCCCGGGCCTCTTTGGCGGCGGCCTCCCGGGCCTTCGCCTCCTCGCTGAGGCGCTCCACCTCGTGCTGGAGGGCGATGAAGCGATCGAGGTCGGCCCGCTGCTCCCCCACCGTCCCCTTCAGGTAGTGCAGGGCGCTGAACACCTCGTGCGGGCTGGTCGAGGTCTGGACGACGGCGGCGTAGAGAGCCTGCTGGTCGCTCTGGCCCCGCTGGTAGAGGGCGCTCACGGTGAGGTTCATGGCGTGGCGGGCCCGCTCCACCTCGGCCCGGGCCTCGACGAGCTTGAAGGCGACCTCGAGGCGCTCGGCCTCGGCCCGGTCGAGGTCCCGCTCCGCTCGGCGCAGCTTCCGCTGGGCCACGCTCACCTCGCCGTTGAGCTTGCGGACGGCGTCGGAGAGCTCCTCGAGCTTCTCCTGGATGGTGGCGATCTCCGAGAGCAGGGCGCCCTCCTGCTCGGACACTTCGGAGATCTGCTCCCGCAGCTCGTTGACCCGCACCTGCTTGGCCGTCGGCTCCTTGGGAGTCTCGGCCGCCCAGGCGCCGGCACCGGGCGCGATCAGGACGAGGGCGACGAAAGGCGCGAGGAGTCGTTGGTGCACAACAGAGAGCCTACGCAACAGTAGTCACAACAACAACGACCCTCACCGGTAGCGCCAGTCAGATTCGGGGAATTTGTACGTCCCACGTACAAATTCCCCAGTTTTCGAGGTGGCGGGTTCCCGAGCTCCCACCTTGAACGTGGGGCGAGCCTCAGACTTCGAGGAACCGGCGCAGGCCGATGGCGGAGCCCAGCGCCCCCACCACGGCGCCGACCATCACGATCAGGAGGCCGATGGCCAGGGCGTCGCCGCCGGTGACGTAGAAGGCCTGGAAGAGGTTCTTCGACTTGCCGGTGAGGTCGGAGAGGATGACCCGGAGGGTGTAGACGCCGGCGAAGGCCAGCCCCGCTCCGATGGCTCCCTGGACCAGCCCCTCGAACATGAAGGGGACCCGGATGAACCAGTTCGTCGCCCCCACCAGCTTCATGACCTGGATCTCCCGCCGCCGGGCGTAGGTGGCCAGGCGGATGGTGTTCACGATGAGGAAGAGGGACGAGGCCAGGAGCACGCCGGCGATGGCGAAGAACAGGCCCCGGATCCAGCGGATGCCGGCCAGCAGCCGGCGGACCTGCTCCTTGGCGGTGAGCACGTCGTCGATGCCGTCGCCCTCCCGGCCGGCGAAGCGGGCCGCCACCTTCTCGGTCAGCTCCGCCTCCTTGGGGGCCACCCGGAAGGACACGGGCAGGCCTTCGGGGTCGATGTTGGCCAGCAACTCGGGGTCACCGGCGAAGATCCGCTTGGCCTCCTCGAAGGCGTCGGTCTTGGACAGGAACCGGAAGCGGCGGACGTCTTTCGAGCTCTCGAGCTCCTGACGCACCGCGGCGATCTGGGCCTCGGTGGCCTCGGCCTGGCAGGCGTCCGTCGCCCCCGGCTGGGACGTGGAGCGGGAGCAGAGGAAGATCTCGAGCTCGACGCCGTGCTTCCAGCGTGCGGTGCCGTGGTCGACCATCCGGGACAGGAGGAGCACGCCGCCGAAGAGGAAGAGGGAGACGGCCACCGTCATCACCCCGGCCAGGGTCATGAGCAGGTTGCGGCGCAGGGAGACCGCCGTCTCCCGGGTGACGTAGCCGATCTTCTTCACGAGCCGTACCCGTAGGCCCCCCGGGCCTCGTCCCGCACGAGTGAGCCGCGGTCAAGCTCGAGCACCCGCCGGCGCATGACGTCGACGATGCCGTAGTCGTGGGTGCACATCACCACGGTGGTGCCCGTCCGGTTGATCCGGTCGAGCAGGCGCATGATCCCGGCCGACGTGGTGGGGTCGAGGTTGCCCGTGGGCTCGTCGGCCAGCAGGATCAGGGGCCGGTTGACGAAGGCCCGGGCGATGGAGACCCGCTGCTGCTCTCCACCAGAGAGCTCGTTGGGGAAGTTCTCGGCCTTCTTCGTCAGCCCCACCAGGTCGAGCATCTGGGGCACCTGGCCCTCGATGACCGAGCGGGGCCGGCCGATGACCTCCAGGGCGAAGGCGACGTTCTCGTAGACGGTCTTGTACGGGAGCAGCTTGAAGTCCTGGAAGATGCAGCCCATGTTCCGGCGCAGGAAGGGCACCTTCCACGACGTCAGCTGGGAGATGTCGCGGTCGGCCACGAAGATCGTGCCGGCGTCGGGGAGCTCTTCCCGCAAGAGCATCCGCAGGCACGTCGACTTCCCCGAGCCCGACGGGCCAACCAGGAAGACGAACTCGCCCTTGCCGATCTCGAGGCTGAGCTCCTTGACAGCGGTGACGCCGCCCTTGTAGCTCTTTGTGACCCTTTCGAACCGGATCATGACCGGACGGAGGCTATCAGTCAGCGCCTTCCGGACCGGGGAACTCAGGGCAATTTGGTAAGCCGCTGCTAAACGGTGAGAATGGGCCCAATCTGGGGGGACTGGGGACCATCAATGGGGCGGAGGGGGGTAATTCATCACTCTCAGTGGCAGGTTCATGCCCTGAGTAGGCCGAAGCAACTAGTCACCGGGAGGGAGAACCCAGTGCGCAAGTTGCTTCTGGTCTTGGTTGCGGCCTTCCTGCCCCTGCTGACTAGTGCGGCCTGGGCCGGTGAGGACCTCACATCGCTGACGAATGCCGACCGCACCGCGGCCGGTCTCCCCGCGCTGGTCACCGCTCCCGACCTGCAGTCCTTCGCCCAGCGCCGCGCCGAGGAGATGGCCCGGGCCAACAAGCTGTGGCACACCTCCAACCTCGGCACCCAGGTGGCCAACTGGCAACGGGTGGGCGAGAACGTGGGCCGGGGTCCCTCCCTGCGGGACATCCAGACCGCCTTCATGAACTCCCCCAGCCACCGGGAGAACATCCTCCACCCGGCCTTCACCCAGATCGGCACCGGGGTGGCCTCCGACGGCGGCCAGCTGCTCTACGTGGCTGTCATCTTCCGTCAGCCGAAGACGACCACGACCACGGCCGCCCCCGCACCCACGACCTCCCCGGCACCGGCTCCGGCGCCCAAGCCTCGGCC
>JBIOYN010000098.1:0-6938 GCA_044870155.1 Acidimicrobiia bacterium | reverse complement strand
GTACGGCGTCCAGTCACTCTCCGGGGAGGGCATGTCCAGGCGCGTGCCCCGGGGGACGCGCCGGAACCGCTTCCGATCGGGCTCGAACACCCACAAGCTGTGGCAGGACTCGAGGACGCGGATGCTGACTCCGCCCACCTCGATCTCGGGGGTCTCATTTTCGTAGAGCACCACGCGGCCTCCGTGACGTGCAGTAGAACCCGGTCCGTCCACCTCTAGGTCAGGTGGGCCGAAGTGTCCCTTCGACGACGTGTGGTGCGTGGGACGACAGCCCCGATGCCATCATCATGGCTGGTCCAAGCGACGAAAGGCCCTCGTCAGCGTTGCGATCGAATGACGATTCGCCGCTCGGAAGGGATATGCCGGATTGGCGAAAGTTATCCTAGTCGAGCCTCCGGGGCCCTTCCATCAGTGTCACTGACGGTCGAAGTCGTTTCTCCTCACAGTGGCGCGTAGGCGGCGTAGGAGACCCGGCCGACCGCCCCGGCGGTCTCCACCCCGGTGGCGTTGGGCACGTTGGCCCGCTGCCCGTCGAGGGTGAAGCGCACCCCGCCCACGCCCGGCAGCTCGGTGGCGGTGTACACCATCTGGGCCAGGGCGAGGATGAAGTCGGTCCCGTCCCGGGAGATGGAATGGCCCTTGGCCAGGTCGACGATGGCGATGTTGGACTCGACCAGGACCGAGTTGATCACCGTCCCGGGCAGGATGGCGCTGCGCAGGCCCCGGCCCACCTCATCCCGGTTGGGCCCCAGCGTCAGCTGGGCCAGCACCCGCTCGAGGTCGGCCGGTGCCTGGACGGTGCGATCGACGGGGACCAGGCGCTCGGTGCCGGCGCCACCCAGGAAGAAGACCCGCACCCGGGCGGTGGATCCGAGGGGCACGCTGCTGGTGGTGGTGACGGGGTTGGCGGCCACCAGCTCGGCGGGCACGAGGTCGTCGGGCAACGCCCGGGGGGAGCCGTCGGTAGGGACCCCACACCCGACCAGGGCCAGAGCCAGGGCGAGGACCAGGACGGCGAGGAGCCGCGGGCGGCGCCTCACGCCTCGCGCTCCACGGGCAGCTCGATCACGAAGCGGGCCCCGGTTCCGCCCTCGCCGTCCTCCACCCACACCCGGCCGCCGTGGAGGCGGACGTGCTCGGCCACCAGGGCCAGGCCCAACCCGGAGCCCTGCCCGCCGCTGCGCCGCTTCCCGGCCGCCGATCCCCGGAAGAAGCGACGGAAGACGGCCTCCCGCTCCTCGGGGGGCACCCCCGGCCCGTCGTCCTCGACCCCGATGCGGGCCACCGTGCGGCCCCGATCGACCCGGACCTTGGTGGCGCCGCTGCCGTAGAAGCCGGCGTTCTCCACCAGGTTGGCGATGACCCGCTCCATCCGGCGCTTGTCCACGGCCACCGCCAGGTGCTCGGCCGCCGGCGACAGCTCGATGGGGACGTCGGCGCCGGCGGCGGCCACCGCCCGGCGCACCAGCTCGCCCAGGCGCACCTCCTCGCGGTTCAGCTGGGCCACGCCGGCGTCGAAGCGGGAGATCTCCAGGAGGTCCTCCACCAGGCGCTGGAACCGGGCCACGTCGGCCTCCAGCAGGTCGAGGGCGGCCCGGGCCCGCTCGGGCAGCTCGTCCCGGCGACCGGCCAGCACCCCCACCGAGGTGGCCAGCGTGGTCAGGGGTGACCGCAGCTCGTGGCTGACGTCGGAGGCGAAGCGGGCGTCCCGCTCGATGCGCTCCTGGAGGGCGTCGACCATGGAGTTGAACGACGACACGAGGATGGCGAGGTCGGCGTCCTCCACCTCCCCGAGGCGGGTCTCCAGCCGCCCGCCGGCGATGGCGGCCGCCGCCTGGGCCACGTCGGCCACCGGCCGCAGCAGGCGGGTGCTGGCCCAGCGCCCCACCGCCGCCCCGGCCACGGTGGTGGCCAGGCCCGCCCCGAGGAGGGCGAAACCGAGGAAGTCGAGGGTCCGCTCCAGCTCCACCAGCGAGAAGATCTCGAAGTAGCGGGCCCCCACCAGCGGGAGGGGGAGCCCGATGGCCAGCCGGGGCCCGCCACCGCGCACCAGCCGGTAGGACTGGCGCGAGGGCGTGCCGTCCGCCACCGCCCGGCGCAGCTCCGGGGGCAGGCTCTCCTCGCCCACGTCGAGGGGTGCGCTGGAGAACCAGCCCTTGTCGGCGTAGAAGACGACGGCGGGGGAATCGGACGGGGTCCGCAGGCTGGCCAGGATGCTGGGCAGGTTGGGATCGGGCACCCGCAGCGAGTCCCGGGTCAGGCGGGCGTTCACGAGCGCCTCGTCCATCGCCGCGTCCTCCTGCTCCGACACCAGGTAGTTGCGCACCAGCCCGTAGCTCACGGCCGAGAACGCCACCGACAGCAACAGCGCCCCGAAGGCGAAGGCCAGCGTCACCCGGGTCCGCAGTCCCAGCCGGCGGCGCCGGGCGGCGATGGTCTCCGGCTCCCGCCAGGGCCGGCCCCGCCGCCCCGACTCCGCCCCGGTCACAGATCGACCGTCAAGGCTGGAGCTTGTAGCCCAGCCCCCGGGCCGTCACCACGTAGCGGGGGTGGGCGGCGTCGGCTTCGACTTTGGTCCGCAGGCGGCGGACGTGGACGTCGACCAGCCGGCCGTCACCGAAGTAGTCGTAGCCCCACACCTTCTCCAGGAGCTGTTCCCGGGAGAAGACGCGGCCCGGGCTGCCGGCCAGCTCGCACAGGAGCCGGAACTCGGTCTTGGTGAGCGAGATCCGCTCCCCACCCCGCAACACCTCGCCGGCGTCGGGTTTGATCTCCAGGTCCCCGAAGGTCATGGTGGCCGGCGTGTGCTCGGCGCTGCGGGCCCGGCGCAGGAGGGCCCGGATGCGTGCCGCCAGCTCCTTGGGCACGAAGGGCTTGGTGACGTAGTCGTCGGCGCCCGCCTCCAGCCCGGCCACCACATCGTGGGTGTCGGTCCGGGCCGTGACCATCACGATGGGGACGTCGCTCTGGCGCCGGAGGGACCGGCACACCTCGAACCCGTCGATGCCCGGCAGCATCAGGTCGATGAGCACCACGTCGGCGGGCCGGCGGGCAAAGGCCTCCAGGGCCTCCTCGCCGCTGGCCGCTTCAATCACCGTGTAGCCCTCATCCTCCAGGGCCATGCGCATGGCGGCCTGGATCCGCTCGTCGTCCTCCACAGTCAGAATGCGTGCGCCCACGCCCAAGATGATGCCTCCCCGGACCCGGCGACGGGCCGCATTCGCGCCGGTTTGGGGAAATTGGCCGGATTTCCACCCGGACGGCTCCTGACCAGGGAAATCGTGGTTGGAGGACGCGTGCAGGGGGAAGAACGCGGCCGACTGCCCGGACTCGGGGTTCGCGGCGACCGGGGACAAGCCGCTGCGGCCTCGAGCCGGGCAGCGTTCCGCCCGACCGGCAAAACTGGGGCCCATGAGCGAACTGCACCCCGTTCCCATCGGCGACGAGCGCTTCTCCGGCGTCGAAGCGGAGGCGCTGTCCGTCCGCTCGCCCTACGACGGAGCCGAGGTCGGCCGCGTCCCCGCCTGCGGCGGGGCCGAGGTGGACCGGGCGGTGGCCGCCGGGCGCGCCGTCCTCGACGCCGGTCCCCTGCCGCCCTGGCAGCGGGCCCAGATCCTCGACGCCGCCGCCCGGCTGCTGAGCGAGCGGACGGAGGACCTGGCCCGGATCATCGCCGCCGAGGCGGCCAAGCCGATCAAGACCGCCCGCGTCGAAGCCACACGGGCCATCTCCACCTTCACCTTCGCCGCCGTCGAGGCCCGCCGCCTGACGGGCGAGATGGTGCCCATGGAGGCCGCCGACGTCGGTGAGGGCAAGCTCGCCTTCACCCTGCGCCTGCCCATCGGGGTCGTCGGTGCCATCAGCCCCTTCAACTTCCCCCTCAACCTGGTGGCCCACAAGGTGGCCCCGGCCATCGCCGCCGGCTGCCCGGTGGTGCTCAAGCCCGCCAGCCAGACGCCCCTGTCGGCCATCGCCCTGGCCAACCTGCTCCTCGACGAGGCCGGCCTGCCCCCCGGATGGCTGTCGGTGGTCACAGGCAAGGGCTCGGTGGTGGGCGAGGCCCTGGTACAGCACCCGGGGATCGCCATGATCACCTTCACCGGCTCGCCGGAGGTGGGCTGGGACATCCGGGGCCGGGCCGCCCGCAAGAAGGTCAGCCTGGAGCTGGGCAACAACTCCCCCGTGGTCATCGAGCCCGACGGCGACTGGGAGACGGCAGCCAAGAAGATCTCGGTGGCGGGCTTCTCCCACGCCGGGCAGTCCTGCATCTCCACCCAGCGGATCTACGTCCACTCCTCTGTGGCGGACGCCTTCACCGACCGCCTGGTGGGCCTGGTGGAGAACCTGGTGGTGGGCGACCCCCTGGAGGAGACCACCGACGTGTCCTCGCTGATCTCCGAGGGCGACCGGGACCGGGTCCGCTCCTGGATCGAGGAGGCCGAGGCGGGGGGAGCCAAGGTGTTGACCGGCGGGGAGGTGCGGGGCGGGGTCCTCGCCCCCACCGTGATCAGCGGCGCCAAACCGGACATGAAGGTCTGCTCCCAGGAGGTGTTCGGCCCGGTGGTGGCCATCGCCACCTACGACCGGCTCGACGACGCCCTCGCCCTGGCCAACGACACGCGCTACGGGCTGCAGGCCTCCATCTTCACGGCCAGCCTGCCCGTGGCCCTGCAGGCCGCCCGGGAGCTGGACTTCGGCGGCGTGCTCATCAACGAGGTGCCGACATGGCGGGCGGACCAGATGCCCTACGGCGGGGTGCGGGACTCGGGGAACACCCGGGAGGGCCCGCACTACGCCGTGGAAGAAATGACCGAGCGGCGCCTGGTCGTCATCCAGGGGTAGTCCGCAGCCCGACCGCAAGGTCCACAACAGCCGAGTTGCCCTGCCCAGGCGGCGCTCCTCCGGGGCTGACCCGGCCTCTTCCTCGCCATGCCCCGGTTTGGCCGCCTCGCGGCGTTGCCGGTGCCCGTGGCCGGCCGTACCTTGGCTGGCAATCCCTTGTGCGGTGTGGAGGCGACGACCTGCGGCCGGAATGTGGTCACGGCGGCCGTGGCGAGCCAGTCGTGAACCCGGCCCGCCGCCACTCTGAGAAGGGCGGCACATGGGCGTGCTCGAGCGGGCACCGTGGCGCGACGCGGTCGCGCCCGGGTCGGGCGGTGATGGCGAGGGCGGGTCGGTGGGGCGGCCGGTCGTCCCGCTGGCGGGAGCGGCGGACGCCGGCGTCGACGTGGTGGGGGCCAAGGCCGCCAACCTCGGACACGCCCTGGCGGCGGGACTTCCCGTGCTGCCCGGCTTCGTGCTCACCGTCCCCGGCGTGGCCGTCCTGGCCGGGACGTCCCCGGCATCCGACCGGGTCCTGGGCACCCTCCTCGAGGCCTTCTCGGAGCTGGCCGGCGACGATGCCCGGCCGCTGGTGGTGCGCTCGTCGTCACCGGCCGAGGACCAGTCGTCGTCCTCCATGGCCGGTTGGTTCACCTCAGTCGTGGGTGTACGGGGGTGGGACGCCTTCCTCGATGCGGTGCGGGCCGTGGTCCGCTCTGCTTCCCGACCCGCCGGAGGCCCCCCGGCCCCCATGGCCGTGCTCGTCCAGGTCCATCTCGACCCGCGGCTGTCGGGCGTGCTGTTCGGGGTCGACCCGGTCTCGGGGCGATCGGACCGGCGGGTGGTGGCCGCCGTGGAGGGCGGGCCGCAGGCCCTGGTGAGTGGCGAGGTGGACGGAACCCGATACCTGCTCGGTCCCCGGGGCCGGACGGTGGAGGTGGACGGGGAGCCCGTCGGGTTGTCCGGTCGGGACCGGCGGGCCCTGGCCCGGCTCGCCCGCCGGGCGGCCCGCACCTTCGGGGCACCTCAGGACATGGAGTGGGCGCTGGCTGCGGACGGCCGGCTGTGGCTCCTCCAGGCCCGGCCCGTCACCACCACCGTGCCGGTGACGGCCCGGGGGCCGGTGTTCGGTCCCGGGCCGCTGGCCGAGACCTTCCCCGATCCGCTCCGCCCACTGGAGGAGGACCTGTGGGTGCCTCCCCTGCGCCGGGCCATGGCCGAGGCCCTCCAGCTCACCGGGGCTGCCGCCCGCGCCGCCGTCCACGCCTCCCCGGTGGTGGTGACGGCGGGAGGCAGGGTGGCGGCCGACCTCGGTCTGCTGGGCAGCATTCCCGGGCGCTCGTCACTGTGGGCGCGTCTCGACCCCCGCCCCCCCTTCCGCCGCCTGCGCTCGGCCTGGACCGTCGGCCGGCTGCGAGCCGCCCTTCCCGGACTGGCAGTCGACCTGGCGGCCACGCTCGACGCCGAACTGGAGTCGGTCCCGGCGCTGGCTGATCTCCCCGACGAATCGCTGCTCCTCCTCCTGGACCGGGCCGGCCAGGCGCTGGTCTCGGTCCACGGCCACGAGATGCTGGCCGCGCTGCTGCCCGCCTCCGGCGGCAGCGCCGCCGGCTTGGCCCTCGACGCCCTGGCCTGGGGCCGGAAGCGGGGGATGTCCGACGCCGAGGTCATGGCCGCCGCCCCCGTCGTCCTCGCCCTCACCCCGCCGGCCATCGGCCGGGACCTCCGCCTGCCCCCGGCGGTTCCCGGCGGAGGCCGGGACCGCGGGTACCCGGCGGGGGACGGCCTGGGGCCGCGCGAGACCCTGCGGCTGCGGGCCCGGTGGCTTCACGAGCTGACCGCCCGGGTGGCGCTCGAGCTCGGCCACCGGCTGGCCATCCGGGGCCTCCTGGAGGAGCCGGGCGACGTCGCCTTCCTGCGCCGGGCCGACCTCGACCCCGCCGTCCGCGACGGCATCCGCCCGGCCCTCCCCCCGGTCGGCCGGGGCGACCGGTTCCGACTCTCCCCGCCCCTCCCGCCGGTGTTCCGCCTGGACTCAGCCCAGCGGGTGACGGCGGCCGGGGTGGCTGCCGACCGGGAAGGCCGTCACGGCCGGGGGGCCGCCCCGGGGCGGCGAG
>JBIOYN010000097.1:0-2837 GCA_044870155.1 Acidimicrobiia bacterium | reverse complement strand
CGGGTTGGCGGGGTCGGAGAGGGCCAGCTCGGTGGCGCACAGCACGGGCTTGCCGGTGCCGGCCGCCAGGCCGGCGGCGGTCTCGGCGTAGCGGCGCTCCTGGCGCTCGTGAAAGGCGACGATGCGTTCCAGGCCGTGACCGGGGAAGAAGGGCCCGTCCCGCTCCAGCCGGGCCTGGTTCCCCTGGATGCCGAGACCGAGGAAGACCACGGCGTCGACGTCGGGGTGGCGCGCCACCAGCTCGAGCACGGCGGGGACGGTGTCCTTCGACTCGCCCCCGGCCAGGTCGATGGGGTTGTTCCGGCTCCAGCGGGGCGGGAGCCGGGCGTCGAGTGCGGCCCGCAGGTCGGCCGGGAGGGGCGCCAGCTCCAGGTCGCGGGAGCGGCCCAGTGCATCGGCCGCCACCACCCCCCAGCCGCCGACGGTGGTCACCACCGCCACCCGGGGGCCGGCCGGGAGGGGCTGGGTGGCCAAGGTGGCGGCGGCCTCGTAGGCGTCCTCCACGGTGGCGGCCCGGATCACACCCGCCTGGCGGCAGGCCCCGTCAAAGATCCGGTCGTCGCTGGCCAGGCTGCCCGTGTGGCTGGCCGCCGCCCGGGCCCCGGCCGCCGAGGCGCCGCCTTTGACCATCACCACCGGCATGCGTTCGCTGACGCCCCGCAGGCGGGCGAAGAACTCCCGGCCGTCACCCACCTCCTCGACGTAGACGAGGCCCACGGCGGTGTGGGGGTCGCCGGCGTAGTACTCCAGGTAGTCGGGCACGCCCACGGCGGCGGCGTTGCCCGCCGACACCGCCCGGCTCACCCCGACGCCGTGGTGGCGGGCCAGGTTCATGAAGCTGGACGTGAGGTTCCCGGACTGGCTGACGATGCCGATCCGCCCGGCGGGCGGGTAGGGCGCCACCACCTGGGCGCACAGGGAGCTCGGGGTGCTGACCACCCCCTGCCCGTTGGGCCCGGCCAGGAGCACGCCGTGCTCGGCGGCCACGGCCACCAGCTCGTCCTGGGCCCGGCGGCCGTCTTCGCCCGCTTCGGCGTAGCCACCGGTGAAGATGAAGGCGGCCCGCACGCCCTTGGCCGCGCAGGCCTTGAGCAGCTCGGCGTTGACCCCGACCGGGGTACACACGAAGACGAGGTCGGCCCGGTCGTCGGGCAGCTCGGAGGGGTGGCGCACGGCATCGACGCCCAGCACCGGCGTGCCCTCCCGGTTGGTGGCGAAGACCCGGCCCCGGTAGCCGGCGGCCAGCAGGTTGTGCAGGGCGGTGAAGCCGAACTTCCCCGGGTGGGAGGAAGCCCCCGCCACGATGACTCCGGCGGGGTCGAACAGGGCCTGGAACTGCTCGGTCGGGTACCGGGTCACGCCACCTCCACCAGGGCGTCGACGGCCACCGGCCGGCCGTCCGCCACCACCAGGGGGTTGAGGTCGGCGGAGACGATCTCGGGATGGGCGGCCGCCGCCGCCGACAACCCCAGCACCACGGCGGCGAGTGCCTGGCGGTCCACCGCCGGCTCACCCCGGAAGGGGCCGAGCAGGGCCTGGGTGGCGAGGTCGTCGATGAGCTCGGCGGCGTCCACCGGGTCCAGGGGCACGAGGCGGAAGGCGACGTCGCCCACGGCCTCGGCCAGGACCCCGCCCACCCCGAGCATGACCGTCATGCCGAACCGGGTGTCGCGGTGGAGGCCGGCGATGAGCTCCCGGCCGCCCGCCACCATGGGAGCCACCAGCACCCCGACGTCGCCATCGTCGGGCCGGGCGGCGGCCAGGAGCTCGGTGGCGGTGGTTTCGACGGCGTCGGCCGCAACGCCGAGGCGCACCAGGCCGCGCTCCGTCTTGTGGGCGACGCCGGGCCCGCACAGCTTGAGCGCCACCGGGCCGCCCAGCTCGGCGGCGGCGGCCGCCGCCCCGCCGGGATCGGACGCCAGCCGGGAAGGCACCACGGGGACGCCGAAGGCGCCCAGCAGGCGCATGGACGCCGCTTCGGAGAGGGTCGGCACGTGGCAATGTTGGCATCGGTAGCCTGAGGGCGTGGCCTTGGAAGTCTCCGTCGTCCTGCCTGCCCACAACGAGGCCGACCTCCTGGAGGATGCGGTCCACGAAGTCGTCGACGGGCTGCGGGCCCGGGGGCTCAGCTTCGAGGTGGTCGTGGTGGAGAACGGCTCCACCGACGACACCGCCGCCATCGCCCGGCGGTTGGCCGGCGAGGTGGCCGAGCTCCGCTGCCTGTCCATGGGCGAGGCCGACTACGGGCGGGCGCTGCGGGCGGGGCTGCTGTCGGCGGAGGGCGAGGTGGTGGTCAACTTCGACGTCGACTGGTGCGACCTGGGGTTCCTGGACTCGGCCGTCCCCATGGTCGCCGCCGAGGGGGGCCCGGCGGTGGTGGTCGGATCCAAGCGGGCCGAGGGCTCCGCCGACACCCGCAACCGGGCTCGGCGCCTGGTCACGGCCGGCTTCTCGAGCGTGCTGCACTACGGGTTCGGCCTCTCGGTCTCCGACACCCACGGCGTCAAGGCGATGCGCCGGGCGGTGGTGGTGCCGCTGGCCGAACGCTGCCGGTTCGGCCAGGACCTCTTCGACACCGAGCTCGTCCTCCGGACCGAGCGGGCCGGCCTGGGCAGCGCCGAGATCCCCGTCCAGGTGGTCGAACGGCGGCCGGCGCGCAGCAGCATGCGGTCCCGCATCCCCCGCACCCTGAAGGGCCTGGGCAAGCTCCGCCTCGCCCTGTGGGGCGAGACGGTCCGCCATCCTCTCCAGGCGCGCAAGGCGGGCAAGAGGTCCCGGTAGGCTCAGGGCGATGTTTATGGCTCTTCGCCTGGCGGCTCGTCGCGATGCGACCGGGG
>JBIOYN010000096.1:0-15288 GCA_044870155.1 Acidimicrobiia bacterium | reverse complement strand
GCCCGGCTGCGCCGGGGAGCGAGCGGGATCATCCGCCACCGCATCCAGGTCGAGCCCATCCCCGCCCCCGGGTGGGAGCGGGTGGTGCTCGACCTCCGCCGGGCCACCATCGACGGTCCCGAGGAGCTGACCGTCGACCTCGGGCCCGCGGGAGACGTGGGCGCGCTGGTGGCGGCACTGTCGGCCGCCGGCTCCCGGGTCACGGGTATCGCCACCATCGAGCCGACCCTGGAGGACGTCTTCGTCGAGATCGTGGGACGGGAGATCGATCCGGTCGATCCGGTGGACGTCCAATGACCGGCGGGGCGCAGCTCTTCTTCCGGGCGGCGCTGGGCCGGGCCTATCCCCGGGTGTGGGGCGCCATGCGGGAGAAGTCCTGGGTCTTCTACCAGACCCTGCTCCCCCTGCTGGGCACGATCGCCTTCGTCTACGTCTACCGGGCGCTGGGCGCCCCCGAGCGCTTCACCACCTACGTGATCATGGGCGGGGCCGCCTCCGCCTTCTGGATGAACGTGCTGTGGATGATGGCGGCCCAGCTCTACTGGGAGAAGCGGACGGGCAACCTCGACCTGTTCATGATCTCGCCGTGCGGGCTGTGGCCCATCCTCTTCGGCATGTCCGTGGGCGGGATCCTCTTCACCCTGATCCGGGCCACCGGCGTGGTCACGGTGGGCGTCCTCCTCTTCGACGTCCACTTCGACCTCTCTCGCCTCCCCATGCTCGCCGTGGTGTTCGTCCTCACCCTCGTCGCCCTCTACGGGCTGGGAACCGCCCTGGCCAGCCTCTTCCTGTACTGGGGCCGGGAGGCGTGGCACACCGTCAACCTGTTCCAGGAGCCGGTGTTCCTGCTCTCGGGGATGTACTTCCCGGTCTCGGCGCTGGCCACCGGGATGGCGGCCATCGGCTGTGCCGTCCCCCTCACGCTGGGCCTGGACGCCCTGCGCACCCTCTTCGTCCCCGGCCTGCACCCGGCCTTCCTTCCCCTGTCCACCGAGGTCGTCCTCCTCGCCGGGCTGGGGGTGGTCTACGCCGTCGTGGCCCGCGCCGCGCTCGGGCGCATGGAGCACCTGGCCCGCGCCGAGGGCCGGCTGTCCCGGAGGTATTAGGGATGCTGGCGACGATGAACCGCAGCCTGCGCACCGGCTTCTGGCTGGGGTGGAAGATCGAGTCGAACTGGACGGACCCGTTCCTCTTCTTCGTCTATTCCGTGGCCCGGCCGCTCGGCGCCGCCTCGATTCTGGTGGCCATGTTCTTCGCCGTCTCCGGTGGGGAGCGCGGCCCGCTGCTCGACTTCTTCGTGGTCGGCAGCGCTTTCTGGCCCATCGTCCTCGGCGGTCTCACCGGCATGGCCATGGCGGTGCTCGATGACCGCGAGCACTGGAAGATGGTCCGGCCCGTGTACACCTCGCCGGTGTGGTGGCCGGCCTACGTGGTGGGCCGGGCCCTGGCCCTCATCGCCTCGGTGGGGGCGGGCGGGGCGGCCGTGACGCTGGCCGTCGCCGCCCTCGTGCTGCGGGTGCCCTTCTCCGTCACACCGGCTGATCTCGCCTATGTGGCCGTCGCCCTCGTCCTCGGTGTGGGAGCGGTGATCGCCCTCGGCCTGCTGTCGGTGGCCGCTGCCCTGTCGGTGTCCCGGGAGGCGTGGCACCTGCCCGAGGCCATCTCCGTCTCGCTCTACCTGGTGAGCGGGGCGATCTTCCCCGTCGACGTGCTCCCCGGCCCGCTGCAGGCCCTCTCCCGGGCCATGCCCCTCACCTGGTGGCTGGAGGCGCTGCGCCGGGGCCTGCTGCCCGCCGGCGCCCGGGTCTCGTTCCCGGCTCTGTCGTCGGCCGAGGTGCTGGGCGTGCTGGCGGTGTCGACGGCCGTCGCCCTCGTCCTGGGAGGCTCCGCCTTCACCTGGGCGGAGCGCCGGGGCCGGCGCCTCGGCATCCTCGACCGCGAAACAGGATTCTGAACGGACGCGCCTTTGGGGGTTTTGTACGTGGGAGGTGCACATTCCCCAGGACGGGCGGCAGCGGCGGGGCCCGAACGCTCACGCCGACGGGTCCGGCCCGTGCGGTGGACCTCGACGGAGCAGTTTGCTTGACTGGTCTTGTCAGGGGGGACGAGATGGGCCGCACGCAGGTGCGCCGCTACCGGTCGATAGCGCCACGGTTGGCGCTGGCCGCCCTCCTGCTGGCCACCGCCTGTGGCGCCTCACCCCGGGTGCAACGCCTCGTCGCCGCCCGCCACGCCGAGGCGGCCAGGAGTGCCACCGACCGGGAAGCCGGCGTCGACGTCGCCGCCAACGCCGGCGACACGGCCGCCGCGGCGTCCATCGGCGACCCCTCGGCGGGGTCGGACCAGGGGCGCTCCGCATCCCCGACGGGCGCACCGAAGCAGTCGGGCCCGGCGTCGTCCGAGGCCGCCGCCGTCGTCCAGTCGGGCCCCGCCGTCCCGCTCCCGGCCGGCGTCGCCCAGCAGGCGGAGGCGCTGACCCAGAGCGCCGGTCCGCCGCTCGAGGGCAACGGAGGCGCCACCGACATCGGCGTGACGGCCACGTCGATCAAGATCGGGGCCACGTTCTTCAACGGGAACTACCTGGACAAGTACAGCCAGGTCGCCGAGCAGGCCGCCTCCGCCTACTTCCGCTACATCAACGACCAAGGGGGCATCCACGGCCGCAAGATCGAATACCTCCCCTGCGACACGGCCGGAACCGCCGATGGCACCCAGGGCTGCCTGCGGAAGCTGGCGAAGGACGACAAGGTCTTCGCCATGGGCCCGGGGCTCGACTTCAACCTCGACACCGTCCAGCCCTTCCTGGAGCGGGAGCAGCTGCCCTGGGTCGGGTCGTCGGCGCTCTACCAGGCGGAGTTCGACAGCCCCTGGATGTTCCCCACCCAGATCGCCGGCAAGGACGTCGGTGCCCTGATCGGGAAGTTCTCCAAGCAGAAGCTCGGCGTGGCCACCGTGGGCGTGTCCTACCTGAACGACGTGGCCGGGCCCCCGTGCACCGAACGGGTCCGCCAGATCGGCGAGCAGCTCGGCTATCGGGTGGTGGCCACGGCCGAGAACGGCCAGACCCAGGGTGACCTCACCCAGCAGGTCCTCACCATCCAGGCGGCCGATCCCGACGCCGTCCTCTTCTGCAACGACCCCATCAACACGGTGAAGTTCATCCAGGCCGCGGGACGGATCAACTACCGGCCGCCCCGCGGATGGGTGGCCGGGTTCGTGGCCGCCGACGACGTTCCCCAGGCCATGGGCGCGGCGGGGGTGGGACTCTTCGGGCTCAGCTCCTACGACTTCTACGGCTCCGATCTGCCCGGCATCCGCCGCTTCCGCCAGATCACGGAGCACTACTACCCGTCGATCTTCCACCACTTCTACACGCAGGCCGCCTATGTCGGCGCCATGGCCCTCACGGAGGCGATCACCAAAGCGGGACCGAACCTGACCCGTGCCGGGCTGTTGGCGGCCATGCGCTCCTTCACCGACTTCGACACCACGATGGGGCTGCGCATCAACTTCGGAGATCTGAAGTCCGGCACGGCCTCGGCGGTCATGCTCCAGGCCGACCAGAACCTCCGCTGGCAGGTCGCCTCCGAACGCTTCGCCCTGTAAGGCGGGAGGGCGTGACCCGGTTCGTCAACCTCGTGATCGCCGGGTTGACGATCGGCGCCGTGTACGCCCTGGTCTCGCTCGGCGTCGTCGTCATCTACCGCGTCAGCCGGGTCGTGAACCTCGCCCATGGCGCCATGGGGATCTTCGCCACCTTCGTCTTCCACTACGAGCTCAACGGCCGCCTCGGGCTCCCCGTGGGGATCTCCTTCGTCCTGACCCTGGTGGTCGGCGCCGCCCTCGGGGCCATCGTCGAGCGGGCCTTCGTCGGGCCGGTGCGCCGGGACGGGATCCTCGCCACCCTGGTCGTCACCGTGGCCTTGCTGCTGATCCTCACCGAGCTCACCGTCCAGATCTGGGGCCCCAACCAGCCCGTGATCGATTCGATCCTCTCCGACCGCACGCTGCGCGTGGGCGGAACCGGCGTGACGGTGCACCAGCTCGGCACCATGGGGTTCGTCGTCCTCCTCGGTGCCGGCCTGTGGTTCCTGCTCGGCCGCACCCGGTACGGCAAAGCCATCGAGGCCATCGCCGAGGATCCCGGCGGCGCCCGGATCGTGGGACTGCCGGTGCGGGCGGTGACCACCTCGGTGTGGGCCCTCGGCGGCGCCACCGCCGCGCTGGCCGGCATGCTCTATATCCACCTCAACACCCTCGAGCAGATCAGCCTCACCTTCGTGCTGATCTCCAGCCTGGTGGCGGCGGTGCTCGGCGGGTTCAACAGCCTCCTGCTGGCCGTGGTGGGCAGCCTGGCCGTCGGGGTGGCGTTCTCCCTCACCCAGGGCTACGCCTCGACCGCCTCCGGCCTGGGGGACCTGATCGTGTTCGGCGTCCTGCTCACCGTCCTGGTCGCCTTCCGGCGTGACCAGGCCACCGCGCTCGAATCGGCGCCGGAGTACTGAGATGACATCCCGGCGCCGGCTCGGCCTCGCCACCCTCGCCGCCGCCGCGGTCGGGTGGCCGTTCCTGCTGCCGGAATCGACCCACTTCTATGGGGTCCTGGCCGTCGTCTACTCCCTCGTGGCCCTGTCCCTGGTCGTGCTGGCCGGATGGACCGGGCAGATCTCCCTCGGCCACGCCGCCTTCCTGGGTGTCGGGGTCTATGCCGGCCAACGCCTGCTGGACGCCGGCGTGCCGCTCCCTCTCACGCTCCCGGTGGTGGCCGGCCTGGGGGCGGTGGTGAGCCTGGTCCTCGGGTTCCCGTCGCTGCGGCTGCGGGGGATCTACCTCACGATCGTCACCCTCGCCTTCGGCGCCGCCTGCGAGCGCTACCTCTTCGTCCTCGAGCCGGTCCGGGGATCCCGGTCCGGGATCGTGCCCCGGGCGTCGTTCTTCGGCTTCTCCACCGCCACCGACAGGGGCCTGTACCTCGTCGCCCTGGCCGTGCTCGTCATGGCGCTGGCGCTGGCCGCCAACTGCCGGCGCTCGGACCTCGGCCGTGCCTGGTTCGCCATCCGCGACTCCGAAGACACCGCCGCCGCGCTGGGCGTGCGGGTGGCGCCGTACAAGATCGGCGCCTTCGCCGTCTCCGCCGGACTCACCACCA
The DNA here is from genome assembly GCA_044870155.1 of Acidimicrobiia bacterium. Taxonomy (GTDB): domain Bacteria; phylum Actinomycetota; class Acidimicrobiia; order IMCC26256; family BP-133; genus CAWBJP01. The sequence goes on along the minus strand of JBIOYN010000096.1, from coordinate 10,139 downwards.
CCGCCGGCGTCCTCTACGCCATGCTCTTCGAGGCGACGCCGGGACCGAGCCAGTTCGGTGTGCTCTCCTCCTTCTTCCTCCTCACCCTGCCCGCCATCGGCGGGATGGGCAGCCTGGCCGGGGCGGTGGTCGGGGGCACGGTCTTCGCCACCGCTCAGCCGCTGGTGAACGCCTTCGACGTCCGCCTCTTCCTGGCCAGCGGCGTCCTGCTGGCCTTCGTCACCCTCTCCCGGACCGACGGGCTGGTGGGAGCGGCCACCCGCCTCCTGCAGTCATGGCGGGAGGCGGCCGGCCAGCCGGCTCCCAGCTACGGCTCGTTCCTTCCCACTCCTGCCGCCACCGGCGACCGGCCCGCGTCGGCGCGGGTCTGGCTCCGGCCCGGCCCCGGGACGGAGCTGTCCGGCGGTGCCCGGCTGCGGCTGCGCTTCTCCCCGGGCGGAGGCCGGCCGTGAGCGGCCACCTGGAAGCGGAGGGTCTGACCAAGCGCTTCGCCGGCGTGGTGGCCCTCGACGAGCTGACGCTCGAGGTCCGCCCGGGCGAGATCGTGGGGCTGATCGGCCCCAACGGCGCCGGCAAGACCACCTTCTTCAACTGCGTCAGCGGGTTCACCGCCCCGACGGCGGGGCGGGTCCGCCTCGACGGCGCCGACCTGACGGGATTGTCCCCCGCCGCCCGGGCACGCCACGGACTGGCCCGTACCTTCCAGCAGGCGCAGCTCTTCCGGCACCTCTCGGTCCGCGAGAACCTGCTGCTGGGACGCCACCAGCACTACGGCGCCACAGCCCTCCAGGCCGCCCTGGGCACCCCCGCCGCCCGCCGGGCGGAGCGGGCGGCGGTCGGGTACGTGGAGGAGGTGGCGGGGCGGTACGGCCTCCTCGACGTCCTCGGCGCGCCGGTCGCCGGCCTGCCCTACGGGACGCAGCGGATGGTGGAGGTGGCCCGGGCCCTCGCCTGTGAGCCGACCGTCCTGCTCCTGGACGAGCCCGCCGCCGGCATGGACACCGACGAATCCACCGCCTTCGGCGAGCTGCTGCTCGGGCTCCACGACGGCACGCGCTCGGTCCTGCTCATCGAGCACCATGTGCCCCTCGTCCTGGCCGTGTGCCAGCGCGTCTACGTGCTGGAGTTCGGCCGGCTCATCGCCGCCGGGACGCCCGAGGAGATCCGCACCGACGACCTCGTCCGGGCCGCCTACCTGGGTTCGCTGGCCGGAGCCGGCCGTGGCTGAGGTCGTCGGGCCCGCCGGCGCTCCCCTGCTTTCCGTGCGGGGCCTGGAGGTGGCCTACGGCCCCGTGGTCGCCGTGCGAGGCGTCAGCCTCGATGTCCATCCCGGCGAGATCGTCGCCCTCCTCGGCCCCAACGGGGCGGGCAAGACCTCGACGCTGCGGGGCATCACCGGGCTCGTCCCGCCGGCGGCGGGAACGGTCACCTTCGCCGGCGACCGCATCGACCGCCTGGCGCCCGACCAGGTGGTGGCCCGGGGGCTGGCCCACGTCCCCGAGGGACGGCGGGTCTTCCCCGGCCTGAGCGTGCTCGACAATCTCATGCTGGGCGCCTGGGGCGTCCGCTCCCGGACCGCGTCCGAGCAGCGCCAGCTCGTCTACGAGCTCTTCCCGCTCCTGGCCGAGCGGGGTGCACAGCTGGCCGGATCGCTCTCGGGAGGTGAGCAGCAGATGCTGGCCATCGGCCGGGCCCTGATGTCGGCGCCCCGGCTGCTGCTCATCGACGAGCTGAGCCTGGGCCTCGCTCCCATCGTGGTCGACTGGCTGCTGGCCCATCTGGTCGAGCTCAACCGGGAGGGCCTGAGCCTCCTGCTCATCGAGCAGTTCGTCCACCGGGCCCTCGAAGTCGCCGCCCGGGTCTACGTGCTGGCCAAAGGCCGGGTGCAGCTGGCGGGATCGGCGCAGAGTATCGCCGGGGCGGCGGCGGTGGAGACCGCCTACCTCTCGGGGGGCCAGTGAAGGGCCGGGCGCTCCGCGTCGGGTTGGCGGCGGTGGCGGTCGCCGCCGGCGTCGGTCTGGCCGTGCCCGTCGAGGGACAGATCGACGCCACCGTCCAGGTCATCGACTCCAACGCCGTGGCCGCCTCCCTCGGCGTCATCAGCCGGGTTCCGGCCGAGACGGCGGGAGGGGCGGTGCTGGCCGCCACCGCCATCACCCTCGACAAAGCCCAGGCCAAGGCGGCCGGGTTCACCGGCGGGGAGTTGGCCGAGACCTTCCTCCTCACGTCGTCGGACGACTACCGCAACCCCTCGCTGGTCGTCGCCCAGTACCCCCCGAGCGGGTACGCACCGGCCGAGGCCACCGGCGGTGGGCCGGAGGGGTCAGGGGTGGCGAACCTCCATGCCGTGGCCACCGGCCAGCCCCTGGCCGAGGCCGTGGCTGCCGGCGGAGGAGCCGGCGATCCGGCCACCCTGGCCGTGGGCCAAGGCCAGTCGTTCTCGCACGGTGAGCTCGGAAGTGACGGCGCCGTCGTCACCCGGGCAGTCGCCGTCGTCTCGGACGTGACCATCGGGGCCGTCGTCACCCTGGCCTCCGCCACCACCGAGGCGGTCACCACCGTGCCCGCCGACGGGGAGCCCAGCTCTTCGGTGAAGGTCACCATCAGCGGGCTGCTGGTCGGCGGGGTTCCCGCCGAGCTCACCGACGGGGGCCTGCGGGTGGCGGACCAGGTGCCGGTCGGGCCCGGGCCACTGCTGGCCTTCAACGCCGCCCTGGCCCGGCTGGCCGAACAGGGCATCACCATCACCGCCGCCCCGGCCGTGCGGGAGGCGGGCGGCGACGCCGCCCGGGCCGAGGGCGGCGCGGCCGTCGTCCGCTACCGGGTGGCGGACCAGATCGGCGGCGACGAGGAGTTCGTCCTGGCCCAGGCCCGCTCCCGGTCGACGCTCACGCTCGCCTCGGCGCTGCCGGAGCTGCCCCTCCCCGTCGCCGCCCCGGTCGCCGACGCGCCGGTGTCGATCCCGCCGCCCGCCTCCGGTACCGCAGCGCCGGCACCCCGGCCCGCGGTCGCCCTTTCGCTCCCGGCCGCTGCTCCGGTCGGGCCCGAACCAGCCGGGCTGCCCGTTCCCGCCGCGGCCGACACCGCCGAGGCCGCCGCCGGGACGGCACGGCCCACGCCGCTCCTGCTGGGGCAACGGGAGGACCCGGCGGTCGCCCGGCTCCGCTCCGGGTACGGCGTCATCCTGCTGCTCGCCGCCGCCGGAGGAGCCTTCCACCTCGCTCGCCACCGCACCCGCCTGACCTGAAACGGAGGACGTCATGGACCGCCGCCAAGCCGATTTCCTGCTCAAGCTCGCCGCCGGGCTCCTCACCGCCGCCGGCGTGGTCGTCGTTCTCGTCGGCTACCTGGGCGTGCGGGACCAGGACGACCTCGTGTTGCAGCTCCCCTACGTGGTGAGCGGCGGGTTGGGCGGCCTCGGCCTCATCGGGCTCGGCGCCCTGGCCCTCATCCACTACCAGGCCCGGGTGCAGGCGGCGGTGGTGGCCGGGCTGACCGGCGAGCTGGAGGAGTGGAAGGAGCGGGCCCTCGGCGACCTGAAGGGCGAGCTGCGGCGCTTCCTCGACTCGGCCGAGATCGAGGTGGAGGTCACCGCTCCGCTGACCAAGAGCACGTAGCGCGGCGACCGTCAGCCTCCGGCTGGCAGCGCCGGCGCTGCGGTCGGCGGTACCGTGACGGCATGCTTCCCCGCCGTCGCCGGGCCCGCCGGGCGGGCTTCCTGATCGGACGGGCCATCGGGCGCCTGCGCGCCGAGCACGAGGCGGGGGCACAGGAGTTCACCCGGGCCGAGGAGCTGGAACGCCTGGCCGCCCTCCGGGACCGGGGCGTGCTCTCTGACGAGGAGTTCCAGCAGGAGAAGCGCCGGCTGCTGGAGGACTGACGCGGCCGAAGCCCCGGTCGGGCGGTGCCATGCTGGCTTGGTGAAGCGGTCCCGTTGGCCCGTCACCGAGGAGGAGCTGGTAGCCGTCCAGCAGGGCCTGGCCGAAGAGGCGGCCGCCGCGCTCACCGACCGGCCCTGGGCGCTGCCGCCGGATCTCCTCGTCGGTGGGTGCTTCGTCGCCTTCGCCCGGGGCGAGGCTGGGCCCGGCAAGGCGGGAGACCGGGCGTGGGCGGCGGCGGTGGCGTGGCGGCCGGCGACGGCGCCGGCACGGCGGCGCGACGGCGCTCCCTACCGGCGGATCGACCGGGCCCTCGTCGGCAGCGAGCGCTCGGAGACGCCACGGCAGGCGAGCGACGTCTTTGCCCAGGAAGTGGTGGCCGCCCGGGTCCCCGCCGCCTATTCCCCCGGGCTGTTGGCGCTCCGGGAGGGGCCGATCCTGGCCACGGCCGTCAGCCGGCTCGTTCCGGCCCCGGACGTGCTGCTGGTCGACGCCACCGGCCTCGACCACCCCCGCCGGGCGGGACTGGCCGTCCACCTGGGCGCCGTGACCGGCCTCCCCACCGTCGGGGTGACCCAGCGAACCCTGTGTGCACAAGGGGACCCGGCCGGCCGCCGCCGGGGCGCGACGAGCCCCGCCGTCCTCGACGGGGACATCGTCGCCTACTGGGTCTGCACCCGCACGGGCGCCAAGCCCGTCCTGGCCCACGCCGGCTGGCGGACGGACGCCGCCACCGCCGGCGCCGTCGTCCTGGCCGCGTCAACCGAAGGAGCCCGTGCTCCCGTTCCCCTCCAGGAGGCCCGTCGGGCGGCGCGCGAAGCCCGCGACCTGGCGGCCGCCGGCTGACCGGCCGGCGCCCCCGCAACCGGCGTTCCTGACGGGCGACAGGTGCCCGTCATGAACGCCGAAATCGACTACCTGGGGCCGATGTACTTCCCGGACTGGTCGACCTCGCAGAAGACCGGCCGGGCGGCACACAGCTCGGCGTGGAGCCGGGCACCGTAGGCGGCGTCGTCAACGGTGGTGACGGCCGCGGGGGCCGCCGCCGGAGCGGGAGCCACAACCTCGGAGACCGCCGCCACCGGATCGGGTGCCGGACACGACAGCTGGCCGCCGGGCGCGGCCGGCAGGCACAGAGCGGTGCCCACATGGGGCGCACCGGGTGGGTCCTGGAGCGACAGGTCCTGAGTCGCCCCGGCCAGCCCGGGCAGGGCGGAGACGGCGAGGGCGAGGGCTGCGACAGCGAGGGCTCGCTTCACGGTGGCACCTTTCATCCGGAGCGGCTGTTCTGGTCGGCCCTGAAGGTGTCCGTTTTACCCGAATTTCGCCAGATTCGCATGTTGTTACTGTGTTTTTCGTACAGTTATGTTGCTAGTGATCTAGGATTCAGCGCGTTCAGTGGGTGGATTTCCAAGAATCCGTCCACGCTCCGGGGCCAAGGTGCCAGTCGTCGGTCCGGTACGCCGTGGCCTGGAAGCTGGCCCGGAGCTGGGTCGGGTCGGCCTCGGCGACAACGTCGATCAGGTACCCGCCCACCCGCCGGGACCGGGAACGCTCCCGGGCCTCGGCGATCAGAGCCTGGCCCGGGCGGGCCGGCGAGTGGAACTGGGCGTCGACGGCGAGGGCGACGCACACCCGCCCCCAGGAGTTCGACGCCACCTCCAGGCCGGAGTCGGCGAGGGAGAACAGGGCGCCGCCGTGGACGACGCCGACGATGTTGCCGTGGTCCGGCCCGGGGACCCAACGCAGCCGGGCCCGGCCGCCGTCCCACTCGAGGAGCTCGATCCCGAGCAGGCGGGCGAGTGGAGCGGCCCGGAACATGGTCTCGAGGCCGCGGCGGTTGTCACCGTCGACGCTCTGGCGGCGCGCATCCCACATGGGTCCTCCCTACCCAGCCGGTAGCATTCGCCGCCACTCTTCCCCCGGGAGGCCGCGGATGCCCCTCGACCCGCAGTGTCAGGCGCTGTTGGCGGCCTTCGAGTCGCTGCAGCTGCCCGCCTTCGCCGACCAGACCCCGGAGCAGACGCGGGAAACGGTCATGGGCCTCCGCATGCTCATGGGCGAGCCCGAAGAGGTGGCCGCCGTCGAGGATCGCGACCTGCCCGGCCCGGAGGGAGCGGTGCCCGTCCGGATCTACACGCCCGCCGACGCCGGCCCGGCTCCCTTACCCGTCCTGGTGTGGTTCCACCTGGGAGGGTTCGTGTTCGGCAGCGTCGAGTGGGTCGATTCCATCACCCGGGCGCTCGCCAACCGTTCCGGCTGCATCGTCGTCTCGGTCGACTACCGCCTGGCCCCCGAGCACCCTTACCCCGCCGCCCGCGACGACGCCTGGACGGCCGTCCGCTGGGTGGCGGAACACGCCGCCGAGATCGGCGCCGACCCGGGCCGCCTGGCGGTGGGCGGCGACAGCGCCGGCGCCAACCTGGCCACGGTGTGCTGTCTGCTGGCCCGGGACCAGGGTGGGCCGGCCATTGCCTTCCAGGCGCTCATCTACCCGAGTCCCGACTGCTCAGAGGGCGCCTTCACGCTGCCGTCCCACCAGGAGAACGGCGCCGGCGGACTCCTCATCACCAACGCCGACATCCGCCGGTGGTGGAGCCACTACCTCTCGGGTGGCGCCGACCCCCGCGACCCCTACCTCTCGCCCCAGTACGCCCCGGACCTCTCCGGGCTGCCGCCGGCCCTCGTCATCACGGCCGAGTACGACCCCCTGCGGGACCCGGGCGAGGAGTACGCCCGGCGTCTGGCCGAGGCCGGCGTGCCCACCGACCTGCGCCGCTACGACGGCCAGATCCACGCCTTCTTCATTCTTCCGGCGGCCATCGACGCCGGCCGGGCGTGCATGGACGACGTGGGCGAGGCGCTGCGCAAGGCGCTCGCTTCCTAGGGGCTGCGATCCCGGGAGCCGTAGGGGGGCGGCCGTAGACTCGCCAGTCGTGCGGATCAAGGCCTCCCGACTGGTTCTCGGTCTCGGCGTCGTCGCCGGCGTGGTCTTCATCCTCTCGGGGATCTCGCCCGCCATCTTGAAGTTCCACGACGACTCCGAGGTGACCCGCGAGGTCTTCGGCAACATCCCCGGCTGGGTCAAGGGGACCTTCTACGTGGTGGTGGGCGTGGCCGCCGTCGGCGTGGGGATCCTGGCCTCCCGGCGGGTGCGGAACTGGGAGCGGGGCCAGCCCGACGACCGGCGCACCACCAGAGAGACCCTGCCCCGGCGCCTGGCCGACTTCCGCTCCGGGGTGTGGATGCGCACCCTGCTGCGGGATCCGGCGGCGGGGATCATGCACTCGCTCCTCTACTTCGGGTTCGTGTGGCTGTTCATCGCCACCGTCATCCTCGAGGTCAACCACCAGGTCCCCGAGGCACTCAAGTTCCTCCACGGCGACGTGTACCGGGCCTACTCGCTCACCGCCGACGTGGCCGGCGTGGCCTTCCTCACCGGCATCACCTGGGCCGCCGCCCGCCGCTACCTGTTCCCGCCCTACCGCATCTGGACCAAGACCAGGCCCGAGGACGCCTTGATCCTGGGCACCTTCTTCCTCATCGGGGTGACGGGGTTCCTCACCGAGGGGCTGCGCATCGCCGTGGTCGGCCGGCCCGAGTTCGAGCGGTGGTCGATCGTGGGCTGGCCCATCTCGGCGGTGGTGGAGGGGTGGTCGCCCGGCACCGTCGAGGTGGCCCACCAGATGGCCTGGGCGGTGCACTTCCTCGGCTTCCTGGCCTTCCTGGCCCTGCTGCCCTCCACCAAGCTGCGCCACATGTTCACCTCGCCGCTCAACATGTACCTGCGCTCCAAGCCCCGGCCCAAGGGGGCGATGAAGCCCCTCCCCAACCTGATGGAGACCGAGCTCGACAGCTTCGGGGCGTCGGCGGTCGAGGACTTCACCTGGAAGCAGCTGCTCGACACCGACGCCTGCACCATCTGCGGGCGCTGCACCTCGGTGTGTCCCGCCAACCAGACGGGCAAGCCCCTCGACCCCCGGGAGATCGTCCTCAAGGTGGGCGAGGTCATGGCCGCCACCGGCTCGCCCAGGGTCCACCCGCCCGTCGGGGTGGAGAGCGAGATCAAGGTCTCCACCAACTCGGTGCTCGAGCGCATCACCCCCGACGAGGTGTGGGCCTGCACCACGTGCCGGGCCTGCGACGAGATCTGCCCCGTCAACATCGAGATCCTGGACAAGATCCTCGACATCCGGCGCTACCTGTCGCTCATGGAGTCGAACTTCCCCACCGAGCTGGGCAACGCCTACCGGGGGATGGAGAACTCGTCGAACCCGTGGGGGATGGGGCAGAACGAGCGGGCGGCGTGGGCCCGGGGCGTCGACGTGGAAGTCCCCGTCGTCGACCCCGGGTCGGGCCCCCTCGACCACGAGTACCTGTACTGGGTCGGCTGCGCCACGTCCTTCGACGACCGCAACAAGAAGGTGGCCCAGGCCACGGTGAAGCTCCTCCACCGGGCGGGTGTCGACTTCGCCATCCTCGGGCCCAACGAGCTGTGCACCGGGGACCCGGCCCGGCGCTCGGGGAACGAGTACGTGTTCCAGATGCTGGCCATGCAGAACGTCGAGACGCTGAACGGCCTCGGCGTACGGAAGATCATCGCCAGCTGCCCCCACTGCTTCAACACCCTGAAGAACGAGTACCCCGACCTCGGCGGCCGCTACGAGGTGATCCACCACTCCCAGCTCCTCATGCGCCTGGTGGACGAAGGCCGCCTGTCGCTCACCGGCTCGACGCTCGACGAGCGCATCACCTACCACGACTCCTGCTACCTCGGCCGCCACAACGACGTGTACCTGGCGCCCCGCAAGGTCATCGGCGCCATCGGCGGCGTCTCGGTGGTGGAGATGCCCCGCAACGGCAACCGGGGCCTGTGCTGCGGCGCCGGCGGGGCCCGCATGTTCATGGAGGAGCGCACAGGCAAGAAGGTCAACATCGAACGCACCGAGGAGGCCCTCGCCACCGGCGCCGACCGCATCGCCGTCGCCTGCCCCTTCTGCATGATCATGCTGGACGACGGGGTGAAGGAGAAGGGCGCCGACGAGCAGGTCAAGGTGTCGGACATCTCCATGGTCCTGTTGGAGGCCATCGAGAGCATCCCCACCTCCGGCGCCGCCACGACCAGCGCCGTCGCGCCCGCGACGGTGCCCACCGAGGGCTGAGGCCCGCGGTCCGGTGGCCCTGACGCTCCCCGCCGGCCAGGAGGGCGTGCTGCCCCGGCAGTACCTGCTGCAGGCCATCGACGCCGGGGTCATCGACGCCGGGCCGTTCAAGATCCCGGCCGCCAATGTCCAGCCCGCCAGCCTCGACCTTCGCCTGGGTGAGGTGGCCTACCGGATCCGCTGCAGCTTCCTGCCCGACCGCCAGACGGTCGAACAGAAGGTGAAGGACTACATCATCGACGAGCTCGACCTGCACAAGGGTGGAGCGGTGCTGGAGACCAACCGGCCCTACCTCATTCCCTTGAAGGAGCGGCTCTCGCTCCCCCCCGACGTCCGGGGAAAGGCGAACCCGAAGAGCTCCACCGGCCGGCTCGACGTCTTCACCCGCGTCATCACCGACGAGAGCTACCGCTTCGACGAGATCGCGCCGGGCTACGACGGTCCCCTCTATCTCGAGGTGGTGCCGCTGTCCTTCGCCACCCGGGTGCGGGAGGATCTCTCACTCAATCAGCTCCGGCTCTCGGTGGGACGCCCGGAACTCGACGACGACGACCTGCGCCAGTTCCACCGTGACCAGCCCCTGCTGTTCCGGAGGGGGTCTCCCGTCTCCGACGAGGAGCTGGCGCTGGGCAATGGCCTGTTCCTCAGCCTCGACCTCCGGGGCGACGCCGCCGGCCGGGTGGGGTACCGGGCCCGGGACAGCGCCCCCCTGCTCGATCTCACCCGGGGACAGACGGTGGACCCCGACCCGTACTGGGAGCCGGTCACCCACGAGGGGCCCGACCGGATCGTGCTCACGCCCCGGCGCTTCTACCTCTTGATGTCGGACGAAGCCGTCTCGATCCCCCCCACCCTGGCCTCGGAGATGACGGCCTACGACCCCACCAGCGGTGAGTTGCGCACCCATTACGCCGGCTTCTTCGACCCCGGCTTCGGCTACGACCCCGAGGGGCGATTCCTCGGGTCCCGGGCGGCGCTGGAGGTGCGGGCCCACGACGTGCCGTTCATGGTCGAGCACGGACAACGGGTGTGCAAGCTCACCTTCGAGCGGATGCTCGAGGTTCCCGACTCGCTTTACGGGCAGGCCATCGGCTCCTCG
>JBIOYN010000095.1:0-7058 GCA_044870155.1 Acidimicrobiia bacterium | reverse complement strand
GCTGCTCGGCCTGCCCGAGGGCTACGAGATCCTGCTCGGCAACGGCGGCGCCACCGCCTTCTGGGACGCCGCCGCCTTCGGCCTCATCGCCTCCCGCAGCCAGCACCTGTCCTTCGGGGAGTTCTCGGCCAAGTTCGCGGCCGTGGCCAAGGGTGCCCCCCACCTGGAGGACCCCGACGTCATCGAGTCGGCGCCGGGGTCCTGCCCCGACCCCGTCGCCCGGGCGGGGATCGACGTCTACGCCCTGACCCAGAACGAGACTTCCACGGGGGTGGTGGCCCCCGTGCTCCGGCCCCGGGGCGCCGAGATGGAGTCCGACGCCATCGTGATCGTCGACGCCACGTCGGCCGCCGGCGGTGTGCGCGTCGACCCGGGCGAGTTCGACGTCTACTACTTCTCGCCCCAGAAGTGCCTGGGTTCCGACGGCGGGCTGTGGCTGGCCGCCTGCTCCCCGGCCGCGGTGGAGCGGATCGAGCGCCTGGCTGCCTCCGGGCGCTGGCTCCCGCCGTCTTTGAGCCTGCTGCTGGCGCTGGAGAACTCCCGCCAGGACCAGACCTACAACACGCCGGCCCTGGCCACGCTGTTTCTGCTCGCCAACCAGGTGGAGTGGTTCCTCGAGCATGGCGGCCTGGAGTGGTCGGCGGGCCGGTCGGAGGCGTCGTCATCCATCCTCTACCAGTGGGCGGACGAGCACCCGATGGCGGCGCCGTTCGTGACCGACCCCGACCGGCGCTCGCCCGTGGTCGTGACCATCGACCTCGACGCCGCCGTCGACGCCGACGTCGTCTCCGCCGTCCTGCGCCGCAACGGTGTGGTCGACACCGAGTCGTACCGCAAGCTGGGCCGCAACCAGCTGCGGATCGCGTGCTTCCCGGCCGTCGAGCCCGACGACGTCCGGCGCCTGACCGGTGTGCTCGAGCACGTGATCGACGTCCTGACTGCCAGCTGAGACGGGCCCCATCGGCGCCACCGCGGCGGGATTCGTTCACGAACTGGTTGACGAGCTGTTACTGAAGCTCTCTACAGTGTCCCGTGATGAAGGGGAGGTTGGATCGCCGGCTGTTCCTCCGCGCCTCGGCGCTGGCCGCCGGCAGCGTCGCCCTCGCCCCCGTCCGGGCCCTGGCGGCCCTGGGGGAGCGTGCCGAGCAGACGGGCGAACCCATCGCTCCCCGGGCGGCGGGCGTCGGCTACGGCCCGCTCCGGACGGCGGGGCCCGAGCTGGCCCTGCCCGAGGGCTTCACCTACGTCCGTTTCGGGGGGGAGGGAACGCCGATGTCCAACGGTCGGCCCACCCCCCGGTACCACGACGGCATGGCCGCCTTCTCCGGGTCGCCGGGCACCGTGCGTCTGGTCCGCAACCACGAGATCGACGGCCGGCACACCCCCTGGGGCTCCGACCCCTACGACCCGACCGGGGGTGGGGGCACCACCAACCTCGTATTCGACACCCGCACCGGGCGCCTGCTGGCCAGCCACCCCAGCCTGTGCGGGACCGTCCGGAACTGTGCCGGCGGGCCCACGCCCTGGGGCACGTGGATCTCCTGCGAGGAAACCACCGACGGCACCTCGGACGGCGATCTCCGGCCCCACGGCTACTGCTTCGAGGTGCCCGCCGGAGCCGTCTCCCCCACTGGGGCCCAGCCTCTCCGGGCCATGGGTCGCTTCAAGCACGAAGCCGTCTGCGTGGACCGTCAGCGGGGTGACGTCTACCTCACCGAGGACCAGGACACGGCGGGCTTCTACCGTTTTCGCCCCAAGACCAGGGGAAAGCTGGCATCCGGCGGCCGGCTCGAGATGCTGGCCGTGGCCGGCCGCCCCGGCTACGACACCCGCAAGGGGCAGCGGCGGGACCAGGTGCTCCCCGTCTCCTGGGTCCCGATCCCCAATCCCGATCCCGGCGACGCCGGCCAGCACCCGCTGGCCGTCTTCGCTCAGGGAAGGGCCGGAGGCGGCGCCGTCTTCAACCGGCTGGAGGGGTGCTTCTGGCACCGGGGCCGGGTGGTGTTCATCTCCACCGAGGGCGGCAACGCCGGGCTGGGCCAGGTGTGGGAGTACCGCCCGGGGGCCAACTTCCTGAGCCTGGCCTTCGAGTCGCCCTCCCCCGACCTGCTCCGCAACCCCGACAACGTCACGGCCACGCCCCGGGGTGGGCTGCTGGTGTGCGAGGACGGCGCCGGCCCGGACCGCCTTCAGGGTGTCGACCCCGACGGTCGGATCTTCGAGTTCGCCCGGAACCGCTTCTCGGACGGAGAGTTCGCCGGTCCCACGTTCTCACCAGACGGCAAGGTGCTCTTCGTCAACGTTCAGCGGCCGGGCTTCACCTTCGCCATCACGGGGCCCTGGGATCGCGGGCCGCTGTAGCCGGCCGTCCCCCCGGCAGCGCCGCATCCTCCCCCCGGGCGATCTCGAACCAGACGCGCTTGCCCCGGGGACCGGGCTCCACCCCCCACGACTGGGCCAGGGCGGACAGGATGGCCAGGCCACGGCCGGAAACGGCCTCCAGTCCCGCCTGGCGGGGAGTGGGGAGCAGCGAGCTGGGGTCCTCAATCTCCACCCGGATGACCGTGGGCCACACGAACACACACAGCGACGAGGCGCTCCGGGCATGCAGGAGGGCGTTGGTCACCACCTCGCTGGTGAGCAGCTCGGCCACCCCCGTGACCTTCTCGTTGACGCCGTGCTCGCCCAGGACGCGGCGGACCTGGCGCCGGGCCGAGCGGGCGGTCGCCGGGGTGGCGCCCAAGGTGGTTCTTCGGGCGGCGGGAGGGCTGATCATGGTGTAAGGACTTCCGTTGTTCACGCGTGTTCGTGCCCGCATGGCGAACCGCCAAACAGGTTGTTTCTTCCTTCCACCCGTTTGTGGCACCTGACGTTCACAATGTGCGTAGCGGCTGACGGTGCCAGCGGGGGTGAGATGCGATCCCGAATCCTGATTGTGCTGTCCGTTCTCGCCCTGTCCCTGACCGGGGTGGCGCCCGCCCGGGCGGCATCGCCGGTGAGCACCAGCGCCAATCCCACGGCGGGGACGAACCTGGTCGAAACCGGTCGCCTCGCCGGCCGGGTACTGGCCATGGTGGAGGCGGGGTCCTGACTCTTCCTGGGCGGTGAGTTCACCGGCATCCGTTCCCCGGCGGCCGACGGCGGGGTCTTCGACGGTGCCAGTGGAGCGGCCGTTCCCGGATTTCCCCGGCTGGGGGACGGCCAGATCAAGGCGGCCGCCGCCGACGGCTCCGGCGGCTTCTACGTGGCCGGGACATTCACGATGGTGGAAGGCCAGGCCCGCCCGGGCGTGGCCCACTTCGCCGGTGACGGGCACCTCACGGAGTGGAGCCCCGACGTCACCCCGTCGGGGACGGTCAAGGCCCTGGCCCGGTCCGGGTCCGGCCCCGTCTTCCTGGGTGGCGACTTCACCGCCGTCGCCGGTCAGGACCGTCCCGGCGTGGCCGCCGTCGACGGGTTGTCGGGCGCCGTGCACCCCGCCTTCGCCCCCACGCTGGGGCCCACCGTGGTGCGGGCGCTGGCCCTGTCACCCGACGGTGCCCGGCTCTACGTGGGCGGTCGCATCGACCCTGGCGACGGCAGCGCCCGCCGGGGCATGACGGCGCTGCGGGCGGCGACGGGGACCACCGAGCCGTGGAACGCCGACGTGGTGGGCCGGGTCGACACCCTGGTCGTCGCCCCCACCGACGGCCGGGTCTATGTGGGCGGCGATTTCAACCGGGTGGCGGGTGTGGACCGCCCCTACCTCGCCCGTATCGATCCCCTGAGTGGCAACCCCGATGCCTGGGGGGACGAGCCCGATGCGCCGGTGGCGGCGCTGGCCCTGTCCCAGGACGGGAACCGGGTGTTTCTCGGCGGCGAGTTCACCACCCTCGGGGGCCTGAAACGCCGCCACCTCGGGGCCCTGGACGCCGCCAGCGGCGCCGTGCTCGCCGCCTGGGACCCGGGAGCCGACGGCCCCGTAGGCGCCCTGGCCGTGTCCGGTGACGGCTCCTTCCTCTATGCCGGGGGCGCCTTCACCGCGCTGGGGACGAGCCCGCGCCCCGGCCTCGCCGCCCTCGACCCCGGCGAGGGGACGGTCTCCGATCGCTGGGTGCCCGACAGCGGCGGAACGGTCGAGACCCTGGTCGTGTCCGGCTCCCTGGTGCTGGCCGGCGGCCGGCTGGGGGAGGTCGTGGAGCGGCCCCGGGCCTACCTCGCCGCCCTGTCGGTGGCCGGCGGCACGCTCGACTCCGGGTTCCCGACCGAGACCGACGGGCCGGTGCGGGCCCTGGCCCTGGCGCCGGGCGGCGGCCGCCTGTTCGTGGGCGGCGACTTCGGGACCGTGGCCGGCGCCTCCCGGGCCGGGGTGGCCGTCCTCGATCCCACCACCGGAGTGGTCGACACCGGCTTCGTGCCCCCCGTGCCCAACGGGCCGGTGCGGGCCCTGGCCCTCTCGCCCGACGGGCACCGCCTCTACATCGGTGGCGCCTTCGACTCGATCGCCACCCCCGGTGGCCCTGTGCCCCGGCCCGCCCACCTGGCCGCCCTCGACGCCACCACCGGGGCGCTGGTGCCCGAGTGGGCACCGCCGCCCGACGGGGGCGGGGCTTACACGGGCCAGACCGGCCGTCGCACCGCCGGCGTGGTGGCCGTGGTCAACGCCCTGGCCGCCTCCGCCGACGGCACCCGCGTCTACGCCGGCGGGACGTTCGTCGACCTCGGCGGCCGGTCCGGATTGGTGGCGCTGTCCGCCGCCGACGGCTCCCTGGCCTCCTGGCAGCCGGAGATGGACCGGCCCATCAACTCCATCTTCGAGTCGAGCGCCGACCATCGGACCTTCTACGTCGCCACCGGCGGCTTCGGCGGGGAGGTCCAGACCTTCGACCCGTCCGGACCGGAGGCACCCGTGTGGCACCGCCACTTCGACGGCGACGCCACGGCCGTGGTGGCGTCGCCGGCCACGGTCTACGTCGGCGGCCACTACGACTACGTGTGCGACAAGTGCGGCACGACCGGCGGCCCGGGCGACGATTTCCGCCGCCACATGGCCGCCTTCGACGCCGCCACCGGCGCCCTCGATCCCTGGGCGCCGGTGGCCAACACCAAGACGGGGCCGTACTGCGCCGCCCTGGGGACGTCCAACCTCTACATCGGGGGGGAGTTCACCAGGATCAACGACCTGCCCCAACCGGGGCTGGCGCAGTTCCCGGGCCCGCCGTAAGCGGCTGGGGCCCTACCGGCGGCGCCGGCGGGCGACCAACCGAGTGGCCGTCCCCAGTCCCGTGCAGGCCAGCCCGACCCCGGCCAGGAGCCCGGTCAGCGGGCCTCCCGTGCTGGCCAGGGTGCTCCCGGACGTCCCCCCCGAGTTGGTGGTGGTGCTGGCGGCAGCCACCAGCTGGCCCCGCATGGCCCCGGCGGCGTACGAGGCGGTGTGGATGTTGACGTAGTAGCCGGCCGGGTCGGCGATCACGGCCGCCACCTTGGTGGCGTCGCTGGTGACGCAGTTCTTGAGGCCGTTGGTGGGGACGGCGAAGTCGATGAACACCGGCCCGGCGGCGCCCTTGGCCCCCTGGTGGATGTGGCCGAGGGTGGGCGGCTCGCTGAGCCCGGTCGGGGTCACCTCGTAACAGACCTGGTTGGTATCGGTGTTGATGTCGACCTTGGCCGTGCCGCTCGCCCCTTCCGGACCCTTGTTGGGCACCTCCTCGGCGGGGGAGAGGGTGGCCGTGAAGGACGCCGTCTTGGCGTAAGCGGGTAGAGCGCCGAAGAGAACGATGAGGCCCGCCAGGGCCGCGATCCGAGATGCGCGCATGCTCTGCCTCCCTGTTGGAGCTGCGGAGCCCGCGATGCTATCGGCGCTGGTGGCCCGATGTTTTCGCGGGGCCCGGCCCCGGCCTAGTGTCGCCGGAACGAGCGAGGGAGGACACCCCATGGACTGCAGCGCACTCTCGGCGGACACCCTGTGCGCCGCCTTCCAGGCGACGGTGGCCGAGCGTCCCGGGCAGGTCGCCCTCCGTACGCCCGGCGGCAGCGTCAGCATCACCTGGGAGGAGTACCGCAGCCGGGTGGCCCGCATCGCCGCCGGCCTGGCGGCGCTGGGTGTGGGCCCGGGCGACACCGTGGGGATCATGATGGTCAACCGGCCCGAGTTCCACCTCGTGGATGTGGCCGCCCTCCACCTCGGCGCCACGCCCTTCTCGATCTACAACACGTCGTCGCCGGACCAGATCGAGTACCTGTTCACCCACGCCGCCAACCGGGTGGTGGTGTGCCAGGAGGCGTTCGTGGAGCGCCTGTACGCGGCCCGCCCGGGCACCCCCGTCGAGCACATCGTCTGCATCGACGCCCACTCCGGGGCCGCCACCCCCCTGGCGGAGCTGGAGGCGACGGCGGCGCCGGCGGGCTTCGACTTCGACACCGCCTGGCGGGCGGTGGCACCCGACGACGTCGCCACCCTCATCTACACGTCGGGGACGACCGGCCCGCCCAAGGGCGTGGAGATCACCCACGCCAACGTCATGGCCGAACTCCGGGCGGTCAACGCCGTCCTGCCCATCACCCCGGGCGGACGGACCACCTCGTTCCTGCCTTCGGCCCACATCGCCGACCGGGCCCTCATGCACTACGCCTCCATCATCTTCGGGCTCGAGCTGACCGACGTGCCCGACCCCCGCCAGGTGGTGGCGGTCCTGCCCGAGGTGCGCCCCACCTATTGGGGCTCGGTGCCCCGGATCTGGGAGAAGATCAAGGCCGCCCTCGACGCCCAGATGGAGACCGAGCCCGACGAGGCGCGCCGCCAGGCCATGCGCCGGGCCGTCGACACCGGGCTGCGCAAGGTGCGGGCCGAGCAGGCGGGTGAGCCGGTGAGCGCCGAGCTGGCCGCCGAGCACGCCAAGGCCGACGCCCTGGTGCTGTCCAAGATCAGGGAGAAGCTGGGCCTCGACCAGGCCGAGTGGGTGGCGGTGGGGGCGGCGCCCACGCCCCGGGACGTGCTCGAGTTCTTCGCCGCCCTGGGGCTGCCCCTGTCCGAGGTGTGGGGCATGTCGGAGCTGTCGGGCATCGCCACCGCCAACCCG
>JBIOYN010000094.1:0-4491 GCA_044870155.1 Acidimicrobiia bacterium | reverse complement strand
AGCGGGGTGTGGCGTCGGGGCCGGGACGGACGTGCAAGAGGCGGCCCGCCACGCCCGGTCTCCCCTCTGCCTTGACCACGCGGAGATGACGCCCCCGTAGGTCGAGCACGCACTGGGTGACCTTGGCGATGCTCTCGATGAGGGCGGCGCCGGCCACCGATCGGCTGGTTCGCCAGTAGGCCAGGGCCCCGATGTCGTAGAGCTGCGGACACGTCCGGCTGAAGAGGCCGAGAGCCCGGCTCCGGCCGACACGCCCGACGAAGGCGTCGAGGCTGTCGACCACGATGCGCCCGGGGGCGCGACGAGCCTCATCGAGGATCCGTTTTTCCAGGTCCGTCGGGTCGGCGAGAGTCCGGCCCGCACGGGCGTCGAGGACTCGTAGGTTCTCGCCGAGCTCTGCTCGCAATCTGGCCGGCGGGATGTCCGTGGTGACGTAGGTGCAGGGCTCGCCTCGGCGGAGGCCCTCGGCGAGGAACGCCCGCTCGATGCCGACGATGACGCCCTGACTGGCGGTCACCCACACGACGTTGTCGCCTGGGAGGAGGCCGCCAAGGAGGTCATCGAGGTCGGAGATTCCGCTGCTCGTCCGCATCGCCGTCTCCCTGTTGTCATTAGCAATGCTAATGGGAAACCCCTATTTGCACCAGCGGCCGGTGTAATGGTCGTCAAGGAGGCAGTGATCGTGGTCGTCATCGTGCTCAGCGTTGTCCTCTGGATGATGGGCGTCATCGACCGGCCGGACACGCTCGTCGCCACGCCGACGCTGACTGTGGTCGCCGCCGCCTCGCTTTTCGCGCCTCTCCGTCTCCGGTCGATGGCCGGTCGGCGGCTCCGTCTCGTCGACGTGGGTGACGCCTGGCGGGCGCTGCTCCTCGGCGCCCCTCCCGTCCTCCTCTCACCCGGCGCCCATTTCGTCCCTGCCGTCGCTCCCGGATGACTCCGGGTCCCAGGCGGCCAGCAGAGGAGGTGCAGTTCATGTCCACGCGGCTTCAGGCAGTGCCGACCACCACATCTCATCTCTCCCGGGCCCAGCTCGAGCATCTGCGTCGCCTGCTGGTTGAGGAGCACGTGTTGCAACGGACCCGCGCCGTCGAGCTCCAAGACCCTCCTGACCTGGAGCCGGACCTCGCCGCCGTGCTCCTGGTTCGGTGTGGGGAGGCACTGGCCGAGATCGAAGCGGCGTTGGCGCTCATCGGCCGGGGCTACTACGGCACCTGCTCCGAGTGTGGAGCCGCCATCCCCTACGAACGCTTGGAAGTTGTACCGGCAGCTCGGCGCTGCGTGCCCTGCCAGGCGGGTCGCGACCGCGTCCTGCGCTGACGCATTCCGTCGGCGGCGAGCCCCGGTGATGTGTCCCGGGGCCCGCGGGCCGACGCCCAGAAGGAGGAGAAGATTCGATGGTTGTGACATCCCTCCGGGCCCGTTGCGCCCACTGCGGGACAGATGAGCTGCTCTCCCGGATCGCGGACGACGACGGGTCGTGTCCCTTCTGCCAGTTGCGCTTCTGTGACGGCGACAGCTCCCTGTTCTTGCGTGACGTGCTCCGGGCCGACGTCGCCTACCGCCTGCTCATCCGTTCTCTGCGCCGCCTTTCCGCTCCGGGGGTTCACATGCGGGTGCTTCCCGAGCCGTTGTTCTTCGGCTTGGCCGCCGGGGTGCCCTGGCAGGAGGGGACAGATCTCCCCTCGGCGGTCAGGTCCTACCTCAGTCTCTTTCCCGCTCAGTTGGGTTAGGCACCGCCGCCGGGGTGAAGCCCGGCGAGCGCATGGACCAGGAGAAGGGCGATGGACACAGGACTGTTGGTGCTGCGTGTGGTGGTCGGCCTGCTCCTGGTCGGGCACGGGACTCAGAAGCTGTTCGGCTGGTTCGGTGGTGGAGGTCTGGCCAGCACGGCGTGGTTCTTCCGGTCGGTCGGATACTGGCCCCCCCGCCTGATGGCAGGGTTCGCCGGTGGGGCGGAACTGTCCGCAGGCGCAGCCCTCGCCGTCGGACTGGGCACCCCGGTGGCAGCAGCGGCCGTCATCGGGACGATGCTGAATGCAACGGTGGCGGTGCACAAGCGCCATGGACTGTGGGCCATCGACGGGGGCTGCGAGTACCCGGTGGTGATGGCCACGGTGGCGGCCACTCTCGGCTTCACCGGGGCGGGCGCGGCGTCGCTCGACGCCTCCCTCGGTCTCGGTGAGGGCAGCGTGGAGTCGGGCGTTTTCGCCGTTGCCCTGGGCTTGATGGTGGGATGCGGCGTTCTCCTCAGCCGAGTGGCGGCGCGGTCCCAGAACGGTCGGGCGCTGGTTGGCGCCGGCGCTCGTCACGGCCGGATGTCAGGCAGCCGGTAAACGTTTCCGGGGCGGCGGCGTGGGGAGCATGGCCACGCAGCACATCCCGGGCTTGGGATCGAGGACGGCCTCAAGGCCTGTTTCCCCGGCTACCGCCTCTTCGAGGAGGCAGAGGTTCATGCCGCAGATGAGGTCCCGATGGGCATCGGCCAGCCGATCAAAGGGACAGTTGCGGAGGCGGGTGGCGCCTTGTTCATCACGGAACGGTTCGTAGCCCCGGTCAGCCAGGACGTCCTCCACCACGGCCTGGGCCTTGGCCCGCTTGCTTCGGGAGCGTCGGAGCTTGGCCTCGGCCGCCAGGTCCCGGCCGAGGGCGCGGGCCGATTCCTCCAGGGAGGCGCGGGCCCGTCCCGTGCTCTCGGTGTCGACCGCCCTGGCCAGGAGCCGGGCCGCGAGTTCGTAGTCCCGGGGCGGGAGGCTGACCTGCAACTCCCGCGGTGACCGGTGGTAGAGCTTGGCCGGCCGCCCGGCCCCTGGCCCGCTGCGTCCGGTTCGGCGCGCGAAGGAGACCTCGAGGAGGCCGTCCTCGACCATGCGGTCGAGGTGGTAGGCGGCCAGCGATCGACTGATGCCCACCGCCCCGGCCGCCTCGTCCCGACCGACGGGTTGACCCTGCCCGGCGACGTAGTCGTACAAGCTCCGGCGAGCGGGGTCGCCGAGGCTCGAGACGCGGGCGATGTCGTCGCCGTCGCCGGCTGGTGTCTGGGCGTTCGTCCCCACGGTCTCCGATTGTAAAACGAAATCCATTGGCATAGAGGCTCGTTTCCGCTCCCCTCCGGGGGGCGGCTACTGGGAACACAGCGGGCGCAGCTCGAGGGCACTGCGCCCGCCGGGTTCGGCTGGGGGAGACGGGCGAACCGGCCCATCGAACCCATTCTAAAACTAAGCAAGATAAAGTATAGAGTGGTCAGGCAGGGCTGTCAACAGAAGTTAGTTTTAGAAATCGGACGAGTCGGCAGGAGCAGGAATACCGAGCCATGGGCGGCGGTTCTAAAGTAAATAGAACTCTGTCTTAGAAGGAGAGGCCGTCATGCGCAGCAAGGTGAAAGCCCGCGCCGTGTGCCCTGGATGCGGTCCGATGGTCGTTCCGGCGGCTGAGCTCCGCTGCGAACTGGAGGCGGCTGGCCGCCAGGGTATCTGCGAGTTGAAATGCCCGGTCTGCTCGACCACCGTCCTGGTTCCGGCGGTGTCTCCGGCGGTCGAGACTCTGTGGAGGGCGGGTGCCGGCCACATCAACGGCAGCGTGCCCTTCGAGTTGCTCGAACCCCACGCCGGTCCGCCGCTCTCCTGGAACGACGTCCTCGACTTCAAGCTGGCCCTCGAGAGCGACTCGTTTTCCCAGCCCGAGGCGGGCCTGTGAGCGCACCGGGGTGAAATCGGACCTGGCGCCGACTGAACGGCCGGCGTCAGCGAGCTTTTCCACCTCGGCGACGGGAGGCGCTCCGTTCGTCGCCGGCGATGCGGTCGGCGTAGTGCTGCGCGCCGATCATCCCTCCCCAGCCCGGTCCGCCCCAGATCGCCACGTAGGCACCCACGGCCAGGGCGACACCCAGACCGGCGCCGGCGGCGAGCACGATGCCGCTCACGATGGTGAGGACGGCGAGGTAGCCGACCACGGCTCCCTTGACGGCGGCACGGCCGATGCCGGCTTCTGACGGTTCGACAGGGGCTCGGCCGCCGTCGGTCCGGTGTCCGCTCAGCACGGCGAACCTCCCCCGATGACGGCCCTCATATCGTCGTTGATCATCCGGAGGAACTCGGCGTCGATGTCGTCCATCGGGGCGACGGGGACGGGACCGGGAGGCCGGCCGCCTCCGCCGCCGCGCCAGCCGCCGGATTCACGGCCGGTTCGGGACCGGCGGACGCCGACCACCGCCATGAGGACCAGGCCGGCGAGGCCGGTCGTGATCAGCGCCCTGGAGGTGGCGGCCAGGGCTTCGGGACCGGCCTGGGTCAGCAGGTAGGCGGCGCCGGCGCCGAGGACGAGGATCGCCCCGGCCACCCAATTCGTCGCCACGGTCGTGGGGTGCGGAACCGGAGTGGCGTCTCCGCGCCCGAGGATGACGGCTTCGTGCTCGTCCATCGCTCCTCTTCGGAGGTATCGGTGGTGATCACCGGGTCGGCTACGGAGTTGGCCAGGTGTCCCGGAGGCGCT
>JBIOYN010000093.1:0-14012 GCA_044870155.1 Acidimicrobiia bacterium | reverse complement strand
TGGTTTCCGGGTCCCGAGGTCCAGAGGTCAAGTCCCAAGCCGCTGCCGAGGAAAGGACAACGGTGTTCATCCTTGAGTCGAAGTCCCACGAGTGGCCGCAGGCGCTGCCGCCGCCCCTTTCGCCGAGGGAGGCGCTGTGCAGCGACGGCACCGGTGCCCTGGTGGAGCTGTTCTTCTCCGAATCCCTCGACGACATCGCCGCCGCCAAGGCCCTCTGCCTGGAGTGCCCGGTGCGGCTGGCCTGCCTCGAGGGCGCCCTCGCCCGCCAGGAGCCCTGGGGGGTGTGGGGTGGGGAGCTGTTCTTCCAGGGCAAGATCCTGGCCCACAAGCGCAAGCGCGGCCGTCCCCCCAAGGTCCGCCCGGTGGAGGTGCCCACCCCCACCATGCTCAGCGCGTGAGCCGGAGCGACCGGCGACGTGGTAGTCCTACCCGCCGTGGAGGACAAGCCGGCGTTGCTGGTCTCGGCCTGCCTGCTCGGGGTGGCCTGCAACCATGAGGGTCGCGGGTCGCCCCGGGCGGTGGTCGAAGAACTCGGACGGCGCTACCGGCTCATTCCGGTGTGCCCCGAGGTGCTCGGCGGCCTGCCCACCCCCCGGGCGGCGGCGGAGCTCAGCGGCGGCGACGGGGCCGGCGTGCTCGCCGGCGGAGCCGTGGTCGTGAACGCCGACGGCACCGACGTGACCGCCACCTACCGCCGGGGCGCCGAGGCGGCCGTGGCGCTGGCCCGGGCCACCGGGGCCACCCGGGCGGTGTTGAAGGCCCGGTCGCCGTCGTGCGGGCCGTCCCGGATCTACGACGGCACCTTCTCCCGCCACCTGGTGGACGGCCAGGGGGTGACGGCGGCCGCCCTGCGGGCCGCCGGGCTCGACGTGTGCTCCGACGAGGACGTGCCCTCCGGCGACGACGCCGCCGGCGGGATCTAGAGACCCGGATCAGCGGTCGTACACGTCGGTCTCCCGGCGCCGTCCGGGGTGCCAGTCGTTCCAGAGCACCATCGCGGTCAAGAGCGCCGCCCCCACCACCAGCATGACGATCACGCTGAGACTCATCCCGGTACCTCCACGTTGAGGTGCGTGGACGCGACGTACCCATGGCTGCCGGCGCGGACACTGGGAAGACCAGACAGCCGTGCGATTCGTCCGCTTTGTGCGCAGGCGGATGGCAGGATGGAGGTGCGGGCGCTTAGCTCAGTTGGGAGAGCGCCGCCCTTACAAGGCGGAGGCCGGCGGTTCGAGCCCGTCAGCGCCCACGGTGGCCCCGAGGTGGTCGCGATGGGTGGGGCGCCACACCGCCGATCGCGACCACCTGGACCGGCCCGCCGGCCCTGTATTGCCGCAGGTCAGGGGGCCGTCTACCATCGATGGAGGTCGCGGTCGAGGGGAGCCGCCGGCCGCTTGCGTCCCGATCCCGCCGAGGAGCGACGTTTGGCGCTCAGGCAGGCCTGGCCGGGGTGGGCCCGAATGGGAACCGCCCTCGTGGTGCTCGCCGCCGTGGTGGGCGTGCCCGCCACCGTGCCTGGCGCGCCGGGCGCCTCCGGACGGGCGACGTTCATCGTGGAGCTGGCCGGCCCGCCCCTGGCCGTCACCGGCGGCGACCCCGGTGCCGGCCCCGAGCGTGCGCGCCTCGATGCCGCCGTCGACGCCGTCCGCCGGCGAGCCGGAGTGCAGGTCGCTCCCGTCGTCTACCGCTACCGGGTGGCCCTCAACGGGTTCGCCGCCCGGCTCACCGCCGCCGAGGCCTCCCGGCTGCGGGCCGACCCCGCCGTCCTGGCCGTGACGCCCGACCGCATCCGGGCCACCGACGCCACCCCGTCGGCAACCGGCGGGCCGGCGGCCGTGGACGGCGTCGGGTTCCTCGGCCTGCGCGACGGCCTGTGGGCCCGCCTGGGCGGCGCCGACCACGCCGGCGAGGGCGTGGTGGTGGGCTTCCTCGACACGGGCATCCACCCCGAGCACCCGAGCTTCGCCGATCCCGGCCTGGCGCCGCCGCCGGGGTGGGCGGGCACGTGCCAGGACGGAGAGGCATTCCCGGCGTCGGCGTGCACGGGCAAGCTGGTGGGGGCCCGGTGGTTCGCCGACGGCTTCGGCCGGGGCCGGGTGGCGGAGGAGGACTTCCTCTCCGCCCGGGACTCCGCCGGCCACGGCAGCCATGTGGCGGCCAGTGCCGTGGGGGACGCCGGCGTCGTTCCCGATGTCGACGGCGGCGACCTGGGCATGGGCGCCACCTCGGGTGTCGCCCCCCGGGCCCAGCTGGCCGTTTACAAGGTGTGCTGGTCGGGCCGCGACGACCTGTCCCCACCGGTGGGCTCGGGCTGCGCCGACAGCGACTCCCTGGCGGCGGTCGACGCCGCCGTGTCCGACGGCGTGGACGTCCTCAACCTGTCGCTGTCCACCGAGTCGTCCGCTTACGGCCCGCTGGACTCGGCCCTCCTCAACGCCGTGGGCGCAGGCGTCTTCGTCTCCACCTCGGCCGGCAACCGGGGCCCGGAGCCGGGCACGGTGGGCGCCCCGGGCGATGCCCCCTGGGTGACGTCGGTGGCGGCCACGTCCCTGCCCCGGACGTTCGTGGCCACGGCCACCGTGCGGGCCCCCGGGCAGGAGCCGCTGACGGTGACGGGCGCCTCGGTGACCGGTGGCCTCCCGGGAACGCCGCTGGTGGACGGGGCGGCGGTGCCGGCGGCCGGCGCCACGCCGGCCCAGTCGGCCTTGTGCCTGGCCGGGTCCCTCGATTCCGCCTCGGTCGGCGGCCGGGCCGTGTTCTGCCGACGGGGGGAGAACGCCCGGCTGGAAAAGAGCGCGGCGGTGGGCGCCGCCGGCGGGGTGGGCATGGTGCTGGCCAACGTGGCCGACGCCGAGGAGACCAACACCGACCACCACACCATCCCCACCGTGCACCTGAACCGGGCCGACGGGGCCGCCGTGCTCGCCCGCCTGGGGGGAGGGGGGATCGAGCTGACCCTGGAGCCGGGCCGGGCGGCGCCGGCACCGGCCGACCTGCTGGCCCCGTTCTCGTCCCGGGGGCCCCAGGTGACCGTGCCCGACATCCCCAAGCCCGACCTGGCCGCCCCCGGCGTGACCGTGCTCTCGGCCACCTCGCCCCAGCGACCCCGGGGCCGGATCTTCGGCGTGAAGAGCGGGACGTCGATGGCCGCCGGACACGTGGCCGGCGTCGCCGCCCTGCTCACCCAGCTCCATCCCGACTGGTCGCCGTCGGCCCGCAAGTCGGCCCTCATGACCCCGGCCAGCACCGGGGTCGCCGACTCCGGTGCCGACCGGCAGGCGGGGCCATTCGCCACCGGGTCGGGGCGCATCGACCCCAACCGGGCCGCCGACCCCGGACTGGTGCTCGAAGTCGACCCCACCGAGTACGCCCGCTACCTGGAGGGGATCCGCCCGGGTGCCGTCCCCGGTCAGGCACAGCCCATCGCCCCGTCCGACCTCAACCTGCCCGCCGTGTCCTACGCCCGCTTCCTGGGCGCCGCCGTGACCCGGCGCAGCTTCACCAGCGTGGACACCCGGGCCGGCAGCTGGCGGGTGACGGTGGAGGGCGTGGTCGGGACGGCGGTCACCGCCCTGCCGCCGGTGCTCACCCTCGCTCCCGGCCAGAAGGGCGACATCCACCTCGCCTTCGTCCACGCCGGCGCCCCCTTCGACGTCTACACCACCGGGGCGCTCGTCCTCACCCACGAAGGCGACGGGCGGACCGTCCGGCTGCCGCTGTCGATCCGGCCCGTGCGCGAGCCCCCCGGCCGCCCCGGCCCACCCCTGCCCGGAAGCAGCGAGCGGCCCGATTCGTAGGCGGGCCCGGCGGGGTCCACCCGGAAGGGAGCGCCGGGCTCTACCCTGCTGCGCCCATGGCGACGAGTTCCCGCGGCGGGATCATGGGGGGCCCGGTGGACGGCCGGGATCGGCTGGCGGCCCGGTTCCCGTCCTGCCCCGCCCGTCCGGGCCTGACCGTGCTGCACCGCTCGTCGGGGTTCCTGGGCGACCTCGTGTCGCTGGTCGGGGACCTCGTCGTGATCCGGGGCCGGACCGGGCTGGAGCGCAGCTTCCGCAACGCCCCCGGCAGCTTCGGCGTCAACGGCGAGACCGTGCACCTCGTGCCGCCGCCGGCGGAGCCCGAAGTGCCGGCGGTGCCCGCCCACCTGGCCGCCGCCCGGGTGTCGGCCACCGAGCGCACCGCCTCGGGCAGCCGGGCCGTGATCGGCGCCCGGGCCCGGGTCGCCCGGCCCAGCCGCATCCTGGTGGAGGGTGTCCACGACGCCTAGCTGGTGGAGAAGGTGTGGGGCGACGACCTGCGCATCGAGGGCGTGGTGGTGGAGCGCCTCGACGGCGTCGACCACCTTGCCGACGTGGTGGCGGAGTTCGGGCCTGGTCCCGGCCGGCGCCTGGGCGTGCTCGTCGACCACCTGGTACCCGGCTCCAAGGAGGCCCGGCTGGCGGCGGCCGTCCGCCATCCCCACGTGCTGGTGACGGGCACGCCCTACGTCGACGTGTGGGCCGCCGTCCGCCCGGCGGCGGCCGGCCTCGCGGCCTGGCCGGTGATCCCGAAGGGCACCCCCTGGAAGGACGGCGTGTGCGTCGCCCTGGGCGTGGACGACCCCGCCCGGTTCTGGCGCCTCCTCCTGGGCGCCGTGGGCGGCTGGCGCGACCTCGAGAGCCCGTTCGTGGAAGCCGTCGAGCGTCTCGTCGACTTCGTCACCGAACCCACCGCCTGATTTTCGCAACGCCGGTTGGAGAGTGGATCAGGTGGTCTTTGCGGCGTCCGTGAAGGTGTCGCCGGTCAGCAACGGGGCGACGTCGCTGACGTCGTGCTCGGCGGCGAGGTGGACGTCGGCGACCAAGCCGGCGTCGATGAGCTCCCGGCCCGAGGCGCAGTCCTCCAGGCGCCGGGTGAGCTCGGGTGCGGCGTCGGCGAAGGCCGCCATGGCGGCCCGGGCCTCAGGGGACGGGGCCGCCGGCACCAGGGCGGTGAGCAGGGCGCCGGCGCCGAGGAGGTCCTCCAGGGCGGGGCGGAGCGGACCGGTATTGCCGTGCCAGCGCTCGCCGGCGGGGACGACACCCACCGTCGCGCCCGCCGCCCGGGCCACGGCGGCCACAGCGGTGGCGTTTCGCAGGCAGGACGCCAGCACCACTGACGCTCCGGCCTCGGCGGCGCCGAAGGCCAGTGCCGAGCCGTTGGGGGAGGGCAGGACGAGCCGGCTCCCGGTGGGCAGCGCCAGCAGCGTGGCCGGGGAGAGCGAGTAGGGATGATCGGCGTCGGTCTGCCGGCGGCCCACGGCCAGCACGGCGTCGTGGCGGACGGCGAACTCGGCCTGGCGCTCATCGGCGAAGCGGTAGGGGAGAACGGAGGCGCCCCGGCCCAGCGCCACGTCGAGGGCGGTGGTGAAGGAGAGCACGTCCACGATCACCACCACGTCGCAGGTCCGGGCCAGACGCCGCAGGCCGTGTGGGCCCCATTCGATGCGGGCGTCGAAGCCGTGCTGGTCGAAGGGATCGGAGGTCACGCGGCCCGATCAGCGGCGGCGGCTTCGGCCTCGGCCATGGCCTGGTCGGTCACGATGGCCCGGCCGAGGAGCACGGTGAGCTGGAGGAGAGCGGACACGGCGAAGGCGGTCCGCACCCCGGCGGCCTGGGCCACCACGCCACCGATGGCGGCGCCCACGGGCATGGTGCCCCAGCCCAGCAGGCGGTAGCCGGCGTTGAGGCGCCCGAGCAGGTGGTTGGGTGTGATCCGCTGGCGGAAGGACACGGTGACGACGTTCCAGCACACGGCCGTCACCCCCAGGAGCGCACCGGCCAGGGCGACGGGGATGTAGGCGGCGGTGAGCACGGGTACGGCGAGCCCGGCGGCGCCGGCCACGATGCTGAGGGACAGCACGCGGCCGGGCCCGAGGAGCCGCTCCAGGGGCGCGGCCACCCACGACCCCACCACCCCGCCCACGGCGCCGACGGCGAACAGGAAGCCGAAGCCGGCCTCGGTCAGGCCCATGGGGCCGGGCTTGACGGCGAAGAGCACGAAGATCGACACCTGGATGGAGAAGGCCATGTTGGAGACGCCGAGCATGATCCCGAGCGTGCGCAGCAACCGGTGGCTCCACAGGAAGCGCAGGCCCTCGGCGATGTCGGCCCGCAGCCGGGTGGGTGCACCCACCCGCTCGGGACGGAACGAGCCGGCCATGAGCACCAGCGCCCCGGCCGCCATCAGGTAGGCGCCGGCGCTGCCGGCGAAGGCGAGGGCGAGCCCGGCGGCGGCCAGCGCTCCCCCCAGCGGCGGGCCCACGAACTGGTTGGCCACCAGTTCGACGGCGAAGAGCCGGCCGTTGGCCCGGGACAGGCTGGCGGGAGGGACCACGGCGGGCATCACGGACTGGGCAGCGGTGTCGAAGAACGTCTCGCCCACCCCGAGGACGAGGGCCACGGCATACACCATCGGAAGCGAGGCGGCGCCGGCGGCGACGGCGGCGGCCAGCGCGCCGATGACCAGCGTCCGCACCACGTTGACCCGGACCATGGTCCGGCGCCGGTCGAGGCGGTCGGCCAGGGCACCGGCGGGCAGAGCCACGATCAGCCACGGCAGCCGCATGGCCAGGGCCACGCCGGCCACCAGCGTGGGGGAATGGGTGAGGCGCACGGCCAGCAGCGGGAGCGCCACCTGGAACACGCCGTCGGCCAGGTTGGAGGCGGCCGAAGCCGACACCAGCCGCCGGTAGGAGGGTCCCAGTGAGGGGCCCGCCGGGAGCCGCAACCGGCTCACGGCCCTCTCGGGGGGCGAGCCGGGTGCCCCGGTCCATGTCCGACGACACACAGCGAACGAGGAAGGCGGCACTTCCTGTTTACGTCCACAGGGAGGAGAGTGGGGCTCGAGGTCGACGAAAGGGGGAGACCATGAAGCGGCTCATGGCGGTGCTGGCGGTCGTGGTACTCGGATCGGGGGCGATGGCTCTGGCGACGCCAGGGCACGGCGATATCCACCGGGCCGATCTGGGCCGCGGGGCGCATGCCGACGGGGGAGCGATCACGTTCGAGGGGGGAACCGAGACCGTGGTGTTCACGTTCACCATGCCGCCGGGCTCCACCTCGGGCTGGCATCGTCATCATGGCGCCGTGGTCGTCCTGGTGAAGTCGGGGACCCTGACGACCTACGGGCTGGACCAGCCTCCGTGCACCGGGGTGGATCTTCCGACGGGGACGGCCTATTTCGAAGACGACGCCTCCACCGCTCAGTGGCCGCACTTCGTGCGCAACAAGTCGGGCACCGAGACGGTGGAGGCCGTGGTGACGGCCTTCAACGTCCCCCCCGGCGCCTCGGCGCGCACCGAGTCTGACGCTCCCCAGGAGTGCGCCGACCCGGTGTGAGCGGACCCGCGTAACCACCTCACTGCGAATCACCGCGTCAGACCGCCACGATCTGATGCTCGACGAGCCGGCCTGCGTCGACGACCAGGCGGCCGTAGGTGTGGACGGGCTGGCCGCGCCGGTCGGTGGGCGAGCCGGGGTTGAACAGCCGCTGCCCGTCGAGCCCCTCAGCGTCGATGGGGATGTGGCTGTGGCCGAAGACGACCACGTCGGCGGTGGGGAAGCGCCGCCGCATCCGGCCTTCCCGGCCCTTGGTGGCGCCCGAGTCGTGGATCATCGCGATGCGCAGCCCCTCCACGGTGAGGAGCCGCTCCTCGGGCACGGCGCCGAGGAGGGCGACGTCGTTGTTGCCCAGCACGGCCAGGGTGGGGGCGAAGCCGCCGAGCTCGTCAAGCAGCTCCCGGCACACCACGTCGCCGGCGTGGAGGACGAGGTCGGCGGACTCCAGGGCGGCGTAGACGGCGTCGGGGAGCCGCCGGCCGCCGCCGGGGCGGATGTGGGTGTCGGCCAGGACGACGACTTCGGTCACGCCGTTATGAGTACCGCCCGGGCCGGGGCCCCGTCGCACCCGGCCAGGAGCAGGGGCAGGCAGACCAGCTCATAGGTGCCGGGGGCCACGGCCGAGAGGTCGAGGCCCTCGAGGATGACGACCCCGGCCGACAGCAGCCGGAGGTGGGTGGGATGGCCCGGGGCGTCGGGCTCCTCCACGGAGAGGAAGTCGGCGCCCACCAGGCGGACGCCCTGCTCCACCATCCACGCCGCCCCCGCTGCCGACAGGGCCACGTAGTGGTCGGGAAAGGTGTGCAGGCGCTCGGGCCAGCGGGCGGAGTTGTCCGTCTTCATCAGCACCCGCTCGGTGCCGGCGGGCAGGTCGAGGGCGTCGAGGTCGGCGGGGCCGACGGGACCCGGCCGCCCGGTCAGGTCCACGACGGTGGCCGGACCCACCAGCACATCGAGCGGCAGCTGGTCGACGGTGGCGCCCCCCGGGAGGAAGTGGGCGGGAGGGTCGACGTGGGTGCCGGTGTGGGAGCTGAGCCGCACCTCGGACACGTTGGCCGGATGCCCGTCCTCCAAGCGGAAGAAGGGGCTGACGGACACCGGCGGGTCGCCCGGCCACGAGAACTGGCCGGTGCGGACGGGGAGCGTGATGTCGATGACCGTGGCCACGGCGTCCCAGTAAATCGCATTGTGGCTTTTCGGGTGTCTGAGGTACCGTCGAGTCAACGCCTGGGGACCAACACCACGACCGTGCTCTTCCTCTGTCGCATCGCCGGCTCCACCCGAACGTTCCGGCGTCGCGCGAGGAGATGAGGATGCGGAAGCTGCAGGTCCTGGGAGCAACAGCGGCCACCGCCCTCGTCCTCTCGCTCGTTCCCGCCACCCCCACCCAGGCGGTCTCGAGCCCCCGGTCGACCTTCATCGTGGAGCTGGCCGTCCCGCCCCTGGCGTCGTACGGGGAAGGGATCTCCCTCTACTCCGTCCTGCCCGAGGCCGTCCGCACCTACACGTCCTTCCTCGCCGGGCGGCAGGACGAGGTCCTGCGCCGGGCGGCGGCCACCGCCGCCCCCGTCACCTACGACTACCGGGTCGCCTTCCCCGGCTTCGCCGCCCGCCTCACCGACTCCGAGGTCGCCCGCCTGGCCGCCGACCCGGCGGTGCGGGCTGTGAGCCGTGACACGGTCTCCCACCCGACGGCGGCACCCCCTGACGAAGGAAAGGACGGCGGCGGGCCGTTGGGCCGGGACGGCGCCGCCTTCCTCGGCCTCCCCGGCGGGCTCTGGAAGGAGGCCGGCGGGCCGTCCAAGGCGGGGGCGGGGATCGTCATCGGCATGCTCGACACCGGCATCTACCCCGAGCACCCCAGCTTCGCCGACCACCCAAGGGACGCCGACGGCAAGCAGCTGTACCAGGGGCCGCCCTTCGAGCCGCCGTCGGAGTGGCGGGGGGCGTGCCAGGCGGGCGAGGCGTTCGCCGTCACCGACTGCAACAACAAGCTGATCGGGGCCCGGTACTTCGTCGACGGCTTCGGGAAGGCGAACCTCCACCCCGACGAGTTCCAGTCCCCTCGTGACGCCGACGGCCACGGCAGCCACACGGCGGCCACGGCGGGGGGCAACTATGGCGTCGACCCGGAGATCGGCGGCTACGACCTGGGCGTCCCCTACATCTCCGGCATCGCCCCCCGGGCCTACCTGGCCGCCTACAAGGTGTGCTGGACCCGCAAGGAAGCGCCCGAGCCCGCCCCGCCCGGCCAGGACGGCCCCGGTTCCTGCAACGACTCCGACACCGTGGCTGCCATCGACACCGCCGTGTCTGACGGGGTGAACGTCATCAACTACTCCGTGGGTACGGACACCGCCGCCCTCATGGGGCCGGTGGAGCGGGCCTTCCTCTTCGCCACCGACGCCGGCGTGTTCGTGGCCAACTCCACCGGCAACAACGGGCCCAAGCCCTCCACCGTGGGGTCGCCGGCCGCCGTCCCCTGGGTCACCTCGGTGGCGGCGTCGAGCCTGGCCCGCCAGTTCGCCTCCACCGTGGAGGTGGCCCCCGCCTCAGGCAAGGGCGAGCATGTCGTCACCACCGGCGCCACCCTCTCCAAGGGCGTGGGGCCGGCCCCGCTGGTCGACTCCGTCACCGTCCCGCCGGCGGGCGTGGCCGCCGACCAAGCGGAGCTGTGCCTCCCCGGGTCCCTCGATCCCGGCGCCGTCAAGGGTCACGTGGTGCTGTGCAAGCGGGGAAACAACCCCAGAGTGGAGAAGGGCAAGGTGGTGGCCGACGCCGGCGGCGTGGGGATGATCCTCTACAACGCCGCCGCCGACCAGGAGCTGACCGCCGACGCCCACCATCTCCCGGCCGTGCAGATCACCCTGGCCGACGGGGAAGCCATCAAGTCGGTCCTGGCCGCCGGGGTGGGGGCCACGGCCGAGATCGGCGGGGCGCGGCCGGTGGCCGCCCCGGCCGACGTCCTGGCCGCCTTCTCCTCCCGCGGCCCGGAGAAGCCCGTCCCCGACATCCCCAAGCCCGACCTGGCGGCTCCGGGCGTGAACATCCTGGCCGCCAACACCCCCACGCCGGCCGACGCCGCCGCCCGAAAGGGGGAGCTGTTCCAGGCCATCAGCGGCACGTCCATGGCCTCGCCCCACGTGGCCGGGGCCGCCGCCCTCCTCCTCCAGCGCGACCCGGGCCGCTCGCCCGCGGCCGTGAAGTCGGCGCTCATGACCACGGCCGTGCCCGCCGTCCTGCGGGAGGACGGCAAGACACCGGCCGACGCCTTCGACACCGGCTCGGGGCGCATCGACCCCAACCTGGCCGCCGAACCCGGGCTCGTCCTCGACGAGGGCATGGCCGACTACGCCCGCTACCTGGAGGGCCAGGACCCGGCGCTGGTCGACGGCGACCTGCCCCCGCTGGCCCCCGCCGACCTCAACCTCCCGGCCGTCTCCTACGGCTCGTTCACGGGCACGGCCACCACCACCCGGACCTTCACCAGCGTCGACGACGTCCCCGGCACCTGGAACGTGGCCACCACCGGCCTGCCCGGCCTGACCGCGGCCGTCACCCCCTCGGGCTTCGAGATCGCCCCCGGGGCCAGCCAGCCCGTCCAGCTCACCCTCACCCTGGCCGACGCCCCCCTCGACACCTACACGTTCGGGTCCCTGGTGCTCACCAACGCCGCCGACGGGCGGACCGTGCGCCTCCCGGTGTCGGTGCGCCCGGTGCGGATCGCGGCCCCGGCCACCGCCGCCATTCCCACCGACGCCGCCGCCGGCAGCGCCCCCGTCCGGGCCCGGGCGGGCTACCAGGGCGATCTGTCGGCCCTGGGCTGGGGCCTGGCGCCGCCCCGGAGCTTCCCGGGCCAGACGGTGACCACGGCCCCGCCCGAGAACGACCACATCACTCCGTCGGACTCCGTCGACGTCTTCGACGTGACCGTGCCCCCGGGCGCCCAGGTCCTGGCCGCCGACGTCACCAACGCCGACGGCGGGGCCAAGGAGACCGACCTCGACCTGTTCCTGTTCTACGACGACGAGGGCGACGGCTTCGACGCCGGTGACGAATTGGAGACGTCGGCCGACGAGGACGCCGCCGAGTCCATCGCCATCCCCCGGCCCGCTCCCGGCGCCTACCGCTTCTCGGTGGTGGGGTTCAAGACCAGGGATCCCCTGACCACCTACGACTTCACGTCCTGGCTGGGCGCCGACCCCACCCCCGACGACCCCACCACCCCGTCGTCGGCGCCGGGCCTCGAGGTCCGGGGCGATCCCCGCCCCGTCGTCTTCGGCCAGGAGGTGGCGCTCGACCTGGCGTGGTCGGGGCTGGCCGGCGACGGCGTGTACCTGGGGCTCGTCACCTTCCACGATGCCGCCGACCCCGATCCCGCCAACCCCAAGGCCCTGACGCTGGTCCGGGTCACGAAGCGGCCCCCAGGCTGACGGGCGTCGCCCCGGGGGTGGAGGGCCGCCCACGGTAGGCTCCGAGGGCGATGGCGGCGCTCGACGATCTCCTCACCCTCCAGGACCACGACACCGCCGCTGATCGACTGCGCCACCGGCGCGACACGCTGCCCGAGCGGGCGGCGCTGGCTGAGGCCGAGGCCAACCGGGCCCAGCTGGATGAGGAGCTGGCCGAGGTCCGGGCCCGGCGGGACGAGGTCCTGCGCGAGGAGCGCAAGCTCGACGACGAGGTGCGCACCCTGGAGGACCGGGCCCGGGCCGAGGAGACCAAGATGTACTCGGGCGCCATCAGCTCGCCCCGGGAGCTCCAGGCCATGTCGGCCGACGTCGCCCACCTGCGCAAGCGGGCCCGGGAGCTGGAGGACGAGGAGCTCGCCGTGCTCGAGCGCCGGGAGGTCCACGACGCCGAGGTGGCCAAGGTGGAGGAGGCCATGGCCGTGGTGGCGGCCGACATCGAGCGGCTGTCCACCGCCCTGGCCGAAGCCGTCGCCGGGATCCAGACCGAGCTCAGCGTGGAGGAGGACGCCCGCTCGGCGCTCGTCCCCGGGATCCCGGCCAACATCCTCTCCCTCTACGAGCAGGTGCGGGCGGCCAACCGGGGGATGGGCGCCGCCCGCCTGGTGGGGACCAACTGCCAGGCCTGCCACCTGTCCCTGCCCGCCACCGAGGTGGACCGCATCCGGCACCTGCCGCCCGACGCCCTCGCCCGGTGCGAGCACTGCGGAGCCATCCTCGTGCGCTCCTGAGGCCGGGCGTGACGTGATCCGGTGATCCTGTGGTACGCCGGCCTGGCGCTGGTCATCGTGTGGAACGTCTTCAAGGACCCGGCCGTCGACCACCGCCTGGTGGTGGCCGGCGCCCTCGTCCCCGACGCCGTCGACGTGGTCGTCGCCGGCCATCCCGCCTACGCCCACGCCCTGGTGGCGCCGGTGGCCGTCCTCACCGCCGTCATGGTCGCCACCCGGGGCCGGAGGGTCGTCCGCCGCCGCCTCCTGGCCCTGCCCATCGGCATGTTCCTCCACCTGGTATTGGACGGCACCTGGACCCGCTCGAAGGTGCTGTGGTGGCCGTTCCTCGGCTCCTTTCCTGACGGCCGGCTGTGGCCGCCCCTGGGCGTGGCCCTGGCCGAGGAGGTGGCCGGCGCCCTGGCGCTGTGGTGGTTCGTGCGCCGCTTCCGGCTCACCGACCCCGGGCCCCGGAGCACGTTCCTCCGCACCGGCCGGCTGGTGGCCCCCGGGGCCGGGGTGTCCCCGTGAACGACAGGGCCGGGGTGTCCCCGTGATCGTCTTCGCCCGCCACGGCGAGACCGCCCCCAACCGGGAGGGCCTCGTCCTGGGGCGGGCCTCCGACCCCGCCCTCACTGACGAGGGCCGGCGCCAGGCTGAACGCCTGGCCGCCCTGCTGGGAAAGGAGGAGCCGGTGGCCGTCCTCACCAGCCCGCTGCTCCGGGCCCGGGAGACGGCCGAGGCCATCGCCGGTGCCTGCGGTCTCGAACCCGTGGTCGACGACCGGCTGGTGGAGATCGACTGGGGCGCCTGGGAGGGCCGGCCCGTGGGGGGGATCGCCTCCGCCGAGGTGGAGCGGCTGCGGGCGGACGCCGGCACCGCGCCCGAGGGCGAGAGCCTGGCGGCGCTGGCCGGGCGGGTGGAGGCGTTCTGCGCCGACGCCTGGGACCGCGACGGGCTGGTGGTGGCCGTCACCCACGTGTCGCCCGTCAAAGCGGCCGTGGCGCTCACGCTGGGGGCCCCCGACGACGCCGCCTTCCGGATGTACGTAGCGCTGGCCTCGGTGACCCGCATCGCCCGCCGTTCCCGGGGGCCCAT
Source organism: Acidimicrobiia bacterium (assembly GCA_044870155.1). GTDB lineage: Bacteria > Actinomycetota > Acidimicrobiia > IMCC26256 > BP-133 > CAWBJP01. The sequence continues at coordinate 377 of JBIOYN010000093.1, read as the reverse complement.
TCTGGTCAGCTTCAACGAGACCGCCCACCTGCTGGGGTGACCTGGGACGGAGAGCACAAGGGGTACGCGCATGACCATCACCGAGACGTCCGAGTGGCAGGCCCTGGCCGCCCACCACGCCGGGGTCCGCACCGGGCACCTGCGGGATCTCTTCGCCGCCGACCCCGGCCGGGGCGAGGCCATGGTCGTCTCGGCCGGCGACCTGTACCTCGACTACTCCAAGAACCGTCTCACGGCCGAGACCGTGGGACTGCTGGTGGCGCTGGCCCGGCGGGCCGGCGTGCCCGAATGCATCGAGGGCATGTTCGCCGGCGAGCACATCAACACCACCGAGGACCGGGCCGTCCTCCACGTGGCCCTCCGGGCTCCCGAGGGGA
>JBIOYN010000092.1:0-3063 GCA_044870155.1 Acidimicrobiia bacterium | reverse complement strand
GTGCGGTGCTTTTGCCGGCCGTCGAAGTTGGCGGTGATCGTCCCCGCCCCCACGTTGGCCCCCGCGCCCACGGTGGCGTCGCCCACGTAGGCCAGGTGGGGAACCTTGGCGCCCTCCTCCACCTCCGAGGCCTTGATCTCGACGAAGCTGCCCGCCTTGGAGCCCTTGGCCAGACGGGTCCCGGGCCGCAGGTGGGTGTAGGGACCGACGGTGACCCCGTCGCCGATCTCCACCTCCCGGGCCACGCAGTAGGTGACGGTGGCGCCCTCCCCCACCGTGGTGTCGGTGAGGCGGGTGTCGGGCCCGATGACCGATCCGGGGCCCACCGACGTCCGTCCCTCGAGCACCACACCAGGCAGGAGGGAGACGTCGGCGCCCAAGGTCACGGTGGCGTCGATGTAGGTCCGGGCGGCGTCGGTCATGGTCACGCCCGCCCGCATCCACGAGGCGTTGATCCGCAGCCGCAGGGCGGCCTCGGCCTCGGCCAGCTGGACCCGGTCGTTCACCCCCAGGGCCTCGGCGGTATCGGGAGCGGTCATGGCCACGACCTTGTGGCCCGCCTGGCGCAGCACGGCGATGGCGTCGGTCAGGTAGTACTCGCCCTGGGCGTTCTCGGGTGACAGGCGCCGCAGGGCGGGAGCCAGCAGGTTGCGGCGGAAGCAGTAGATCGAGGTGTTGACCTCGTCGATCTCGCGCTCGGCGGGTGTGGCGTCCCAGTGGTCGACGATGGACTCGACACCGCCGTCCTTGCCCCGCACGATGCGGCCGTAGCCGGTGGCGTCGGGCAGCCGGGCGGTGAGGACGGTGGCCGCCGCCCCCGCCTCCTCGTGCTCCCGGGCCAGGGCCGCCACCGTCTCGGCCCGCAGCAACGGGGTGTCGCCGGGGACGACCACCAGGTCGTCGTCGGTGTCGAGCTCGTCGGGGAAGACGGTGAGGGCCACGGAGACGGCGTCGCCCGTCCCCCGCTGGACCCGTTGCTCCACGAACTCGAGGGGGACGTCGGTCTCGCCGTGGAGGGTCTTGATGACCTTGTCGGCGCCGTGACCGACCACGACCACGATCCGGTCCACGGCCAGCTGCTCGAGAGCGCCGATGACGTGGAGGAGCATCGGCCGCCCGCACAGCGGGTGGAGCACCTTGGGAATGGACGACTTCATGCGGGTGCCCTCGCCGGCAGCGAGAACCACAGCCGCCAATCCGCTCGGCTCCGCAATCATCTGCACCCCTTTCGGATCCGCTGGCTCGGGGGCGAGGATTCGAACCTCGTCCAGGGACTCCAAAGGACCCTGTGCTGCCGGTTACACCACCCCCGACTGATCAAGGACCTTACCTGTCGGTTTGGCGGCGGCGGTATGACAGCTGCGAGCGGCGGCGGGTAGTCTGCGCCCGCCATGGGTTCGCTCATCAAGAAGCGCCGCAAGCGAATGCGGAAGAAGAAGCACAAGAAGCTCCTCAAGCGGACGCGCTGGCAACGCCGCGCCGCCGGCAAGTAGGCCGGCGCTAGAAGGCGACCCCGGCTTCGACCGGGCGGGTGGCCCAGGCCCGGGCCCCGAGTTCGAACCTGACCTGTCTGGCCAGGATCCGGGCGCGCTCGTGGTCCGGGACCACGACGGCGTGCGCCGACCCGCTCCCGGCCAGGATGGCGGGGGCGCCGGCCAGGTCCTCGAGGGCCAGGCGGAAGGGCCGGAGCCGGGGCTCCACGACCTCGGCGGCGGGCTCCAGATCGTTGACCAGGCCTCCGGGCACAAGCTCGGCTACGGCCTCGGGCGCGGCGACGACACGCTCCGAGTGCGGCCCGCCGAGGTCGTCCCAGGCGGCGTACACGGCGGCGGTGGAGACGGCGAGGGGTGGGGCGGCCACCACCAGCCACGGCAGCCGGACGGCGGGGAGGGGCTCGATGAGCTCGCCCCGTCCCCGCATCCACGCCGTCCCCCCCACCACGCAGAAGGCGACGTCGGACCCGATGCCCGCCGCCAGCCCGACAATGACCGCGGGATCGACCCCCAGGTCGAGGAGACGGTCGCCCGCCCGGAGGACGGCGGCGGCGTCGGCCGAGCCGCCGCCCAGGCCGGCGCCGGCGGGAATCTCCTTGTGCAGGTTGATCTCGAATCCGGCGGCGGCGAAGGGCCCGGCGTCGTCGATCGTCTGGAGGAGGGCGAGGGCGGCAGCGGCGGCCAGGTTGTCGTAGTTGTTGCGGCCGGCGGGGACGCCCGGCGCCGCCGGGCCCGTGGTCGTGAGCAGGACCCCCACGGTGGGGAGCACGTGCATGGTGAGGACGTCGTGGGGGTCCTCGAGCGAGACCACCAGCGCCTCGAGGTCGTGGTAGCCGTCGTCCCGGCGGCCGGTGACCTGCAGCGAGAGCGTGAGCTTGGCCCGGGCCAGCGCCCGCAGGCACCCCGCCCCCTCGATGGGAGTGCCGTCGTAGCCCACGCTCACGACGGGGCCTTGGCCGCCGGGAGGACGCGGGTCAGCGCCGCCCACTCCCCGAGGGTGAGGGCCTCGGCCCGAGCCCCGGGATCGACGCCGGCGGCGGCGAGCACGTCGCCGGCGTCCGGGCCGAGCAGGGGCCGGAGCGCCTGGCGCAACATCTTGCGGCGCTGGGCGAAGCCCGCCCGGGCCAGCTCGAACATGCGGTCGGCGGAGGGGACGTCGACGGGCGGGCCGGGGAGGCGGTCGAAGGCCACGAGGGCGGACTCCACCCGGGGACGGGGGACGAAGACGGTGGCGGGGACGGCGGCCAGGAGGGCCGGGCGGGAGAAGTAGGCGACCTTGACCGACGCCGACCCGGACTCCCGGGTCCCGGGCGCGGCGACCAGACGTTCCGCCACCTCCCGCTGCACCAGCACCACCAGCCGGCGCAACCCCGGGACCTCCTCCAGCAGCCGGACGAGGAGCGGGGTGGCCACGTTGTAGGGGAGGTTCGAGACCATGGTGCGCGTCCCGCCGGCCAGGAGTTCGCCGTAGTCGACGGTGAGGGCGTCACCCTGGACGACGGCCACGTTGTCCCGCCCGGCCAGCACCTGGGCGAGCAGGGGCAGCAGGTGGCGGTCGAGCTCCAGGGCC
>JBIOYN010000091.1:0-4315 GCA_044870155.1 Acidimicrobiia bacterium | reverse complement strand
CCTGTACGGCATCGAGTTCGCGCATCAGGTGCGCGTCGACGCGCAGGACAACGTCTGGGTCGTGGACGAAGGAACGAACATGGTCATCAAGTTCAATCCCGCGGGGCGCGTCGTGATGGTGCTTGGCCGCCGGCCGGAGCCTGTTGCCGGGGCCGTGCAGACCAACTTCCCGCCGCTCCTCAATCAGAAATACAGATTCGGACGCCCGACGGATGTTACGTGGGACGCACAGGGCAACATCTTTATCTACGACATCGGGGCCCTGGCCTACTGGCGAACCAGCCGATCGGTGGCCGGAGCCGCCCTCATCGAGAGCATCGCCAAGGTCACCCAGTGCGTGCTCGACCTGCGGGGGCGTCATCTCCGCGTGGTCAAGGCAGAGGGGAGACCGGGCGTGGCGGGCCGCCTCTTGCACGTCCGTCCCGGCCCCGACGCCACACCCCGCTTCGAGCAGGAGAAGGCCCTCGGCCGTCTCGGGGAGGGACTCCGCCGTCTCCGGCGAGAACGCCACCTCAACCAAGCCGATCTCGCCCAGCTGGCCGGTGTGTCGCCCAGCGCCATCTCCCAGGCGGAGTCGGGCCACCGAGGGCTGGCCCTCGACACACTCCTGACTCTGGCCGAAGCCCTGGGCGTCAGCCTGGACGATCTCCTCGCCGTGAGAGAGAACGGTGACTACGTCCTCGCACGGCGGGACCGCATGGGATCTCCCCAGGGGCACGTCGCCCTCCTCGACGACCCCGCCGCCGGGCTACGGGCGTACCTGATCCAGCTGGGTCCCGGCCAGCGTGGAACACCCCCCGTCCCCCACAAGGGCGTCGAGCTCATCCTCGTCGCCGCCGGCCTGGTCCAGGCCGACCTCGGTTCGGCCACCCCGGTGCTGCGCACCGGCGACGCCGTCCTCGCCACCCGGGCCTCGGTGGCCGGCTGGCGCAACCTGATCGCAGAGCCGGCCCGCCTGTTCTGGATCATCCGGGACTAGAGAAAGCGCTGGCGTTCTTCTTGGCGCCCCCGCCAGGGTGTCGGGGACTCTGTGCATCTGTCGCATCCTCTCCCGCGTTGATCAGAGGCCAACATCCTGAGCCGTCAGGGAGGGCGCGCCGGACCCTCTGTCAGGCCCTTTCTGGCCGGCGCCCATCATGAGGACGGGAACCTGGGCGGTGCGGGCCAGTTCCATGGCGGTGCTGCCGAGCACGGTCTCGGCGGCCCCCGCTCCCTTGGCCCCGATGACGAGCAGGTCGTAGCCGTCCAGCATCGCCTGCCGTAGGAGTGCCGGCGCCGGACGACCCCGCAGAATCTCCTGGCGGTGTGGGCGCTCGAGGAGGATGGCCGCCGCTTCCAGGGTCACCCGGGCGCTGTCCTCGTTCTCGGTCCCGCCGTCGTAGGGCACGACGGTGGCCAGGGTCAGCCGTCCGATCCGGACCCCGAGAAGCTCGACTGCGGCGTCGAGGGCGGCGCGGCATTCACGGGAGCCGTCGATGCCGGCCAGGACGTCCACCGGCCCGGCGCCTCTCGACCACATGTGGGACAGGATCTGGACCCGGCTGTCTTCGCCGTGGAGGCAGGCGTCGACCGCCAGCGGGATCGCCACGGGCCCGAAGACGGCGCCGATGATCAGCCAGGCGAACGGATCGTGGCCGCGGCGGCCCATCACGACGGCGAGCACCAGACCGGTCGCAAGCCAGACGAGGGCGACAGTCACGATCAGCGTGGCGTAGGACATTGGGAGCAACTCCTTGTCGCCGCGGTGATCCCGGCCCGGGTGGTGGCCCGGGCCGGGACGGAGCTCATGGCTCCCGGGTGAGGACCACCTTGAGGGCGCCCGTGTCACCGGCGCGGGCGAACACGTCGTAGGCCTCCATGAACTGCTGGAGCCCGAAGTGGTGGGTCACGAACCGCCCGGCGTCCACCTGTCGGCTGGCGACGAGGCGCAGCAGCGTCGGCGTCGAGTAGGTGTCGACCAGGCCGGTCCTGATGGTCACGTTCTTGATCCAGAGCTCCTCGAGATGCAAGGTGGCCGGCTCGCCGTGCACGCCGATGTTGGCGACGTGTCCACCCGGGCGGATGAGCGCCGCCGACAGCTCGAAGGTGGCGGGCACGCCCACCGCCTCGATGGCGACGTCGGCGCCCAGGCCGCCGGTCAGGCTCTGCACGACCGCCACCGGATCTTCCCGGTCGTTGTTGACGACGACGTCGGCGCCGAACTGCTTGGCGGCCTCGAGGCGGGTGTCGGCCTTGTCGATGGCCACCACGTGGCTCGGACTGAACAGCCGGGCACCCATGATCGCCGACAGGCCGATGGGCCCGGCTCCGACCACGGCGACGACGTCTCCGGGTCGGACCTGGCCGTTCAGGACGCCGACCTCGTAGCCGGTGGGCAGGATGTCGGCCAGCATCAGCAGGTCCTCGTCCGACACCCCGGCAGGTGCCGGATAGGTCGACGTGTCGGCGAAGGGAACGCGGACGTACTCGGCCTGGGTCCCGTCGATCTTGTGTCCGAGGATCCAGCCGCCCCCGCCTACGCACTGTCCGTAGCTGCCCTCGCGGCAGAAGCGGCACGCCCCGCAGGCGGTGATGCACGACACCAGCACCCGGTCGCCGGCCTTCACGTTCTTCACCCCGGCGCCGATGGATTCGACCGTGCCCACGGCCTCGTGGCCCAGGATGCGCCCGGGCGTGACGGCGGGAACGTCGCCCTTCAGGATGTGCAGGTCGGTGCCGCAGATGGTTACGGCGTCGACCCGGACGATGGCGTCCGTATCTGCCTGCAGGGCGGGCTTGGGAACGTCCTCCCAGGCCTTGTTTCCCGGACCGTGATAGACGAGCGCTCGCATGTGGCCTCCTCAGGTCGTCGTTGAGCAGCCCTTCTGACGGTAAGGAGGCGCGGGTGAGGGCGGGCAGGGCCGAAGGTCCCGTTCCCGACGCCAAAAGACATCGGGCCCGGCGACGAGGTCAGGAATCAGCCAGGGCAGAGCCTTCGGGCAGGAGGCGCCGCAGCTCGACGGTCAGCTCGTAGACGAGGTCGTCGAGGGCGACGAGGCCGACCAGCCGGCCTCCTTCGGTGATGGGCACCTGGCGGACACCGTGCCGGTGGAGCGTCAGCTGCACGGCCTCGACCGACTCATCGGCCTCGACGGTGATGGGTTCGCTGGTCATGACCGATCCCACCGCCGTGCCGGCCGGCAGCCCGGGGGCCAGCACCCGGGTCACGAGGTCACGCTCGGTCACGATGCCGACGAGACGTTCCCCGTCGACGACAACGATCGCATGGGCGTCTTCGGCAGCCATGAGTCGGGCCACCTCATCGACCCCACGGTGACGGTCGACCGAGCACACCCGGTGCCGGGCCACGTCCTTCGCTCGCATCTGCGGACCTCCACAGTCCTGAACAGGTACCTGAGGATCCGATCGGTCCGTGGCGGGCGACGATGAGGGTCACTCCTCGGGCCGCACCAGTTTGGTGCCCACCTGAGGCTTTTCTCCCGGCCGAGAACGACCCCGGCCGGCTCCCCAGGTGACGTGGGGGCCGGCCGGTGGGTGCCGTCGTTGTGGTTGTCGGAGTCTCATGCCGTCTTGGCGTTGCGGTACCAGCGGAGGAACCGGGGGGCGTCAGCCACGGCGGCCACGGCGCCCTTGATGCTGGCAGCCACGGCGATGGCCAGGTTGGTGATGAAGAACATTTCGCACCTCCTCTCCTGCGGATCAACATTCCGTTGGCGGACGGTCACTGCACGATGAGCGCCGTGACCATCCCGAACATCCCGTCCTCCCGCTCGGCGTGGGGGAGGATGTGGCAGTGCCAGGCCCAGATGCCGGGCTCGGTGGCGTGGACGAGCACCGAGTACCGCTCGCCGGGGGCGACGGTGACGGTGTCGACGGCGTAGGGCGTGACCGGGATCCCGTCTCGGGCGATGACCATCTGGGGCACGCCGTGGAGGTGCATGGGATGGGCCATGACCCCCTCGTTCAGGTAGTGCACCAGGAACCAGTCGCCCTGCTTGGCGGCCACGGGAGCGGTGGCGGGGAAGGACTTCCCGTTGAGCGACAGGCCGATGGTGCCGGCGTCGTTGATCATCATCGGGACTGCCTTGGTGATGCTCACGCCCTCGGGCAGGGGCAGGTCGCCGACGAGAATGGTGCCGGCCAGGCCGTTGGGCACCTGGACGGCGGCGTTGTGGTGGGAGTGGTACATCCCCACCGCCGGCCCCTGAGCCACGAACTCGTAGGTGAAGGACTGGCCCGGCTTGACCGGGGGCTGGGTGATGTCGGGGACCCCGTCCATGGAGTTGGGGGTCTTGAGGCCGTGGAAGTGGATGAC
>JBIOYN010000090.1:0-9260 GCA_044870155.1 Acidimicrobiia bacterium | reverse complement strand
TGGAGCTCGAGCAGGCCGGCGACAGCGCGAAAGCGGCAGCGGCCGCCGACGCAGGCGCCTCGCCTGCGACCACGACTGCCGTGGAGGGCGCCCACCTGGCCATCTGCATGCTGAAGGCCGGGGCCTGACACGGAGGTAAGTCACCCCCATAGATGCGTTCATCCGTGCGCCCCGTCCCGCCCCGAATGAACGCATGGAGGTTCGAGCCCGTCATTCATGACCTCTGATCGATGAGCGGCAGCTTTCCGCGGAAACGCCCCACCGCAGGGCCGGGGGACACGCGGTGACCCGGGTGGTAGGTTGGCGCCGCTCCACCGGTCACCCCGGTGGTGGCGGCGTCGCCCCAGATCCCGGCTGCGCTCTCCGGTACGCATGGGATCGAGCGACGGGGGTCTGGCAATGCGAGAGCCCGGTGCGTCGCCGAAGGCCTTCTCGGTGGCGGGTGTGTTCGTCCCCCGCCCGGGGAGCGCCAGTGAGATCAAGTTCCTACGTCCCCGGTGGATGCCCGAGAGCGCCTGTCGGGGGCGGGGACTCGTCCGCTGGTCGATGGCCGCCGGCGGCGAGCACGCCGAAGGGGTCGGGGCCACCCGCCGGGTGTGTGCGGGCTGCCGGGTCCGGGGCATGTGCCTCGACTACGCCCTGGCGGTGGGCGTCCCCGGCCTGTGGGGCGGGCTCTCGGCGTAGCGGCGAGGGTGCTGAGCCGCCTCAGCGCCCCCGGCGGTGCTGGGCTGGACCCTCTCCCTCCGACGGGTTGTGGGCGGTGTTGATGAGGCCCACATGGGAGAACGCCTGGGGGAAGTTGCCCACCAGGCGGCGGGCGGCGGGGTCGTACTGCTCGGCCAGCAGGCCCACGTCGTTGCGCAGATCGAGGAGCCGCTCGAAGAGGTCGGTGGCGTCCCGGCGCCGGCCGAAGAGGGCGAGGTTGTCGGCCAGCCAGAACGAGCAGGCCAAGAAGGCGCCCTCCCCGGCGGGCAGCCCGTCCACCGGGTTGCCCTCGGCGAGCCCGGCGTCGGGCTGGGAGTAGCGCATGACGAGGCCGTCGCGACACAGCTCGCGCTCCACGGCGGCTGCCGTGCCTTGCACCCGGGGGTCGTCGGCGGGCAGGAACCCGACCAGGGGGACCATCAACAGGGCGGCGTCGAGCTCGCCCGAGCCGTAGTACTGGGTGAACGTCTGGCGTTCGGGGTCGAAGCCCTCCCTGCACACCTCGTCGTGGATCTCGTCGCGCAACGCCCGCCACCGGCCCACCGGCCCGTCCTCGCCGAAGCGCTCCACCGCCTGCACCGAGCGGTCCAGCGCCACCCAGGCCATGACCTTGGAGTGGGTGAAGTGGCGTCTCGGGCCCCGCACCTCCCAGATGCCCTCGTCGGGCTGACGCCAGGCCGACTCCAAGAACTCGAGCAGGGCCAGCTGCAGGCTCCACGCCGCCTCGTTGGCTTCCAGGCCGCGGCGGCGGGCCTGGTGGAGGGCGTCCATGATCTCGCCGTAGACGTCGAGCTGGAACTGGCCCGAGGCGGCGTTGCCGATCCGCACCGGGCGGGACCCCTCGTAGCCGGGGAGCCAGTCGAGCTCGAGTTCGGTCAAGCGCCGCTCGCCCGCGGCGCCGTACATGATCTGCAGATCGGCGGGGTCACCGGCCACCGCCCGCAGCAGCCAGTCCCGCCAGGCACCGGCCTCCTCGGAGTAGCCCGCCACCATGAGCGAGTAGAGGGTGAAGGTGGCGTCGCGGACCCAGCAGTAGCGGTAGTCCCAGTTGCGCACGCCCCCCAGCGCCTCGGGCAACGAGGTGGTGGCGGCGGCCACGATCCCCCCGGTGGGCTCGAAGGTCAGGGCCTTGAGGGTGATGAGCGAGCGGGTGACGGCCTCGCCCCAGTCGCCGGTGGCGGTGACGGTGCCCCGCCCCGCCCACTCCCCCCACCACCGCTCGGTCTCGCCGATCATGGCGCCGACGTCGAGGAGCTCGGGGGGCGGGTCGGTGGAGGGATGCCAGGTGAGCGAGAAGGCGACCCGTTCGCCCGCCGCCACCGCGAAGTCGGCCACCGTGGTGCGGTCCTCGCCCCGCACGGCCACGTCCGCCCGCAGGGAGAGGGCGTCGGGGCCGGCTACGGCCAGCACGGCGTCGCCCACCCGCCGGACCCAGGGGACGATGGAGCCGTAGTCGAAGCGCATGACCAGTTGCATGCGCATGGGGACCCGGCCCGAGACGCCCTCCACCAGGCGGACCACGTCGGCGTAGCGGTGGCGGTGGGGCATGCAGTCGACGACCCGCACGACGCCGTCGTCGGTCTCGAACTCGGTCTCGAGCACCAGGGTGTCGCCCCGGTAGCGCCGGGCCGTGCGGCGCAGGCCACCGGCGGGGGCCAGGAGCCAGCGGCCGTGGCTCTCGTCGCCCAAGAGGGCGGCGAAACAGGCGCCGGAGTCGAAGCGGGGCAGGCACAGCCAGTCGATCGACCCGTCCCTGCCGACCAGGGCGGCGGTGTGGGTGTCACCGATCAGGGCGTAGTCCTCGATGGGCAGCGCCATGGGCGACAGTCTCCCCCACGGGGCATCGCCGCTCGCTTCGTGCGCGGGACCTACGAGTTGGGCAGGTGGTATCGGCGCCGGGCGGCGCGCAGCCCGTGGCGTTTGCCTTTCGGCGTTCGTGGTTGGGCCGGCTTGGTGTACGCGGGCCGCTTGTTTCGTTCCCCCAGCATGGGGATGAGTTTAGTTGGGGTGACCGGCGTTTCCTGCTGAGGGTGACGTAAGGGACGGAGTGCTACTCGCCGCCTTTGCCGTCGCCGATCCCGTTCGCAGGGGGCTGTCCGACCGCCACCGCCGCCCGGATGAGCTCGGCCACGCTCCACGCCTGGGCGATGCACCCCCGGGGCGTGAAGGGTTCCTCGGCGTCGAAGATCTCGCTCACCGACCCGATGCCGGCCTGCCCCAAGGTGTCATGGAGACTCCGCACCATGGCCACGGCCTCCTCGCGCCGCCCGGGGAAGGTCTTGAGCCAGGCGTCGACGAAGGGCCCGAGGAGCCAGGGCCAGACGGTGCCCTGGTGGTAGGCGGCGTCCCGGGCCCACAGGTCGCCGTCGTAGTTGGCCTTGTAGTCGGGATGGTCCCGGTCGAGGGTGCGCAGTCCCACGGGGGTGAGGAGATGCCCGCGCACCGTGTCGACCACCGGGGCCCAGCGGTCGGGCCGGAGCACAGCATGCGGCAGGGAGACGGCCAGGATCTGGTTGGGCCGCAGGGTGGGGTCGTCGCCGCCGTCCTCGCTGTCCACCACGTCGAAGAGATACGAACCGGCCTCGTACCAGAAGCGCCGGTTGAACGACTCCCGCGCCGTCTCCCGGAGATCGGCGAGGTCGGTGCCGACGTCGAAATCCTCTTGCGCCGACCACTGGTAGAGGAGGCACAGCGCCTGGTACCACAGGGCATTGATCTCGACCGGCTTCCCCCGGCGGGGGGTGACGACCCAGTCGTCGACCTTGGCGTCCATCCAGGTGAGCTGGTAGCCCGGGGACCCGGCCCGCAGGAGGCCGTCGGCCGGGTCGGCGGCGATCCCGAAGCAGGTCCCGGTCACGTGGCATTCCACGATCTCAGCCAGTACGGGCAGGACGTGCCGCAGCATTTCGCGGTCGCCGGTGTGGTGGAGATAGCGGGCCAGGGCGTGGAAGAACCACAGGGTGGCGTCGGCGGTGTTGTAGCGCCCGTGAGCATCGCCCTCGGGGAACAGGTTGGGGATCAGCCCGTGGCGGACGTGGCGGGCGAACATGCGCAGGATCGAGCCCGCCTCCCGATGCCGTCCGGTGAGCAGGCAGAGGCCCTCGAGGGAGATCATCGTGTCCCGGCCCCAGTCGGTGAACCAGTGGTATCCGGCGATCACGGTCCGGACCTCGTCGTCGCCGGGGGCCTCCCGGCCGAACGGCTTCACGATGAACTGGTCGGCGGCGAGCACGAGTTCGGGCATGGCTTCCCGCAGGGGCGTCGGAGCGTCGCGCAGCAGCTGTGACCGGCGGGCCCGTTCGGCCGTCTCCACCTCGCCCGGCGGGTGGGCGTCGATCGCCTCCCACGGTTCCGTCGACGCCACCAGGGTGGCTTCCTCGCCGGGCCGCAGGCGGATCTGGAAGTAGCCCGGGCTCCACAGGTCCCCCCGGGCGTCGTAGCCGCGGCTCTGCTCGACGCGGTGGACGACGAGGGAGATGCGCCGGGGGCGGTGGGTGAAGGCGGTATCGCGGGCGTGCAGGCGCATCCGCAACGCCGGATAGGCCGGGTCGCCGACGATGTCGTAACGGTCGTCGGTGGCCAGGAGCGAGTAGCGGGCCAACTCGGCGTTGACGGCGGACTCGTAGGGCCGGAAATGCATCGACGGGCGGAGCTGGAACACGACCTCGGGGGCACCACTCTCGGCCCCGGCGGCGGCCGTGAGGCGGTAGCTGACGTGGACGAGGTTCAGGCCCGAAGCCAGCACGACCCGCTTCTCGAGCACCGTCCCGTCGATGTCGTAGGTCCAGACGGGGAGGCCGTCGACCAGGCCGAACTCGATCAGGTAGGGGTCGCCGTGGAGCTCGAGGCTACGGTCCTCGGTCTCCTGGGCCCACAGCTCGACCCGGCGCCCGTCGGGCAGGCGGAGCTGTTCCGAGAGGTGCGTGAGCATGACCGCCCGGCCCAGCGGGTTGGGCAGGGCGGCCACCAACCAGCCGTGGTAGCGCCGGGTCACGAGCCCCGAGACGGTCCCCGAGGCGTAGCCGCCGATCCCGTTGGTCACCAGCCACTCCCGTTGGAGCTGCTGGGCGGGGTCGGCGTCGGCAGGAGGTGTGACCCTCCTGACCACCGCGGCGCTGCTCAGGGCGATCCGAGGAACAGCGCGGAATGGCCGGCCAGGGCCCAGGGCCCCTGGACGTCGGACTCCGGGGTTCCGCTCCCGCCGTAGCGGGGGTCCTCGCTCGACCACAGCTCCTTCCAGCTGCCGGTGGCCGGCGGCGCCAAGAGGGGCTCGGGGTTGGGGACGAGGCTCAGGTCGCCGCCCAGGTTGACCAGGAGCAACCGGTCGTCTTCGGACGGGGAGAAGAACCGCAGCACGAACGCCTCCGGGCCGAGCACGGCGCCGTCGACGGCCACGTCGGGGAGGGCGATGACCGGGTCGTGGCGGCGGAGGTGCAGCAGGTCGCGGTGGAGCAACAGGATCTCGGCGTTCGTCTCCGCCTCGCCGTGGTCGAGCCGGCACTGCTCGAACGTGGCCCGGGCGTTGGGAGAGACCATGCCTTCGGCGCGTAAGGCCCGGGCCAGGCTGGGGAACTGGCCGACCTGGGCCGTGCGACCGGCACGCACCGCCTCGGCCAGTTCACCGTCATGGTCGGCGAAGTAATGGAAGGGGCTGGAGGCGGCGAACTCCTGACCCTGGAAGAGCTGCGGCACCGGAGGGCTGAGCAGGAGCAGGGCGGTGAGCGCCCGCAGCCGGCCGGGGCTGGTCAGCTCGTGGAGGCGCCGGCCCCGGAACGAGTTCGCCACCTGGTCGTGGGTCTGGAGGTAGTGGACGAATCGGCGGGGCCCGAGATCGAGGGAGTAGGCGCCCCGGGGGTTGGTCTGCCAGCTGTACCACTGTCCCTGGTAGAGGTAGCCCCGCTTGACGCAGGACACCAGCTCCTGGGGTGACCCGCGGTAGTCGGTCAGGTAGGCCTCGTTGCGGCCCGTGGCGGCCACCTTGGCGCTGTGGTGGAAATCGTCGTTGACGGCGACGTCGAGGCCATGGCCACCCCGGTCGCCGGTGCGCAGCATGATCGGGTCCTGGGGCTCGTTCTCAGCCACCAACAGGAGCGGACGCTCAGGGGCGGCGGCCCGCGCCTCCGTGGTGATGGCGGCCAGGATGTGCTCGGGCGAGGAGTCGAAGATGCTCTGGGCGGCGTCGATGCGGAGGCCGTCGAGGTGGAACTCGCCGATCCAGTGGACGGCGTTGGTGATGAAGAACTCCCGCACCGGGCCCGAGTCGGCGTCGTCGAAGTTGAGCGCCTGGCCCCAGTCGTTGTCGTGGCGGTCGGTGAAGTAGTGGGGTGAGAAGCGGTCGAAGAGGGCGCCGTCGGGCCCGAGATGGTTGTAGACCACGTCGAGGATGACGGCCAGGCCGGCGGCGTGGGCGGCGTCGACGAAGCGGCGCATCTCGTCGGGGCGGCCGTAGAGCCGGGTGGGGGCGAAGAGGTCGACACCGTCGTACCCCCAACCGAACGATCCCGGGAACTCCGCCACCGGCATGAGCTCGATGGTCCTCACCCCGAGGTCGGCGAGGCCGGGGAGGAGGGCCCGGGCCGCGCTCCACGTGCCCTCCTGGGTGAAGGTCCCCACATGGATCTCGTAGATCACGTGCTCATGGGGGGCCAGGCCCGCCCAGTCGTGGTCGGTCCATTCGAAGTTGGAGGGATCGACGATCTCGGACGGGCCGAAAGGGCCGACGGGCTGGAAGCGTGACGCCGGGTCGGGGCTCATGCTCCCGTCCTCCAACCCGAAGAAGTACAGATCGCCGGCCGCCGCCCCGGGGACGAACCCCGAGAAGTACCCGTCGGCCTCGGGGTCGAGCGGGATCGTCTGGCGGCGGGGCACGACGAGGGCGTCGGGCACATCGGCGGCGGACGGTTCCAGGAGGACAAGGTCGAGTCGTTGGTGGGCGGGGGCCCACACCCGGAAGTGGGTACCCCCCCGGCCCGGCTCCGCCCCGATGGGTGCGTGGCGGGCGGGGACGGATGGCTGGCGCCGCGGCTGGCGCTCGGCCGCGGATTCAGTCAGCAACGGCATCTCGTGGGCACTGGGACCTCCGGCATCCGACGAACGGGATGCGCGGCCGGGGTCTCGGGCAGCGCCGCACCGCAGGCAGAGAGCCTGCGAACCAACCGATTCTACCAGCGCGTCGTCGTTTCACGGCCGTGGCGCCGCGTCGGGGAGGAAGTCGCCGAAGCGCAGCTGCCGGCCGACCACCTCTTCGGCCACCTCGGCCAGCAGGCGGTCGTTGCCGAAGGCGTAGGCCCGGAGGCGGAGCAGGGCCTCGCCGACGCTGATCCCCAGCTGGACGGAAACCATGCCGGAGGCCTGGTGCACGACGAAGCGGAAGTTCGCTCCCTCTTCCAGCTCGGCGGCCAGTATGCCGGGCGGCGCCTGCGCCTGGGCGGCGAGGACGGCCCGGCCCGCCACGCCGGCGAGGACGAGCGCATCGGCGTACTGCTCCTCGCTGAGCGGTCCCGGACGGTCGCGGTAGAGGTTGAGGGCGCCGAGCCGGACGGAGCCCACCTGGAGGGGGAAGCCGAAGGCGGCCCGGACGCCCGCCTCGACCACAGGCGGCGTGAAGGCCAGCCAGCGGGGCGTGACGGGGTCGACCAGGTCAGGCTCGAGGATGGGCCGGCCCTGCTGGTAGGCGTCCACGCACGGCCCTTCCCCCAGCGTGTACTGCAACTCCTCGATCAGGTTGCTCACCCCGTTGCTGGAGCACAGCGAACCTGCCGGTACCTCTCCGGCCATGAGCATGATGCCGGCGCCGCTCATGCCCGCCACGTCGGCGCAGACCTCGCACAGGCGGGGCGCGTCGGGGCGACCGTCCCCGGCGGACAGCCGGCCGAGGATGCGCAGGAGTCGATCGCCGGGCACGGATCAGGTCCACCGACAACAGATGACCGGGCTGGGCCCGGATGCCACAGTGCGAAGGGCCATCAGCGCCTCCTCGTCCGCAAGGGGGAGGCGCAAACGGGGTCTGGATCCAACGCGCACCCGGCTCAGTCCAGAGGGACCGAACTCTCCGTCAGAGATCGTACCCCGTTTACGTATCAACATTTCTCCCAACCGGGAGACCCGTTGGTGCCGCTCAGGGGCGACCCGGCGCCGGCGACGGCAGCAGCGGCTGCGGTCGCTCGCCGTCCTCCGCCGGCGGCTTGGCGGGCTCGTGCCGTTCGGGCGGCGGCGCGTCCGGTGGAGGGGCGGGACGGGCAGGCGCCGGCGCGGGCCCGGTTGCGGCGGCCGGCGGCGCCTCCGCGGGTCGGGGCGACGGCGGTTCCCCGGCGGGGTCGTCACCGGGCGCCGATGTGCCATCGGCCGTTCTGGCTCCGTCCTCCGGGGCCGCGGCCGTGGGCCCTTCGGGCAGGGGCGGCGCGGGAGCCTGCCGGGCGACCCAGGTCGCCTTGCGGAGCCGGCGCAGGTCGAGGTCGTCGGGGTCGGCGGTGGGAATGGGCTCGACGGGCACGCCCTCCAGCGCCCGGCGCATGACGTGGGCGAAGATGGCGGCCGGGAACGAGCCGCCGAAGACGGCCCGTCCGTGGACGCGGGACATGGGCCGGCGGGGCTCGTAGCCGACCCACACCGCGGTCGCGAGTTGGGGGACGAAGCCGACGAACCAGGCGTCGCCGTTGTCCTGGGTGGTGCCCGTCTTGCCCGCCACCGGCCGTCCGATGCCCGCCCCCCGCCCCGTCCCGGACGTGACGACGGCCGCCAGCTGACGGTTGAGGACGCCGACCTCGTCTGTCTTGAAGGCGCGTCGGCGCACGGGCTTGCGCTCGTAGACGACCTTGCCGGCGGTGTCGACGATCCGGGCGATGGCGTAGGGCTCGGCGTAGACGCCGCCGGAGGCGAAGGTGGCGTAGGCGGCGGCCATGGTCAGGGCGCTGACGCCCCGGTCGAAGCCGCCGAGGAAGATGGCGGCCTGCGCTTCGGTCGCCTCCTCGGGGATGCCGGCGTCGGCCGCCGCCCGCAGGACGGGCTCGATGCCCACCTCGCATCCCAGGTCGACGAAGACGACGTTGACCGACTGCACCAGCGCCCGGTCGACCTCGATGCGTCCGGCGCTGCGGTTCCCGGCGTTGTCGACGCGCTTGCCGTAGCAGTCGATCTTGCGGCCCGACGTCCCGTTGAACGTGCTGCGGGGGTCGATGCCCTGGCGCAGCGCGGCCAGGTACACGAACGGCTTGAAGGCCGACCCGGGCTGGCGGGCGCCGAGGCTGGCCTCGTCGAACTGGGTCGAGGCGAAGTCGAGGCCGCCGAAGAGGCTGCGGATGGCGCCGGTTCCCGGCTCCACCGTGGCCGTGGCCGCCAGCGGGTCTCCCGGACGGCCGAGCTGGGCGAGCACCGCCTCGGTGGTGGCTTCGAGGAGGGAGGGGGCAAGGGTGGTCTCCGCCCGGTAGCCGCCGGTGGCGAGCCGCTGAAGGCGGGTGGCGGCGTCTCCTCCGAGGGCTTCGAGCGTCTGGGCCTCCCGCTTCACGAATTCCACGAAATGCCCCGCCAGGACGGTGCCGCCCAGGGGGCGGGGCGGG